>NZ_JBHHMI010000002.1:0-396128 GCF_042136365.1 Paenibacillus enshidis | reverse complement strand
CCAGTATCGCCCGTAGCTCCCGTTGCGCCAGTGTCACCTGTGGCCCCGGTCGCGCCGGTGTCGCCCGTGGCTCCCGTAGCGCCGGTATCGCCTGTAGCCCCGGTTGCGCCAGTGGCTCCGGTAGGTCCGGTAGGTCCGGTGTCACCTGTGGTCCCGGTCGCGCCAGTGTCACCCGTAGCTCCCGTCGCGCCGGTGTCGCCCGTGGCACCCGTTGCGCCAGTGTCACCTGTGGTCCCGGTCGCGCCTGTGGCACCCGTAGCTCCCGTAGCCCCGGTTGCTCCAGTTCCGCCCGTCGCGCCGGTTGCGCCGGTGTCGCCCGTGGCTCCAGTAGCGCCCGTGTCGCCCGTGGCTCCGGTCGTGCCGGTATCGCCCGTGGCTCCAGTAGTACCGGTGTCGCCCGTGGCTCCGGTAGGTCCGGTGTCACCTGTGGCCCCGGTCGGGCCAGTGACACCCGTGGCTCCGGTAGCACCGGTGACACCCGTAGCTCCGGTCGCGCCGGTGTCGCCCGTGGCTCCCGTCGTGCCAGTATCGCCCGTAGCTCCCGTTGCGCCAGTGTCACCTGTGGCCCCGGTCGCGCCGGTGTCGCCCGTGGCTCCCGTCGTGCCAGTGTCACCTGTGGCCCCGGTCGCGCCGGTATCACCAGTTGCCCCGGTCGCGCCGGTGTCGCCCGTGGCTCCCGTTGTCCCGGTGTCACCCGTGGCTCCCGTCGTGCCAGTATCGCCCGTAGCTCCCGTTGCGCCAGTGTCACCTGTGGCCCCGGTCGCGCCCGTGTCGCCCGTGGCTCCGGTAGGTCCGGTGTCGCCTGTGGCTCCCGTCGCGCCAGTATCGCCCGTGGCCCCAGTAGTGCCGGTGTCGCCCGTGGCACCCGTTGCGCCCGTGTCACCTGTGGTCCCGGTCGCGCCAGTGACACCCGTAGCTCCCGTAGCTCCCGTAGCTCCGGTCGCCCCGGTATCGCCTGTGGCTCCCGTAGGTCCGGTGTCGCCTGTGGCTCCAGTAGCGCCCGTGGATCCCGTCGTGCCAGTGTCGCCCGTGGCCCCAGTAGTGCCGGTGTCGCCCGTGGCACCCGTTGCGCCTGTGTCACCTGTGGTCCCGGTCGCGCCAGTGTCGCCCGTGGCTCCGGTCGCGCCAGTGTCGCCCGTGGCCCCGGTAGCTCCGGTGTCGCCCGTGGCTCCCGTAGCGCCAGTGACACCCGTGGCTCCCGTATCGCCCGTTGCGCCGGTCGCGCCAGTGTCGCCTGTGGATCCCGTCGTTCCGGTGCCGCCCGTGGCTCCAGTAGCACCAGTGTCGCCCGTGGCTCCAGTAGCACCAGTGTCGCCCGTGGCTCCGGTAGGTCCGGTGTCACCTGTGGCCCCGGTCGCGCCAGTGACACCCGTGGCTCCGGTCGCCCCGGTATCGCCCGTGGCTCCAGTAGGTCCGGTGTCGCCCGTGGCCCCGGTCGTGCCAGTGTCGCCTGTGGCTCCCGTCGCGCCGATGTCACCCGTGGCTCCAGTAGCACCCGTGTCGCCCGTGACTCCCGTGTCGCCCGTGACTCCCGTGTCGCCCGTGACTCCCGTAGCGCCGGTATCGCCTGTAGCCCCGGTTGCGCCCGTGGCTCCCGTTGTCCCGGTGTCACCCGTGGCTCCCGTCGCGCCGGTATCGCCCGTGGCTCCGGTAGGTCCGGTGTCGCCCGTGGCTCCGGTAGGTCCGGTGTCGCCCGTGGCCCCGGTAGCGCCGGTGTCGCCCGCGCCAGTGACACCCGTGGCCCCGGCATCGCCTGTGGCTCCAGTCGCCCCGGCATCGCCCGTGGCTCCGGTTGCGCCGGTATCGCCCGTGACTCCGGTGGCTCCCGTAGCGCCGGTATCGCCCGTAGCACCGGTCGTGCCCGCGTCACCCGTGGCTCCCGTCGCGCCAGTGCCGCCCGTGGCTCCCGTCGCGCCAGTGTCGCCCGTGGCTCCAGTAGCACCAGTGTCGCCAGTGACTCCCGTCGCGCCGGTGTCGCCCGTAGCTCCGGTCGTGCCAGTGTCGCCTGTGGCTCCAGTCGCGCCGGTGTCGCCCGTAGCTCCGGTAGGTCCGGTATCGCCTGTAGCCCCGGTTGCGCCCGTGGCTCCCGTCGTGCCAGTGTCGCCTGTGGCTCCCGTCGCGCCGATGTCACCCGTGGCTCCAGTAGCACCAGTGTCGCCTGTGGCTCCGGTGTCGCCCGTGGCTCCGGTATCGCCCGTGGCCCCGGCATCGCCTGTGGCTCCGGTGGCTCCCGTAGCGCCGGTCGCGCCCGTGGCTCCGGTCGGTCCGGTATCGCCCATGACTCCAGTCGCGCCAGTGCCACCCGTAGCTCCTGTCACGCCAGTATCACCTGTAGCTCCAGTACTGCCCGTGGCCCCCGTCGCCGATATTGGCCCTTCTATACGGACATTTGCCGACCCTTTCGTGACCTCGATTTGCAGCGTATCGGAAAAAAAGTTAATACTTTCCCCATCTCTCACCGTAGCTGAACCGTTTGGTCCATTCACATAAAACAGGAACTCGCCCGGAAGCTGGGACAAAATACTTTCCAGCTTGTTCTGTAGGACCAACTCTTTTTTAGTTGCTTCCTTCAGCACGTTGCTGACACTATCATTGACAGACAAAAGCTCGCTCACTGTAGGAGACAGTCCGCTTATGCCCGGCAATGTTCCAAGCACATACTGTATTTTTTCGCCTTCCGCATTAAGGATATGGCTTAAGCCAAGCTCTTCGAGAGCTATAGAAGATAACAGCAGGTTAATAGCATCATCTCTGGTGACGGATATAACCGGGGTTATATTAGGAAGATTGGATTGCGACATTTGCTTGTCCTCCTTCATCCCCTTTTTCACTAAAATAGAATTCCCCATGAATAATGAGGAATCATATGGAACTCATATCGTTCAAGACAACCTCAAGATTAAAGAATGTATGATTTTTGAGGGGAGCTGGCGGGGCTGTTTTCTGTGAAAGTACATCGATAGACGTTTCCTTAAAAGTTCCACATAGTAATCTATTCTCGCTTATTTATAAAAGTGTTGGCCTTTGTACATCAAAGAGCATACAAATCTATATTGCGTTGACATGAAGCGGCATTACATAGATTTTGCAGTGCTTGCTTGATGGTCCGGACGCTTTTTTTTGTGCACATTCCCGTTTGGCTGGAATAATTTGCTGGACGATTGACGACAATGGATAGCAGTATACGGCAGACGCCGTCCGATTCCGACAACCGGCGTTCTTCCGCAATGTTAGTAGGGAGGTACCGAACATGAAAAAAATCAGTCTATCTTTATTGCTCGTATTCTGCATCAGCGCCGGTCTGCTGCCGCCAGCTTCTGCCGAAGAGAAAGGAGCCGTACAGCAAGCCGATGTATCCCTGGCGCCTCAATCCGGCTCTGCCATCCTGATGGATGCGTATACCGGCACGATTATTTACGAGAAAAACAGCCATGACAAGCTGCCTCCGGCGAGCATCACGAAAATCATGACGATGCTGCTTACGATGGAAGCGCTGGAGAATGGGAAACTGAAGCTGACGGATCCTGTCCGGGCCAGTGAATATGCGGCTTCCATGGGCGGGTCGCAGATCTTCCTGGAGCCGGGCGAGGAAATGAGCGTTGAGGAAATGCTCAAGGGGATCGCCATGGCTTCTGGCAATGATGCTTCCGTAGCGATGGCGGAGAAGATCGCGGGGTCTGAGCAGGCATTTGTGCGTTTGATGAACGACAAAGCCAAGGAGCTTGGCATGAATGATACCCATTTTGCCAACTGCAATGGTCTGCCGGCCAAGGATCATTATTCCTCTGCACATGACATTGCTTTAATGAGCCGCGAGCTGCTGAAATATCCGCAGATTACGAAATATACCGGATCGTATCAGGACTATTTGCGCAAAAGCAGCGAAAAACCGTTCTGGCTGGTCAATACCAACAAGCTGGTCCGTTTTTATACAGGAGCCGATGGCTTGAAAACGGGATATACGTCTGAAGCGAAATTCTGCCTTTCCGCCACCGCCGTGCGTGATGGAATGCGCGTTGTGGCGGTGGTGCTTGGGGAGCCCAACACCAAAACCCGCAACAGTGAGATCGCCTCCATGTTTGATTATGCGTTTTCCCAATATGCCATGAAATCGTTGTATAACCAGGGTGACGTGATCGGCAAGCTGAACATTGAAAAAGGGATTGTTCCGGAGCTTACGATAAAAGCGGAACAGCCTTACAGCGTTCTCGTCAAAAAGGGCGGCCGTCAAGAGGAGATGCGTCACGAAGTCAAGCTGAACAGCGGGATCAAAGCGCCGCTCAAAAAAGGAGAAGTGGTTGGCAAGCTGATTGTTTATCAAAATAATGTCAAGCTGAAGGAATTCGAACTGCAATCTCCGGTCGCTGTGGACAAGGCAGGCTGGTGGAGACTGTTTAAACGCACCACCTCCGAACTGTTTTCCTGACATGGATCGCCCGCAGAGGATGCTTTTGTAGATTGGGCACAGTTTTTTTCTAGTTTTGTCGGAGGGCAGGATTCTACCATTGGCTCGTAGAAATCCTTGTCCAAGTCAGGGAGGAGAGTGAAGCAAACATGAGGCTGAAAGTGGAGATAGAGTTTCAGCGGGGGGTACTGATTGCCAGACTGGCCGGTGAGCTGGATCATCATACTTCAGATCAGGTGCGGGCACAACTGGATGAGGCGATTATACGCCGGCAGTGCGAGCATCTCGTTCTGAATTTTAAAGATTTGCAGTTCATGGACAGCTCAGGGCTGGGCGTTATTCTTGGACGCTATAAGCTCCTTAAGCAAAAAAACGGAAAAATGGCGGTATGTGATGCGACTCCTGCTGTATACAGGCTGCTTGAAATGTCAGGACTGTTCAAAATCATGACTTGTTACGAGAATGAAGAGGTGGCTCTCTCGGGAATGGAGGTTGTGTCATGACAGAAACGGCTGGGAGCAATTTCATGACGCTGCAGTTTGCGGCCAAATCGGAAAATGAGTCCTTTGCGCGCGTAGCGGTGGCGGCTTTTATTTCACAGCTCGATCCTACCATGGACGAGCTGAGCGATCTGAAAACAGTCGTCTCCGAGGCCGTAACCAATTGCATTATCCACGGATACAATAATGATCCCGCAGGCACGGTAACGATCAGGGCGATCATCGACGGGGATACAGTCATGCTGGTGATCGAGGATTCGGGTCAGGGGATTGAAGATCTGGAGCTTGCGCAGCAGCCGCTGTACACCTCCAAGCCGGAGCTGGAGCGGTCAGGCATGGGCTTCACCATCATGGAAAACTTTATGGATGAGTTTGAGGTGACCAGCGAGCTGAATGGGGGAACGGTCATTCGGATGAAGAAGAGGATCGAATCCAAGAAAGCTTTATATAACTAGGTAGGGGTTGGGCCTATGAATGCTGAAATCAAGCGCGGTACTAACACTTATCTGGATGATGGCGAAGTCAAAAAACTGATTGCCTTAAGCCAGTCAGGCGACAACAGTGCCCGTGACAAGCTGGTGAACAGCAACATCCGGCTGGTATGGTCTGTGGTGCAGCGTTTCATGAACCGCGGATATGAGCCGGAGGATTTGTTTCAGATCGGATGTATCGGCCTCTTGAAATCGGTTGACAAGTTTGACCTCAGCTATGATGTCAAATTTTCAACCTACGCCGTGCCGATGATCATTGGCGAAATTCAGCGCTTTCTCAGAGATGACGGAACACTGAAGGTAAGCCGGTCTCTGAAGGAAATGGCCAATAAGGTCCGCAAAAAAAAGGACGAGCTCTCCAAGCAGCTGAATCGTCTGCCAACCATCAAGGAGGTCGCCGAAGAGCTTGGGGTGTCGCCGGAGGATGTCGTTTTCGCCCAAGAAGCCAACAAACAGCCTACATCCATTCATGAAACTGTCTTTGAAAACGACGGCGACCCCATTACGCTCATGGACCAGATTGCGGACGAGTCCCAGGAACGCTGGTTTGACAAGCTTGCACTGAATGAAGCGATCGGGGGGCTGACCGAGCGGGAACGGCTCATCGTCTATCTTCGATATTTCCGGGATCAGACCCAGTCTGAGGTTGCCAGCAGGCTTGGCATATCACAGGTGCAGGTATCGCGTCTCGAGAAAAAAATACTGCAGTCCATCAAGGATCAGATCGCCCAGTAACAGAGTGCCGCAGAAAAATAATATATTTCCGGACATGTGCACACACGGCTCGCCCCAGGTGTGCACATGTCTTTTTCATCACATTTTTCGCTTTTTGGTGTCCAAATTTGACGTATATATGCTGTTGACCGCTGTTCAATTTGGTGTATACTATAATCTATAAACTAGCACTAAATTTTGGTTTTTGTTTGTGTAGTATAAGGGGGTGAGTCTGATTTGAAGTCAGACAATACAATTCGTGAAACACTCAGTACATACATGCGGAAACATAATTTAAGTTTCACTCAATTTTCACTTATTTCAGATGTGAATGCTGGTACGTTGAGTCGGATTCTGCAAGGCACGAAGCCTATTTCATTCCGACAGTTAGAGTTGATTACATCAGCGATGGAATTGCCTGAAGATTTTTTGTTTGAATCCTATGTAGAGGAATGCTTTGCTTTTACCACAAGCATGCGGCGGATTCGACCTTTTATTTTCCGGTGTGCAGAGCTGAACCGCTTAGATTTGATCGAACGGATGGTTCATCGATTGTTGGATGATCTGTCATACACTTCCGTTTTATTTGATGTGGCGGAAGCTTTATTCGCTTCTGAACATAGGCAAGCTGCGGCGATTATTTATACCCAGGTGAGTGAAGCGGAAAGATTCCAGCACTCAGAAAGATTGGCCATTTGCCGTTATCGGTTGTTTCAGATTTCATTGACAGACGATTTGGAAGAAAACTTGAAAGCGGCTCTTTTGTTTGAAAACTACGTGAGTCGTTTGGATGAAGCGGACCAGCTCGATGCATTGAAAGATCTGATGAATGTTATGATAACCGCTCATAAGTGGAAAAAGGTAGATGAACTAGCAGTGGAAATGCTGAGAATCGAGTATGAACGGCCCTCAACTGAACGAAAGCCAAAACGCCCATTCTATTTCTATATTTTGGATGGTTGGCTTGCTCGATCCACTGTCTGTGAGGAACTCCAGGATTTCGATGGGGCTCTAAGTTATGTTTCGAAGTGCGAGCGAGCAGAATTGTGGATACGTGAGAATGACGAAGAAGCACGTCGGTACATTCACCAATTTTCTGAATGGGCAACCGCCAACAGATATCTGTACCGGGTATTATCTGGCGAAGCCGAGGCGTTAGGGGAATATGCGGATTTTGTAGCCAGTCGTCCGGGGGAAATTTTTATTGCGTTGGGCTATATGGTCAAAGCGGCTAATCGCTATGATTTTGATATTGATCACATATTGGATCGCTTTCCGAAGCAAATTCCATCTATTGAAATGGAGGGGAAATATGGTCCATATAACAATTCTGTGATGAAGGAAAAAATAGTCCAATTTTATAGCGATTTAGGAGTATATCGATTCAAAAGGGGCCATAGTAATGCAATAAATCTCATACTGGATGGTTTGAATGTATCTGTTTATATCAACAGCGTGCGGAATATGGTTAACTGTTTGACACTATTTGAAATGGATCGGGAATGGGCGAATGAGGACGAAAAGAAAAAATTCAAATTGCTGTCAAGTGAGGTGAATCAAATTAATGCGAAAAAGCATTTGGTTATCCTGGGTTACGAATAGCTTTGTAGTTGTAGTTGTAACGACGGTCCATATTGTAGCAACACTAGGTCATGGGGCAGGTACATGATAATTTTCCATATTGCAGTATTTTTAAAAGACTTTCCATACGGGAGGTCTTTTTGTTTTTCTTGTCTTAACAGAATCCAATAATTGGTGACTTGACTTTTGTATCTGACAAATAAAACAAAATTTTGGCAAAAAACATTGAATATATTGGCAGATAATGATAGAGTAAGGAAGTAGCTAGATTTAATTGTATATGGCTACAATAAAATCAATTATAGGGAGGGAATGCAAGTGTTCAACCAGGTTTATGCAACACCGAAGTTGGTGAAATTCGGAAAGTCAAAGGATCTTATTCAGGGAGATTGTGATTGGGGGGTGGAGAACATCACAATTGATAAGACAGGCTATCATGAGTATCTGCAGAAAAATTGTTTGGACCGAGCTAATTGCAATTATGAGACTGTTTGTGCGATCAAAGATCCTCCGGATACGTGTGCTAACCATTCTAACTGCTAACGTTCGATTGTGGATGATGGATTGTCAATCTATGCGCGACAGTTCACCCATGAAAGCTTTGTGCGCGGGCGACCGCCCCAGACATTTACGAGGACGGTTATTAATAAGTCGGGTAATCTCGGTCAATTCTTCATCAGTGGCAAGGACAATCTCCTGATACATACAGCTTGTCAATCGCCGACAATCTGTAACAGACCTATTTTACACGAAATCAGCATGAGCCTATTCTTTTTTACCCGTCGCACTTCATTTTACTATCCGTCGGAAGATTAAGAAGTCCGTTAACACATGTAGGGGAAATATTCCTGCATGTGTTAACGATACATATTGTATGTTAATTGATATTATTCATTGGGGTGAGCGAAAATCAATGAAGATTAATCCATATGTTAGAGCTGTTGATGAAAATGGGGAGAAAGTCTTGTTTGATACAAAACGTGGTCTATTCTATGGCATAGATGAGATTGGTGCTGATATTTGGAGTGGTATTGAATCTGGTCTTGATATGGATGCTCTTATTATACTGTTACAGCAAAAATATGCTGATGTTTCTAAGCAACAGTTACATATAGACATAGAGAACTTTATCACTGAACTGAAACGAAGCAAGCTCATTAAGATGAGGTGAATATGATGAGTAAATTGGAATTTGTTAAACTCTATGTCTCACTATTTAAAATCGATCTTGGCTTACAGGTGGTCGGATTTGAAAAATTGTTCAAAAGACATGTGAAGCGTTATCCACTAGTATCAGCCGATGTACAAAAAGTGAAGGAAACACATCATATTGAAGAAGAAATTAATAAGTTGTTGATGACCATTGATTATGTTTGCACTGTGTATCCCCGTTCTGCGCAATGTATGCATCGTTCTTTTCTCGGTTATCAATATTTACGGAAGAAATTTCATCTACCCGTAGAGTTAGTTGTCGGCGTTCGAAAGATGCCATTCGGTGCTCATGCATGGTTAATGCTAAACGGACACAATATGAATGAAGATCCTCAATATACCGATCAATTTCAGATCATCCTTTCGACGGAAGGAGGGGAAATATAGATGAGGTGGTTTGTAGCTGCTATTAATTTGGACGGAACTACGATGTCCCCTTTCAGTGAGCACATTCTTGTAGAATCGATACGCACTCCTTATAACCAACTATGTACTAAGCTTCACCATGAGTCAGCAATTTGTGCGCTAGTCATGGAATCGTCAACGACCGATATGCCACAGCATATGTGTACAGTGCATAATAATCAACAGACCATCATTGGTGATATTCGTTTAGATAATAGAGATGTCCTACTAACACGACTCACCGAATTACATACGCGAACGACTGAATACATCAATGATTTGGAGCTTGCTCTAGAACTTATACTATTGCACGGTATCAATATAGTCTACGATTTCTTAGGTGAGTTTGCTTTTGTCATTTGGGATGAACACGGGCGCAAGGCAACTGCTGTACGAGATCATATTGGGATGCGCACGTTATTTTGGGCACAGCAGCAAGACACATTATGGATATCCAGTGATCTCTGTCTGCTGAAGGATGTCTTCTCGCTTGAACAGATAAATACCGACTATTTAATGGATTTTTATCTATATAATGGTCATATGGATAAAGAAAATACACCGTATAGCAATGTGTATCGCTTACCAAGTGCATCTTGGTTAGAGGCAACTGCTGGTAATGTGAATACATTTAAATACTGGAATTTATATGATCAATGTGAAGAATTACGTTATCGCAATGCTGGCGAGTATGAGTCGCATTTCCGTGAGTTAATGGTGAATTCTGTGAAACGAAGAATGATCCCTTCGGTAAAACATGCGGTCATGATGAGTGGTGGTCTTGACTCTACATTACTGTATGGCATCGCGAGAACGGAGATACCAACGGTAAATACAATTCCAGTAAGTGGTGTCTTTGACCGTTGGCATGAGTGTGACGAGCGTGAATATATTTACGCTGCACTAGACCATTACAATAGTCGAGAGGATGTTGTCTTTGAAGTTTGTGATGATTACGGGACTTTTAACCATTTCCCAAATGGATATTTATGGACATATGAACCTACTGTTACAGCAGCTACTGCAAGTTTTACAGGCTCTCTAATCCGTTGCGCTTCTACTGCGGGGGCTAAGCAAATCTTCACGGGCTATGGCAGCGATCATCTGCTGACAGGTTCATTTCCAACGCTAGCTGATATGTTGCATTCAGGTAAAATATCTCTTGCTGTTAAAGAAGCATCACAGTTAGCGAGCAGATACAGACTTTCAGTTCCAAAGCTACTTGTTCATTACGGTATAGGACCTTTAATAGGCAGAGGTTGGGCTAAAGAACTGCGCAAACATAAACATAGCCAGTTCATAGAAGAACTTAAGCATATTCCATCATACAATCAACAAGAGTACTACCAACAGTTTAAAGGTACGATGGCTCACTTGTTTATGGATCGAGTGTTATCTGCGAAGTATGGGGTAACGATGCAGCACCCATTTCTTGATCGCGAGCTAATCGAATTTTTATTTCGCGTGCCAGGAGAAGTGCGATTCCAAGGTGATATGACTAAGCCATTGCTGCGTAAATCAATGGGTAAGTACTTACCTCAGCAAATTATGGAACGTAAGAACAAAACGAAGCATCTCCCACTTACACATGAGGGATTGAAACAAGTATGGAACGAAGTTATCCATGTAGCATCTAAGGGCAGGATCCGAATACTGAACATATTACCCCATCAAGAATGGTTACAATCGTTATATAAATTTCGACATGGAATGGTAGTGAGAGAAGACATGTGGGTCTTGCTTACACTTGAGTTGTGGCTGTATAAGCTGGAAGAGCAAATCGGAGTAGATCTAGTGCATTAAAAATATAAAAAATTGTAGTATTAGGAGATGAGTAGGTGGCGGTAGCAATCTCAATCGTAGTAACGGGCGTGTGTTCCGTTCTGTTATATGTTGCTCTACTTCATAAGGTTAGGGAACATCAACAATATGTGCTGGGTTTGCCATCAGTAGATGCTATTCAGGCAAAGTTACAAAAGGGATTTTGTGGGTTTATATTTTGTCTGGACGTGGTTGGTTATCCTCATTGTGCAAAGTGGATTGAGCCTCTGAAGCAGATGATTGAACAACAAGGACTAGAATTGTTAGTATTTGACGGACAGATTATATTTAGTAAGCGGATGGAGATTGCTCAAATGTTAAAAATCAAAAAGTTTCCTTGTGTCGTAGCAGTCAATACGGATGATCAATATGATGAACAGATGTTTATTCATCAAATGCATATTGATCAGGATATTACTGCTATTCAACAGTTTATAAAGAATAAGTTGGGTGTGATTGCATCATGATCATTAGCATTATGATTTGGATGGTGTCAATTGTTATAGCTGCTTTATACTATAAAAGTTCTACGCAGAAATTGCGTACACCGTATACGTTCAGTTATATCGTGAGTGAGTATCAATTAGGCACGTACCACATGCCACCATTTATAGCAACAAAATTGGCACCATTACTGATTGTCGCTGAATTATTGACAGCAGTGTGGATTTTAATGCCCTGGACACGGCTGTATGGGTTCATTTTAGGAGCTAGCTTACAGTTTATTTTTATTCTGTTAATGTTTATGAATATGGGAAGAAGTTTTCCGTATGGCTGTGGTTGCTTCAAGATGAATGCACCAAGTGTAATTACTGCTCGTCATGCATGGGGGAATCTAGCATTGTGTATTGTGCAGGTGGCTGTAGTTATATGCATAGTTGTTGCAGGATAAAGAGCTTGGATACGCACGATTATCAAAGGTAAAATATATCATGAACAATCAGAAATTTATAGCGCCGATCTGGTGAATTTTGGCGAAATAGTGGGTCTTATTAATTCGGCATAATTCGATTTGGCTATCTCCCGGATATAAGATATAGACGAATAGAACCATTTCTATCTATATCTTGCTGATTGAAAGACGCACTTTGGATTTATGCAAATTGCTCAAGTATTAAATAGGAGGTCAATGATGAAACGCTCAACATTTGGGATAGCAATGAGGATGCTATTTGCTAAGAAACAGCGGCTTCTCCTAACTTGTATCGGTATTGCTGTTAGCTTCGGTCTGATTATCGTTATAAGTACGTTGTACGTTTCTATGGAGCGTTCCGTGCAAAAGACTATAGATAAGAAAGTTGGAACATTCGATATAGTTGCGGGATATAATCCCTGGAAAAATATAAATAGCAAGAAGTTACTGACGAAAGAGGAGATTTCCAAATTAAGAAACATGGATGGTGTCATTGATTCAGGTGTGGCCATCTTATTCCCAGAGCTTGCGACAAATAGATATGATTATGCAGCTAGAGAGAAGGATGCTATTAACTATGTTGCAGTCGAGCCTAATGAATTAATACGGAAATTCTATGGATTCACCACAACTTTACAGCCCGACGAGATGGTGATTACCGAAGAGGTAGCCAGACGTTGGGGGGTGAAACAGGGAGACACTAAGGAGTTCTCCATGAATAATGACATTGTTCTGAAAAAGATCGTTGGTGAAATTATTCCTAATTATACATCAGGTCCTGCAGCAGTAATTGTGAATATAGATGCTATTCGCCAAGAGTACTCATTGGGTGAAGTTGCCAATACCGTATATCTTGATATAGCAGACGGCATATCCGATAAGGCTGTTGAGGAAACGATCCGATCAGAAATTGATGAGAATATGGATATAGCGCTGCGTTCACAGAATAATACTGTAATTAAGCAACGTACAATGCTTAGATTTATTGCTATCGGGTTAGGTAGTATATTATTGCTAGTCAGTATATTGTTCTTGTCTAGCAGCTTTAAACTTATGTTGCTTGGACGTGTAAGGGAATTATCGATATTTCGGATGATTGGGGCTAGTAAACGAGCTATCTATAAAATGGTCATGATGGAAGCAGTGGTGTTGAATTTGCTAGGCGTTGTGTCGGGTGTTGGTGTAGGTATTCTATTCTGCAATATCTCAACGAAGTTTATTGATTCGATGATGGGCATTGCAGTGAACAATGTGGAGATTGATTGGCGAGTAGTCGTTACGATTGCTGTGCTCGGCTGGTTGATATTGACGGTATCCGTCATAAGGATTGCCGTCACTGCTTCTGCTGCTGCCCCACTTGTTGCTGTTCGGCATAGCGAACAGGAGAGATTAAACAGATCTAATGCTTGGATTGCAGGAAGTGTGTTAGTTAGCGGGTGTGTAATATTATGTCTAGCCTGGTTAGATATATTTAGTAGTGCACGTTTGCTATTTACTCTTATTGGTGGGTTGTTAGCAGCAGGGGGATGTATTCTTGGCACGGGATATATGATTCCTATCATCTCTCGCATCAGTGGTTGGTTCATTCGTAAGTTTGCTATTGCTGAAGCTTATTATGCAACGAAGCAATTCGTAGCATTACGCAGGCAAAATTCTTTTATCGTTATGCTATTAGCAAGCATCGTAACAGCCTTCATTGCTATTCCAACATTTATAGACAATCTCAACCGTGCAAATACGGAACAAGTAATACATAAGCACATTACGCCGATTGTGATTGAGACGAACCGTGATGCAATGTCTTCTAAAGTATTAGAGCAAGTTCGTCAAGTAAAAGGAGTTGATAAGGCATTACCAGTAGGATCATTCCAAAGTGTCCTACTTGCAGATATGGATTATAAGCGAGCTGATCCGAAATGGTTGAAGCTTAACAGTAATCATCCTGAGTTTCTTAAAGGTATACCGTTATATGATACGTATGAGTATGAATGGTTAGGAGTTGCGAAGACGGATTTCAAGCTGATGCAGCAGATGGGATTAATGAAGTTAGGTAATAACGAATTACCATCGGGGATTGTAATACAACCTGAGTACGCTGCTCATATGGGAATAGCCTTAGGGGACACAATGTCTTTGCAAAGAACTAGTCTAGGTAAAAGGTTAGAAAAATATGAGTTACCAGTAAGCGGAGTGACAGAGCTATCTTTTATTACACATGAAACGCTAGCTTTAGTAGATAATCACAATCCAAAGGTATCATGGATTGTAGGCGATAATAACGACAAATCTAACGAGATTTCGCCCCAAACTATATATGTGCAAGTTAGCGAAGGTGCGAATATTGCTGATGTAAGGATTGCATTACAGCAATCACTAGAAAATGACCCGTTGATCAAGGTTACTGATCTAGATTCAGAGTTATTGCTTATTGCAGAGCAGTCAAGAGAACAATACACCATTTTGTGGGCTGTAATGGCAATATTTGTCGTAGTTGGCATCGTAGGCGTTATGAATACACTTGGAGCAACATTCCATGCACACCGTAGGGAATACGCCATACTGCGAGCGATTCGTTTGACCACGGCAAAGCTAAGATCTGTGATGATCGTACAAGGACTATTGTATGCAATTACAGCTATTGTTATAGGTATTATAGCCAGTGGTTTTATTATTGCCGGATTATTTAGTGGGACCGATGAATTCAATGGATGGACGATAAGCTGGTTCACTATAGTACTACCTATTATCGTTGTTGGCGTGATATCGCTCCTTATTTCGCTCTTGTATGCTAGACAGATCGGACTGAATTCCATTAGCGAGGAATTAACGGTCGAGTAGTTGAAGGTGGTGTCTATGGATTATTTAGCACTTATTATGCAAATTGCACTTGGCTTGATGTTGTTGCTATCAGCAATATTGAAGCTATTATCGATAGGAAGTCTGCTGGATATTATGAACTTACTAAAGTTAACCCCTAACAACCTGAATAAATTGATTGCTGTTCTACTCATAGGTGTAGAATTTGCAACGGGTAGCTTGATCTTATTTGGATACTTGGCTCGTATGGCAGCGATTGTAGTTAGTGTGCTATTTATAGGCTTTATCGGGTTGCATCGTTATGCATTAGTGCGAAAGATAGATATGACTTGCGGTTGTCATGGAAGATGGATGAGTACAAAATTGGGTAAGGCAGGGATCGTGCAGAATATCATCTATCTTATCTATGCATTACCAGTTATGATCTGGTCAATACAGCCATCGTTGTCTCTTTTGATTACAATCTCTTTTCAACAATTTGTTACCTTGATATTGTTACCTGCTCTGTTGTTACTTGTTCTTAGTATGTGTGCAACAGTGTATTCATTTGAGAAGTCAATCCATTAGTAACTGTGGAAGTTTAGGTGTTGTGCTGGCAGTACTATTGAATGGTAAATGGAACGGATGGGGGAATACGTTATGCCGATTTGGCAGCAATCAATGTTAGCACTTTGGCTAGGAATTGCTATATTATTCATCTTGTTTGTGCGGTTATGGAGGTTATCCCATCGAGAATTTGCAGAAGAAGGGTTACTACCAGGGATCGCTATGCCGCCGATACCTGTTTATTCACTTACTACCGGTGAGGCGCAGCCGTTTGCTACTGTCTACGAAGCGGGTGAGGAGCGCCAAACTATCTTGTTCGTTGTAGATTATGGATGCACATTTTGCCGTGAAATGATGGCGATTGTACCTAAGATAGCAAAGACATATTCTCACATGCCGATTAAATTGATTATTCTGGATAAGAATGCAGAACAGGCGAGCATGATGTGGTCTTTAGCGGAACGAGCATTGCCAGCTGTTAGAATAGTCTCAGATATTGAAGTCGTCAAGAAATGGCGTATACATCGCTTTCCATTTGCGTATGTAATAAATGAACAAGGGGTCATTGTAGCACGTCAGTCGGTGAATAAGGGGAAGGTTGAACACTTCTTAGATAAGCTATTAGAACGAGAGAACCAGAGTGTAGCGAGGCGTAGCCTTTATGAAGTCAAAAATTGATCGAAACAAGATAGAGCTAAGAACCTCCTTGTATAACTTATGGAGAATTGTTAGTGTTATGTGGCAAGTAAGACCGTTGGCAGTAACATGCTGGGTACTACTAATGCTACTGATTTCGGCAATACCCGCTATGCAAATTTGGTTACAGAAAGTATCAATAGATGCCATTAGCACTGCTACTGCCAATACTGCAAATTTGTTGCCTGTATTATTACTCGTTGCTTCGATATATGGACTTAATATTATAAATAGCATTTTATCGGAGACAAGTGAATATCTGTTTAATATTGCAAAGGAAGATACGAACTTTCGCCTACAGCGCAGCGTCTTACGCAAATCACTATATGTTCCCTACTACTATTATGAAGATGCTCGATTTTATGATGAATTAAGTATGGTATCGCAAGCATTAAGTCGTAGCGGGGCGGAGGTTATTCGCAGTGCCTTTACTTCATTTAGTAACGTTGTTTCCTTATTTACAGTCGTAGTGATGTTGAATATCGTTCATTGGAGTCTGCCTCTATTACTCATTAGCTCTACCCTTCCTGGTATTATTATTTTACTGATAGCTAAGAAAAGACGGTATCGTTTAGCAGTGGCAACGACACAACAAGGCAGGGAGATCGATTATACGTTTCGACTTATGCTGTCCAAACACGCGGCAAAAGAAATTCGAATATTTCAGTTAGGAGATTTATTGATCAAACGTTGGGCGCATTTATTTGTTAGTGTTCGTAATAAAGTATTGAAGCAGTATGCTAAAGAAGGACGAGGGCGCATTGCAGGTGTGCTTATACTGCAGTTTTCTGCATTAGCGGTAGCTATCATGCTTGTGATGCAAATCAATAAAAACGTGTTAACACTAGGGGATTACGTGGCGTTAATGAGTGCTGTTGTAATTGTGCAAGGAACGATGGGAAGTATTGGTGCGAATCTAGGTCAAGTGTTGGAAATGAGCTCATTCATTAATCATTTGTATCAATATTTAGCTCTTCCTGAGGCTTCTAAGTCAACAGGCGAATTAGAGTTCCCCCAGCACTATGAACAATTAAGAGTGAGCGGATTACATTTTACTTATCCGAACACGGAACGTAAAGTACTGACGGATATTTCTTTTACGGTTAAGCGTGGGGAGACGATTGCCATTGTTGGAGAGAATGGTGCAGGCAAGACGACGCTCATGAACTGTTTACTTGGCTTGTACTCACCATCACAAGGAAATATTTATATCGACAATGAAGCACTGCAAAACTTCAGTATAGACAGCTACCTGACTCATGTATCGGCAGTTTTCCAACAGTTTGTACAGTATAACTATTCTATTCATGATAATGTTGCTTTTGGGGCAATGCATAAACAATTAAGTCAAGATGAGACGCTAGATGCATTGACAGCAGTAGGATTAAACGAGATGGTGCATCGTTTGTCTGAAGGGATGGGTACACGTCTGGGATCGGAGTTTAAGGGTGGGGTTGAATTGTCTGGAGGACAGTGGCAACGAATAGCGATTGCACGTGCAACTGTTAGAGATGCTGAAATATTGATTCTTGATGAACCTACATCCGCCTTAGATCCATTAGCAGAACTGGAAATATTCCGAACCTTTCAAAGTTTAGCTGCTGGTAGAACCGCATTTATGGTCTCCCATCGCTTAGGTCCCGCACGTCTAGCGGACCGTATACTTGTATTGAAGAATGGAGTATTGGTTGAGCAAGGAAATCACGATGAATTGATCCAATTAGGCGGTGAATATAAAGCGATGTTTCAGGCACAGGCAGAGTGGTATCAAGAGGAAAACGTATATGATGTTGTGGGATAAACGTCGATATCAGTAGAACAAAAGATGTAATGGGGAGGGAGTACTCGTGAGAGATTCAAATTCAATATTAGCTGTAAGAAATCTTACGAAGATTTATGGGCAAGAACTGAATCAAGTCGTGGCGTTAGACCATGTAGACTTGGACTTGGCAGCAGGAGAGATTGTCATGTTAATGGGTCCAAGTGGATCAGGTAAGACGACGCTGTTACAGCTCCTAGGCGGACTAGAACCACCTACGGAAGGTAAGCTCAAGGTTAAGGATGGTGAGTGGCAGAAGTTCTATCGCGAACCAGAAGTCTCTCATTATCGGCGGGATATGATTGGGTTCGTGTTCCAATTCTTCAATCTTATTAGCGCTTTAACAGCAGAAGAGAACGTAGCACTGCCTCTAATTCTTGCAGGTCAACCAAAGAAGAAGATTACCGCTCTGACAGAGGAGATATTGCATTTAGTAGGTTTGTCAGAACGAGGTAAGCACCGTCCAGCGGAGTTGTCTGGAGGTCAGCAACAGCGGGTTGCTATTGCGCGTGCGTTAATCCATAAACCAGCCATACTGCTTGCTGATGAGCCAACGGGCAATCTTGACTCGCGTAATTCAGCAGACATACTTGAATTGCTTCTC
Organism: Paenibacillus enshidis; assembly: GCF_042136365.1. Classification (NCBI taxonomy): domain Bacteria; kingdom Bacillati; phylum Bacillota; class Bacilli; order Caryophanales; family Paenibacillaceae; genus Paenibacillus; species Paenibacillus enshidis. The sequence goes on along the minus strand of NZ_JBHHMI010000002.1, from coordinate 377,604 downwards.
AATATGCGTGATAAGCTTGGACAATCGATGCTCATCGTTACTCATGATCCGTATGTTGCTACATATGGTGATCGTGTTGTTCTATTCCGTGATGGACGAATTGTGGATGAGTACAGTGCTGAACACATTGTTGGAGAAGATCGAAATGAGCGATCATTATACATTATGGAGCGCCTGCAAGCGATTAGTAATGAACCACGCAGTAAACAGATGTTAAATAAATAGAGCTATATTGTAGGATAAAATAGTATATTTTTGTTGGAAAGGATGTAATGATGAGGAAGGTTATTTTCTTTTTCAATATAATAGTTCGCCAGATATCTGTTGTTATTGCTACTATAGTCATTATCGGTTCTTTGTCTTCTTGCTCTAAGGGTCAAGTAGATGTAGATGAACGGGTTTATTCAAGTATCAACAAAATTCAACAATCTATTAATAATCCGGCTTCATCGGAAATAAGTGCTAATTCTAATCCGTATGACTATGTAAAGAATAACGAAGATTTCGAGGCAATTATTGCTTTAGGAGTCGCTGCATTGCCTGAGCTGAAGCAGTTGTTAGACAATTCAGAACAAGATGGCTTAATAGAATATATCTACGCCATAGCTCTTGAACAGATATCGAAAGTGGATATGAGAAAAGAGACGGATTGGAATACAGGAAAAGAATTTCTAAAGATATATACGGCCTATCTTAAAGAAATTCCCAACAAGGTAAAAAGGATAGCCAATGAACCGATCAGCGATACTGAGAAAGTCGATCAATTAAAGGCGTTAGGCACTCCAGCTATTCCATATCTGTTCGAAGTCATTGATAGTGGGCATCAGGAATTATCTCCGGCATTCGATTATTTGACAGACAATGAGTCGAAGGGGGATATTCGGAAGTGGGGCATTGAGAATGTAGATCAGTTGAATTTGCTCATCAATTTTGTTGAACAATAAAATCCTTTGATTTAGAGCTAATTGACCTGATCAACACAACTGTATATTCAGACAGGAAAAACCATCGCGCATACTTTGGTCAAGACCTCATTTTGTAGACATTGAGGAAAGATCCTACGCGGCAAACTGCGTCGGTACTCTATCGGTATCAGCTTTTTTAGTGCGCCCAGTATGGACGTCATCTCTAGGAAGCCGCTAGGGTATGCTGGAGCGCCGAGTTCTTCATCGGCACAAGTGCCGCTTCCTCTCGCGAAGACCAGAACAACTGGCTGGAAAGAGATAACCTTCGGCTTGCATACAAACGAGTAGTGCAAAACGGGGGAGCACTCGGTGTGGACGGTGTAACGGTATTGAATCTACAAGCTTACCTGAATACGCACTGGGTAACGGTGAAAACTGAACTCCTGGCGAGAACGTTTCTTTCAGTCTAGCAGATTGTAACGAACCGTGCTTTTTTACTTCTAGATATTTCTATTAGGGTGGTTGTTTCTTGACAGTCCCTAAATGAATATCTTTGTCAGTCACTACGAAAAGAACTTGCCGATTAAGGATAAAATCCGCCAGCTTTCTCATACTAACTTTATTGGACAGCTGAGGAGGCGATAGAGCGAATGGACCGTACTACACAGCATGAAGGAGATACAGAGGCTGTGCTGCACCCGCCAGCCGGCCAGGAGAACGGAGACGGGGGAGATGCGGAAGCCCGCAAGCGTCATCAGGAGAAGGTTGATCATGAAATCTCCGATAATGTCAAAGAATCTGTGCTGTATTGGCAGGGGGACGATGCGATATCCACCAGACTGGAGGATAACAAGAAGACATTAGAGGATACTGTGGGACTGGGTGCATCTTTTGATGTCGTTCTGCGGGAAATGAGTTTTGGCGGCAGGAAAGTGGGCATTTTCTTTATAAATGGATTTGCGAATTCACTGATTCTGACCGAGCTGCTTGACCGGCTCAGTTATGTGACACCAAAGGACTTATCTTCAAATGCCTTGCACTCCTATTTTGAACGCTTTATCCCGCATGTCCAGGTAGAGCTGGCGGATCAGATGTCAGCAGCCATTAATAAGGTGCTAACCGGGATGAGCGCTTTTTTTATCGAGGGAGAGCGCAAGGTTATTCTTGTCGATACCCGTCAGTATCCGTCAAGAGGACCTGATGAACCTAGCATTGAACGCGTGGTTCGCGGTTCACGGGACGGCTTCACGGAGACGTTAATGACCAACGTGGCGCTTGTACGGCGACGTCTGCGTGATCCGGGGCTCAAATATGAAGTGATGCAGGTCGGCCGCCGCACGCGAACAGATGTATGTCTTGCCTATATCGATGATATTGCAGATAAAAAGCTGGTGGAATCGGTCAGGGCCAAAATCAAAAAGATCGTCATTGACGGTATTCCGCTGGCTGACAAGCAGCTTGAGGAGGCGATGACCGGCAAGAAATGGAACCCGTACCCGCTGGTGCGCTATTCGGAGCGGCCTGACGTAGTGGCCTCCCATCTGCTCGAGGGAAGGGTTGTTCTGTTTGTCGATACATCCCCCAGCGTCATGATTTTGCCGACGACCTTTTTTGATCTGTGCCAGCATGCGGAGGAAAACAGGCAGTCTCCGTTTATGGGGAGTTATTTGCGCTGGATCCGCTTTGCCGGCATTTTTGCCTCGTTGTTCCTGCTTCCGCTCTGGATGCTGATGGTGATCAGCCCTGAGCTGAAGCCGCCTGTGCTCGATTTTATCGGTCCCCAGAAGGCGGCGAAGCTGCCCCTGATCCTGCAATTTCTGCTGATTGAGTTTGGGGTGGATCTGATGAGAATGGCGGCTGTACATACACCCACACCTCTCGCCAGCGCCATGGGATTGATCGCAGCGATTCTGATCGGCGATGTTGCCGTCAAAACCGGACTGTTCGTTAACGAGGTGGTTCTATATATGGCTATCGCGGCCATTGGCATGTTTGCAACGCCAAGCTATGAGCTGGGGCTTGCCAACCGATTGATACGGCTCGTGCTGCTGGTGCTGGTGGCCGCCTTTAAGGTAAAAGGGTTTGTGATCGGTGTAACCGCTATTCTTGTGCTGCTTACGGTACACCGCTCTTACAATTCTTCGTATATGTGGCCTTTTATTCCTTTCAACGCCAGGGGCATGCTGTCCATCCTTGTGCGCAAATCGGTGATGGAGGATGAAAAGAGACCGTCATATAACAAGCCGCGTGATTCCACACGCATGCCGGAGCGTGAGGGAGGCAGTTGAAGGATAAGCTGAAACCAGGATTAGTGCATAAAAATCCGTTGCCCGCCGCGCATTTTTTGCTATACTAATGTAGACATTCTTTGGAATAAGCGCTGTTCCGGAAAGAGAGGCCCCAGGATATGTATTTACATGGTACCAGCAAAATTAATGCCCATGGGCATTTGGAGATAGGCGGTTGTGACGCGACTGTGCTGAGAGAGCAATTCGGCACACCGCTATATGTCGTTGACGAGCAGCTGGTCCGCCGCCGCTGCCGTGAATTTATCGAAGCTTTTCGCGCGACAGGGCTTTCTTTTCAGGTGGCCTATGCAAGTAAGGCGTTCTGTGTAGTGGCTATGTGCGCCCTGGCCGCGGAAGAGGGCATGTCCCTGGATGTGGTGTCGGACGGTGAGCTGTATACGGCTCTTCAGGCACGGTTTCCGGTTGAGCGGATTCATTTCCACGGAAATAACAAAACGCCTGCAGAGCTGGAAATGGCGCTGGACGCCAGGATCGGCTGTTTTGTCGTGGATAACCTGACCGAGTTGTACCTGCTGCAGTCGCTTGCTGCCGAGCGGAATATGCGGGCCAATATCCTGCTCCGTGTGACGCCAGGTGTAGAAGCCCATACGCATGAATACATCTCGACAGGCCAGACCGACTCCAAGTTCGGATTTGATATCGGCAACGGGGCGGCCATGGAGGCGGTCAAACTGGCGCTTCAGCAAAGTCAGTTGAATCTGCTCGGCATTCATTCCCATATCGGTTCCCAAATCTTCGAGGTGGATGGCTTCCAGGTTACCGCCGAGCGTGTGGCCGCATTTACAAGGTTGGTAAAAGAAGAGCTCGGAGCGGAATTCAAGGTCATTAATCTTGGCGGCGGCTTCGGGATTCGTTATACGGACGAGGATGCGCCACTGCCGGTATCCCGTTATGTGGAAGCTATTGCCGAAGCGGTCAAAACCCATTTTGCCGGCATTAACGCCACACTGCCGGAAATCTGGATCGAACCGGGCCGCAGCATCGTTGGTGATGCAGGGACCACGCTCTATACGGTCGGAAGCATTAAGGATATTCCCGAGGTGCGTAAATATGTATCAGTCGATGGAGGCATGACGGATAATCCGAGACCTGCCCTTTATCAGGCGAAATATGAGGCCATGCTGGCCAACCGTGCCAATGATCCGGACGAGGAAACGGTATCCATCGCCGGAAAGGCCTGCGAGAGCGGCGACATGCTGATCTGGGATGTCGAGCTGCCAAGGGTCAAGAGCGGTGATCTGCTCGCGGTGGCATCCACCGGCGCTTATAACTACTCGATGGCCAGTAATTACAATCGGATTCGCCGCCCTGCGGTTGTGTTCGCCATGGGCGGCAAGGCAGAGCTTGTCGTGCGCCGCGAGAGCCATGAGGACCTGGTGCGCAACGATCTGATCCCTGCACGTGTGAGCAGCCGTACGCTAGTGTAATGAATGTAGAAGACTTTGCCAAGCGCCGGGATTCATAGTACACTGGAGTCTGATGTCTCTCTGACAGCAGTCCGGACGGAACGTAATCCATCCTCCGGGCGCCAAATTTGATGGACGGGGTGTGCAATAGATGAAAAAAGGTAAAATTGTGCTTGAAAACGGCGGAGTCGTTGAAATCCAGTTCCTCCCTGAAGAAGCTCCAAATACGGTAGCAAATTTCGAAAAGCTGGCCAACAGCGGCTTCTATAACGGCCTGAGCTTCCACCGCGTGATTCCGGGCTTCGTGGCTCAAGGCGGCTGCCCGGTCGGCAACGGCACAGGCGGTCCTGGCTACACTATCGATTGCGAAACGGCTACCAACACGACCAAACACGAAAAAGGCGTGCTCTCCATGGCTCACGCCGGACGCAACACCGGTGGCAGTCAGTTCTTTATTTGTTATGCGCCACAGCCGCATCTGGACGGAGTGCACACCGTGTTTGGTAAAGTGATCAGCGGCATGGAGCACATTGATGCCGTGAAGCAAGGCGACAAAATGAAGGAAGTTACGGTGTTTGACGCGTAAGCAACCCGGTTATCAACGGGCGTCTTAAAGAGTTTTAATAAAGCGGCGGTCTTTTCCTGGAGCTTGGCTTGGGAAAGACCGCCGCTATATTTTGTCTTAGAAACGGGTCCGGACATGCGGATTGTCGCCAATGGCGAGAGAGTTGACAAGGGGCAGACAGGATGTCTGCATCACGGTGACTCCCCAGGAAAGCCCGGCGCCGAATCCGATCATCATGACAAGATCGCCAGGGGAAATACTTTCTTGCGCGACGGCTTCGGCTAAAGCGATCGGGATGGATGCAGCAGAAGAGTTTCCGTATTTATGAATGTTGACATAAAATTTGTCCATCGGTATGTCCAATTTTTCAGATGCGCTCTGGATAATGTTTAAGATACTATACACAACACAAAAGACCCAAAAACAAAACTTGTCACATTGACTGCATGCTTGCAGGATGTTATTATTAAAACACAAAAAACCCAAAAACTCAATTGCAAGGCGGCAAGAGGGAGGACACATTCTATGACCATGTCAAAGCGGAGATTTCAATTTTTGGATCAACTCGTGGAGCTGTATCAAAAAACGCGGTTGCCTATTCATTATGAAACATTGGCCAAGGTTCTTGGTGTAAGCAAGTGGACGGCCTATGATATGTTAAAAGAGATTGAGAAATCCGGGTACGTTACGCGCAGTTATGAAGTAAATCCCAATGAGACAGGCAGATCCCAGGTCGTGTTTGCTCCCACAGAAAAAGCGACCGAGCTGTTTCAGCAGCAGCGGTCCAATGTTATTGCGATTGAGAATTGGGAAGAGACAGTACATGCGATTCGGCAATTACTAAACAGTATAAAGCATAACAGTATACAAGACTTACTGAAGAAAATGCTGGATGAAATTCCGGGAAAGCAATCGAATTTGGAGTTTTGTGGATATTTACTCGGCATTTTCATGGCTTATGTGAAGAAGGTCGGTGGCAGGACAGAAACGGCTATTCAAAGGCTGATTCACAAAACTTCCGGTCATCACACCACCTTGCTTATGTTTGCAGGCACTGTGATGGGCACGGTTATTCAAACAGCCAGTGAAGAAATGGGCAGTGAAATAGCGGAACTAATGGGGAAGTGCGTGACGATGATCGGAGATTTGTCCAGTCGGGAACAGGAGCTCTTGTCCGATTTTGTAAAGGAGGCTCTTTCCTAGACTAAGATTCTCACGTTTAGTTTTTTGGTCTTTTGGGGATTCTGTTTAAGACGGGGGTTTGATGAAAAAAGTGACGGAAGGGAAAAGAATGAAAAAAATAGGATTAGTTTTGGGCGGTGGAGCTGTTCGGGGGCTGGCGCATATAGGAGTATTAAAATCACTGGAGAAGAATGAGATTCCCATTCACTGCATTATCGGTACCAGTATGGGGGGAGCCATTGGCGGATTGTATGCAGCGGGAATTACAGCGAGCGAAATTGAAAGCACCTTCATTTATACACCTAAATACCGTTTTATCGATCTTGCCCTCTGGCAGCGGGGCTTGCTTGCCGGCAACGGCATTACTCAGATCGTTGGCGGGCTGTTGGAGAGACACAGCAGAGCGGATTTAAAAATTGAACAATTTCCGATTTCTTTTAAAGCAATTTCCGTCGATCTTATGGAAGGCAAGCAGGTTATGCTGGAAACAGGTGATCTGGTGACGGCTGTACGGGCGACTACAGCATTTCCGGGCGTATTTAGCCCTCTTATGGTAAATGATCAAATGCTGGTGGATGGGGGTGTGCTTAATAACTTGCCGGTTAATGTCATGCAAAAGGAGCCAGTAGATTTCATTATTGCCGTTGATGTAGCCCGTGAGCATGAGAAGAAACCGCCCCGCAACATGATTGAAATTGTCTACCGCTCTTACAGCTTGATGACGGCGGAGAGAAAGCATAACAACCTGCATTTGGCCGACTTGGTGATTCGTCCTGATGTGGGGCAGTTTGCGGCTTTTGACTTTACCAAAACGATGGAGTGCATCGCGGCAGGTGAGACTGCCACTGATCAAATCATAGATGAATTAAAGCGGCAAATCGCAGATTGATTTTGTAACACCAAAACAGATCATAAGTTTATCCGGCTGCATCATGGATTTGTTTAAAGATTCGAACTGCGTAATAATCACCATTTAAGTCTAATACGGATCATGCACATACTGAGTCTAACCCTTAAACCAAAGGGGTCAGACTCTATTTTTTTATCAAACGTTTGAATTTAATAGTTTATGTGAACAATGAAGAAAAAGGAATTTTCAATAGTTTAGGAAGCATGGTAGACTAAGGGTTAAAAAATACGGATGAACATCCGATATAGGTGTAAAGGCATACGGCCTAGAACAACGGCGTTATTCGCTTGGAATAAGAAAAGTATGGAGAGGTGCCGAATGATTACCCTGGATACAAGTGAAATAATCGAGATAACGAAAAAGCAGATGGGAAAAGTAATGAACCTGTACCCGGTTGAGCTGAAATTCACGGATGATTTTGGCAGAGAAAGACCGGCGGCTGACCATAAATTCAGTCTTACCAACCAGCATTACTCCGCAAAAGTAATGGACTGCATTCTGGAAAATGAAGTGCGTCCTGTACTGATGTGTGAAATCATATATTTCCTGAAATGTGAATATATTGACGGGATTATCGATCTGCGGCTGGATTATGATTTCCGCAATGGCTTCAAGCAGAACCCGCTGGCTACAGCCGTCGTTTCCTTTGATGATGATGTTGAACTGGAAAGAGAAGAACTGGCGGATTTAATCGATCTGGCGCTGCAGATGAATGATAAAGTATGGTTTGAAGAGCTTTCCCAAAAATATATGGAGCTTCAGGCATAATTGATCTCCTTTTGCATGGTGTGAGGCGCTCCGAGAACGAAGCATTCCTCCAATCGCTGTTGACCCTTCGGGCCAAAGGCGAACGCTGCGCTTCTCCGGAATTGCTTCGTCCTCTCCGCTGCTGTGTGCGTATCCCAGACAACATAAAGCAGTCACTCTTGCGTTATCAAATGATCCTTCTAAGATTCCTGCTTTGACAAAAAAAGATCCAGGACAGTGAAGAAGTCTTCTGTCTTGGATCTTTTGTGCTGAGCGAAAAATCCTCTTTGGAACGTTCTTTATAAAGGTTTCCCGAGCAGTTATACACATAACAACACGCTCAAAATTCATTATAGGAATGTATTAGAATAACCGTATCTCAATGGAATTTCGCTACGGTTGAGACCGGTAAACGATAGGAAGGATATCCCTCTTCTATAGCTTTCCCAATTGATATCAACATGATAGGTTCATAACGTTCCTTCTCTAATCCGAAAACTTCTCCTAGATTTTCTCGATCATAACCACCAATCGGGTTCGTGTCATAACCATACGCTTTCGCTACTAACATTAAATTCATCGAAACTAATCCGCTATCAATTAGCACAACTTCCTTTTTCTGCTCTCTGGTTAATGTAGCATATCCTGCAGAAATCTGTTCTACCATTCGATCTTTTACTTCTTGAGGCATAACGCCTATTTCTACAGCTTTTGAATAAATTTCATTTAGATATTCTACATGATCTAAATCGCCGAATACGGCAATCACAGCAGCAGAAGTTGTTACTTGCTTACTGTTAAAGGCAGCTAACGGAAGTAATTTTTCTTTTGCTTCAGGACTTTCAATAACAATAAAACGCCATGGCTGCAGATTAGTTGAAGAGGGCGCCTTTGTTGCTAATTCAAGCATTTCTTCTATCTCTTCTCGAGAGATTTTTGCATTCACATCATAGTTTCTGATAGAGCGACGTTCTTCTATGATCTGCTTAAATGTATCTTTGCGCTCTTTTGTTTTATTCGAATCCATTTCAATCACTCCATGTTGTTTTATTATTTTGTCGTTTTTAAAATATTGTCTTGCATGGTATTTAACATTTCATAAAACACTTTTAACTGCTCATATGAGAAGTCGGCAAGGATTTCACTTAGAAATCGCTCTCTTTGTTTAAACAAATAATCGATTTCTTCTTTTGTAGAAGAAGTAAGCTCTACCCATGTTACACGCTGGTCTTTATCTTCTTTGGTACGCTCAATATAATTTGACGCTTCCAGTTGTTTTAAATGTCTAGTTATTGCAGCTTTATCAATGTTAAGTTTCTTTTGAAGACTCATTTGTGCTATTTTTCCATTCTCATAAAGAAACTTTAAAATTTCAGTTCGGGAAGGACTGCTTCCAACGCAGAACTCAAACTTAGTGTATAAATCTTTATTGACCAACTGGATTTGATAATATATTTGTTCTTTTAGTGTTTCTAGATCCATTAAAGCCTCCATTCCATTGATCTATCAACTGTTGATAGATCAACTGTATATCTTGTGATTAGTTTTGTCAATCAAAATCGTTGCCGTCACTTAGGATCGATGACGAGATCCGGCTTTAAAGTCTGTCGATAGAACTGTTTGTCCAGATAAGTTAGATGGTTGGGCCAAGGCAATCACCTCCTTCGAGGGAATTGTTTTGGGATTAGTCAGGTTTGCGCATCGGCTTCCCTAACGGTTGTATGCTTCGTTTCCAGAAAAAAAAACTTCGCCATGACTATGCCCCTTCGCTCGGGTCGTTTGTATCCTCCTTCGCCTATCGCTAGGCGTAGTGACTATCGGCGACCTGTCCTCACTACTACGGGCTGCTGCCCTCTGAATTCAACAGCCATTCCCTGCTGTTTCGAGGCTTTGGAGTTCTCTCTCCTTTGCATCCCCTTTCAGAGTTCCGCTGTTCCTTGTATCCTAGTCTTTTATCGTTGCCTTAGGTTTCTCCTTTAACCCGTCAGCCGTTCTTTTGTCCCCAGCCTGTGGACGCAGAACTTCTATCCTATGCCGGATAGAGATCGCCGAATGCACAATTTAACTACACCAGCCATGACTGAACCCCTTAACAGGGGCGTGCAGCTTCTGATTCGCCGACACTGAAATTTACGAGCCGTACGCTCAGAGATTCGTCGGTGCCAGCAGGCACATCCTGACCTTAGCAACGCGTGACCCCCCGACTACTTTGCTAACCGCTTCACAGGTCTGCGTTTCGCCGTCCTCAGCGAGCTCTCATACCAAAAGGGAGAGAATCCTTTTCGCATGTCGCGGGTCTTAGGGTAGGTTTGCAGGCTTTCCACCTAAGCAGGTACTTCCCCTGCCCATTCAGATACAAAGTTCGATGTATATAAATACACCGCTCCCCCTTTGTCGAGTATTTCTACTCGGGTTGTAGGGAGAACAGCGCGCACAAATTGAATTATGAAATCAACTCTCTTGAAATGTTATTTTAGAGATTTACAGCCCTTTTTTTCCATGGTAAAATTGTCTATGTAATAATATTACAAAAAGAGGTTTTATTTTGGTTAAATTTAAAATGATGGTATCTTCTTTGCTGATTGTATCAATAATCGCAATGTAGAAGAAGACAAAACGGAGGTTTTGCTGACAACAAAAAGTCATTATGAATTTACACCGGAGGCCTCTACTGAAGTGAAAAATGATTTACAAGACAAATCCGAGAGTGTTAAGTTTGAAGTAACTGATAGTGGCGAATACTTCATTAATGGGGAACAGGTAGATCAAGAAATCTTATCTCAACCTATTGATGTACCTCTTCCAGATTCGAATTTATCTATAGCTGCAGCACAGGATTCCGGTGGAGTCCCAGAGATCAGCCATTATTATGGGGACTATACTACTTACACATTTAATACTTACAGTGAGTTAACCAAGACGTTTAGACCTGGGGGCAATCATGCAAGTGCAACAGGTAGAATTTCTAATTCTTATGTGGTTCGCGCAATGAATACTATGGATTTATTTTCCGATCACTATGGTTCTTTCCGTGACAATATGGCATTATTTTCTGCTGCCATTGGTGGTGTTGTAGTAACTTGGGAGACTTTGATTGGGGGTGTCATTTCTGGATCTGGTGCAGTTGCATCTGCTATAGCAGCCTATAACGATTACAACGATTGCAATGACGATTTAGAAAGAGCCTACAATTATGTGAGAAACATTTAGCGTATATCATAAGTATAAAGTTATAAGCCTAAATCAATTGATTTAGGCTTATAACTTTAGTGGAGGAGGAAAATATGACTTTATATTTTGGATGGATTTTTCTTGTAATAATTACAGTTATAATGGTCATGAAATTTATTATGACAAGGTTTCAAAGTAAACACATAGAGAATATTGTAATATCGGTGTTGGGTATTGCATTTGGATACACTTGGATAGTAACAAGCAATACATTCCTATTAACTTTAAAATTTTTACTCATTATCATTATCTTAATTTTTTTCTTAATGAATATAATTGAAGTTTTTAAAACTAAACAAAAATAAAAATGTCTAATCTACTGTCTGAGTATATTCGAATATATAAGGCCAACCAAAAGCAATATCCGCATCAGTCTGAATCGCTTGAATTTTGGTTTTGGCAGGGAGATGCACGTTGCAGCGGAGAGGACGAAGCAATTCCGGAAAAGCGGAGCGGTCGCCTTTGGCCCGAAGGGTCAACAGCGATTGTAGGAATGCTTCGTTCTCGGAGCACCTCTTACCGTACAAAAGAACACCTGCTTGCTTTTTGTGTTTCAAAGTGTTACGATTTGCTCAATTACAACCGACTGAAGAAATTCCTGCCTTTTGAAGTTTAGGCAGTCCTAATCGAATAGCTATCCTTCGGGGCAGGGTGAAATTCCCTACCGGCGGTGATGACGCTTGAATAACATGATTTCAGGCGGCTCAGTCCGTGACCCGGATGCTGCTTGTCAAGAGTGGCTGAAGGTGGACCTGGTGCGAATCCGGGACCGACAGTATAGTCTGGATGGGAGAAGGATGGTGGACGCAGCGCATTTTGCAGTCAAGCGCTAACTTTCATATACACATTTTCAAAATGTTCAGTCTGGCCAGTGCGGTTTGCATGAGTGCGGAGGCTTATTTCTCGTAGCCTTGTACATAGATTTGAGCTTTTGAAGTTTGTTTGTGTATGCTTAATGAAAGTTGATTCACTACTTAATCCCTGCCCCTGGCGATATACGCCGGGGGCTTTTTAATCGATAGACGGTTTTTCGTACTGTTCTGAGCATTCCGGTTGTAGGAATACAGGCTAATAAGGCCTTGGGTAACTAGAAAGGAGGCAGGAGCCGTTGTTTACAGGTCTTATTGAAGAAGTGGGCATCCTCCGCAAAGCTGCACGCAGCGGGGAAGCGATGGAGCTGGAGATTTCCGCTGCGGTAGTGCTTGAGGATCTGAAAATTGGCGACAGTGTGTCCGTGAACGGGGTATGTCTGACAGCAACCAAAATCGGTGAACGAAGCTTCACGGTGGATGTCATGCCCCAGACATACCGGCACAGCAATTTAAGCGAGCTTCAGTCCGGCAGCCCTCTCAATCTGGAGCGGGCCATGGCAGCGGGCGGCCGGTTTGGCGGCCATATCGTGCAAGGCCATGTGGATGGGACCGGCCGGATTGCCCGTATCACCCGGGACCAGAATGCGGTCGTGTACGAGATCATACCGGATGATGATGCGCTGTTCAAATATCTGGTGCCGAGAGGTTCTGTGACCATCGACGGGATCAGCCTGACGGTGGCCATGCTGCAGGAGTCGTCCTTCGTCGTATCCATTATTCCGCACACGCTGGAAGCGACGGCTTTACGCGGCAAGCGGGCGGGGAATACTGTCAATATCGAATGCGATATTCTCGGCAAATATGTGGAGCATTTGTTGTTCTTCAACAGGAACAATCGGGAGCCGCAAGTCCCTAAACAGCTGGATCTCGATTTCCTGGCTGAGCACGGGTTCTCCTGAGGCAAGTCCGGTATCCATTCAACATGAACAAGGAGGGAAAAATACATGGAACAGAATATCGTTTTTGATTCGATTGAGGATGCCATAACCGATCTCAAACAGGGCAAGGTTGTCATCGTGGTGGATGATGAGGATCGTGAGAATGAAGGGGATTTTGTGGTGCTAGCCGACAAGGCCAGCCCGGAGGCGATCAACTTTATGATCACGCAGGGACGCGGTCTCGTATGTGTGGCCATTACGCAGGAGCGGGCTGATGAGCTTGAACTTAAGCCGATGGTGTCGCAAAATACGGATTATCACGGCACGGCGTTTACCGTGTCGGTGGACCATGCTCAAACAACGACAGGAATTTCCGCTGTAGAGCGTTCCATGACCGCCAAGGCGCTCGTTGATCCGGCGGCAGCGGCGGGTGATTTCCGCAGACCTGGCCATATGTTTCCGCTGATCGCCAAGAAAGGCGGCGTGTTAAGACGGGCAGGCCACACCGAAGCTGCCGTGGATCTGGCCAAGCTGAGCGGCGCCGCACCGGCTGGCGTGATCTGCGAAGTGATCAAGGAGGACGGGACGATGGCCCGGCTGCCGGACCTGGCGATCATTGCCGCCCAGCACGGTCTGAAGTTGATCAGCATTAAAAATCTGATCAGCTACCGGATCGCCAGCGAGCAGCTTGTGGAGCGGGAGGTGGCTGTGCGCATGCCGACCGACTTTGGAGAGTTCCAGGCGGTGGCTTATTCCAATGAGGTGGACAACAAGGAGCATGTAGCGCTGGTCAAAGGCGAGATTGATCCCGCGAAACCGGTCCTGGTGCGGGTCCACTCTGAATGCCTGACAGGCGATGTGTTCCATTCGCACCGCTGTGACTGCGGGCCGCAATTCGCGGCTGCTTTAAACCAAATCGAGGAAGAGGGCGCCGGTATTCTCCTTTATATGAGACAGGAAGGCAGGGGTATCGGGTTGATAAATAAGCTGAAAGCCTATAAACTTCAGGAAGAAGGTCTTGATACGGTAGACGCCAATCTGAAGCTTGGTTTTTCGGCTGACCTGCGCGATTACGGCATTGGTGCCCAAATGCTCAGGGATTTGGGGGTGCGCCAGATTCGGCTGCTGACCAATAACCCAAGAAAAATTAAAGGCCTGGAGGGTTACGGTCTTGAAGTGGTCGAACGTGTGCCTATTCAAATTCCGGAGAATGAGGATAACTCCAATTATCTTCATACAAAGCAGGTGAAGCTGGGACATCTTCTTACGTTCGAAACGCTGGAGCAGAATGAGCATTAATAAAGCAGTATTATACTTAAAAACCAAACTCGGGAAGGCTGATGATCAGAATGGCAAATTACTTTGAAGGAAATCTTGTATCCTCCGGATTAAAATATGGTATTGTAGTTGGAAGATTCAATGAATTTATTACAAACAAGCTGCTGAGTGGGGCGCTTGATGCACTGAAGCGGCATGGGGCTGGCGATGATGAGATTTCGGTCGCATGGGTGCCCGGGGCTTTCGAAATCCCTTTGATTGCCCAAAAAATGGCGGAAAGCGGAAAGTTTGATGCCGTCATTACGCTCGGAACGGTCATCCGCGGATCAACAACCCATTACGACTATGTGTGCAATGAGGTAGCCAAGGGTGTGGCCGCCATTAATCTCAAAACAGGCGTGCCGGTTATTTTCGGCATTGTCACGACGGAAAATATTGAACAGGCTGTTGAACGCGCAGGCACGAAGGCTGGCAATAAAGGCTGGGATTCCGCGATGGCTGCGATTGAAATGGCGAATCTGACAAAACAGTTTTAACTCGGGTTATCAAATGCTCTGACATTCTGATACACTGCAGTTTGTGAATTTGGCGGGAGGAAAAATGCTTTGACGGTAGTAACTTATAAACTGGAAACGTTTGAGGGGCCACTTGATTTGCTTCTGCATCTGATCGAGAAAGCTGAGATTGACATTCAGGACATACCGATCAGTGAAATCACGGATCAATATATGAACTACATTCATACGATGCAGGAGCTTGAGCTGGACGTTACAAGCGAATTTCTGGTCATGGCGGCGACCCTTTTGTCGATTAAAAGCAAGCTGCTGCTTCCGAAACCGCCGGTCATCGACATGGACGAATATGACATGTACGAGGATGAGGATTACGATCCGCGCGAAGAGCTGGTACAGAAGCTGATAGAATACCGCAAGTATAAAGGAATTGCCCGCCATCTCAGCGAAAAGGAATGGGAACGCAGCCTCATGTTCAGCAAGGAGCCTGAAGACTTGAGTTCTTACGTTCCAAGCGAGCCGGCCAACCCGGTGCTTGGATTGCACACGGCTGATTTGATCGCCGCCTTTAAGCGTGCGCTGCGCAGAGCGGAGCGGAGAACCACGGTAGCCCGGATCCATAGGGACGAAATCTCCGTAAAGGACCGGATACGGCAGGTGCTGACCGTGCTCGAAAAGGCGGGCCCGGGCAGCCGGCTGCTGTTCTCGCGGCTGATGCATGACGACATGCAGCGGCACGAGATTGTGGTGACGTTTCTCGCCATTCTGGAGCTGATGAAGATGAAGCAGATTGTATGTTATCAGGAGAAAGTTTTTGATGATATTGTGATGGAGTGGAGAGGGGATTTACGTGCTGATGGATTATCCGACACTGAAATCGATTATTGAGGGGCTGCTGTTTCTCGCGGGTGAAGAAGGCTTGACCGTGAAGCAAATTGCCGAAATTACAGAGCAGCGCCCTGAACTGGTCACGGATTGTCTTGAAGACATGAAGAACGATATGCAAAAGGAAGGAAGAGGGCTGCAGATGCTGAAGTTGGCCGGCAGATACCAGCTTGCCACACTTTCCGACCATGCCCCTTATTTCGAAAAGCTGGCATATTCCCCGGCACGTGTGTCCCTTTCCCAGGCTGCTCTGGAAACATTGGCGATCATCGCCTACAGGCAGCCCATCACCAGGATCGAGATTGAAGAAATACGTGGAGTGAAATCCGAGCGTGCCATTCATACGCTTGTCAATAAAGAATTGATCGAAGAGACAGGGCGGGCAGACGCCATTGGCAGGCCGATTCTTTACGGAACGACCAAAGCATTTATGGAGTACTTTGGCCTGGGAAGCCTCGACGAGCTGCCACAGCCTGAGCTGTTTGAGGATACGGATCAGCTGGAGGAAGAGACGCAGCTTCTGTTCAGCAAGCTGGACGAGCAGCAGCAGTTGACCATAGAAGATATCGAATATAAAGAAGAGTAAAAATACACTCAAAACAGGGATGCCCCAGCAGCTTTCGGCTGTGCGGAATCCCTGTTTTGTTTTGCCTGTACAGCGGGGCGCAACGAATGTTTTCCTTTTCCAGGGCTATACTAAACGTCATAATGTACATCCAGGTATATGGACGGGAAGGAGGTAAGCTGTGAAGTCGGCTGTGTGGATATGGATAGTCATTGCCGCATTGATTTTAATTGTTCTGGCCGTTCTGCTCTCCAGAGTGAAGATTCACGCCGAGGTGCTTAAACAGGCTAATAATGATTATGCCCGTTTGCAGGTTCACATGCTTTATGGGCTCGTTCGTTTCCAGTATGAATTGCCTTCTGTCGTGATCGACCGATTTCGCAAGGGGATATGGGTAAGGCTCGACAGGTACGTGAATGTGGGGGAGGATAAAGCGGACAAGGAGGATGCTGTAGTCGACAAAAGCATGATCGAGGAGATGTTGCGCAATATCCGCCTTCTTCTCGCAAATACAGTCTCCTTGAAACAGTGGATCAATAAAACGGTCGCCCATATCACCCTTTCCCATCTGAAATGGACAACCAAGCTCGGTGTACAGGATTGCTCGCAGACAGCGGTTCTGACCGGGGCGGTCTGGGCGCTAAAGAATTCTGTCGTGGGTTGGACAACCGGGCATGTGCGATATGATTGCGTACCGGCCTTATCCGTCATTCCGTCATGGGATGAACGGAATTATTTTTCCATGAATGTGGTATGCAGTGCCTCCATATCCATGGCTTATGTGATCATTTCGCTGATCAGGCTGCTGGCCGGCATTTTAAAAGTACCCGGAGGTTTTAAAACATGGAAAAAAGTGTTTACCAGGAAACCGTCTGGTCATATATCTGAGCACTAGAGTGCATGATTTAAATATTACATATTTTCGATACAGAGCAAAAACGGATTCAGGCTGGTCTTGTTAAAGATCAGCTTTTTTTGTTTCCTCTATGATGGAGGCCCGCAGATGCTTCATACGGTAATCAACCCATAATTGCGCTACATAACTCAAATGCAATTGGGGATGATAAGTGAAGAAAAAACCTAGCTTAATGAACTGGAGGGAGCTTTTATGTCAGATCATCCGATTCAGGGACTCATGCAAACAGCAATGGAAAACATCAAGGGCATGGTGGATGTCAACACCATTGTAGGGGATGCGGTGGAAACGCCGGACGGAACCGTCATTTTGCCTATCAGCAGAGTAGGCTTCGGATTTGCGGCAGGGGGCAGTGATTTTAACGTGATGGACGACGTAGCGGACCATTCGGCATCTTCAGATATGAAGGCTGGGCATCCGTTTGGTGGCGGAAGCGGGGGAGGCGTCTCCATCCAGCCGATTGCATTTCTCGTTGTAGGCCGGCAAGGTGTCCAGATTGTGCCACTGGATAACCAGACCCATCTGTTTGAGAAGATTATCGACTCTACGCCGCATCTGATCGATAAAATCCAGTCCATGATCGGACGTACCGGCGTTTCAGGATCGACTGCGACAGCCGGAATGCCCGAAAGCCAAATGGCGCCGCAAGTTCCGGTCAGCAGCACGGATCATACCACTACATCTTACCTGTAATCAGTGGTGTTAAGCCATACAGCTAATCTTAATCCTTTCCGTATCAGATTTCTCCGGGGCAGGCCGGTGAATGTCTGAACGGAAAGGATTTTTCGGCTTTGGAAAGGACATACTTTCGACAGCAAGTACATAAAATGGTACAAGACCATATCCGAACCGGAGGATTGCCATGTTAACACGCCACAGGATTGTCTCAATAAGCCTGCTCATATCCATCGTCCTTCTATTCGAGTCCGCAGCGGCCGTGGCAGCTCCTGAAACCGGGCTTCCGCCCGAGCCGGCCAACCATGCCCAAGCCGCAGCGCTGATCGATGTTTCCTCAGGACGTATACTGTATGAAAAAGAGGGCGACAACCAGATGAGAATTGCCAGCCTGACCAAAATCATGACCGCCATTGTGGCTATAGAGCATGGCAACCTCAAAGACAAGGTTACCGTGTCCCGGAACGCTTTTGGCAAAGAAGGCTCCTCCCTGTTTCTAAAGCTGGGAGAGCAGATGAAACTGGAAGACATGCTGTACGGCCTGATGCTCCGTTCCGGCAACGATGCCGCCACGGCCATCGCCGAGCATGTCGGCGGCTCAGAAGAGGGCTTTGTCTTTCTGATGAACGCCAAAGCTGAACAGTTGGGGCTTGAGCATTCCCATTTTGCCAATCCGCACGGTTTGGATGTAGAAGGGCATTATTCCACAGCCAATGATATGGCGAAGCTTACAGCGTATGCGCTCCGGAATCCGGTGTTCCGGGAAATTGTCAAAACAGAAACCAGAAAGGCCCCCAATCCCAACGAGCAGTGGGACTATTCCTGGCATAACAAAAATAAGATGCTGCGGCTTTACGAGGGTGCGGATGGGGTCAAAACGGGCTATACAAAGAAAGCTTTCCGCTGTCTGGTCAGCTCAGCCACCCGGGACGGACGCCAGCTTGTCGCCGTTACTTTGAACGACGGAGACGACTGGAATGACCATGGCCGGATGCTGGATTACGGCTTCCGCTATTATCCGGTGGTGGAAGTCACACGGAGAAATATGCCCTTGAGCGGATATAATTTTGTCACAGGAGCTTCCTTTTCCTATCCGCTTGCCGAGGGGGAAGAACGCCTGTTGACCAAAAAGCTGGTACTAACCAAGACAGCAACTGTAAATTCCACATCAGACCGCGCCTCCTTCGGGCTTCGCGGCAGGATTGACATGCTGCTTGACGGAAAGTTGATCGGCTCCGTGCCTGTATATGAGAAGGGCAGCTACATTCCTCGTGTCAAAGAGGCTATTCCCACTCCCGCGTCCGGTGATGTGCGGGAGAGCTCATGGAGGGACGCTTGGAATGAAGTGATGCAGCGGTTATTTACTGCATAATGCGAACTGCGGTAGAACAGAAAGGCGGTGAATCCCATCGTTAATGTGATATGGATGGCCATGATTGTTATTGGCGTCGGGTTTGCGGCTGTGCAGGGAAAGATGGACGTTGTAACCAAGGCAGCCTTTGACGGGGCTGCTGCTGCTGTCACCGTGTGTTTTGGCCTGATCAGCGTTCTTGTATTCTGGATGGGGATGATGAAGATCGCGGAGGACGCGGGGCTTATGGAGAAGCTGTCCAGACTGCTTGCGCCTGTCATAGGTTTTCTGTTTCC
Organism: Paenibacillus enshidis; assembly: GCF_042136365.1. Classification (NCBI taxonomy): domain Bacteria; kingdom Bacillati; phylum Bacillota; class Bacilli; order Caryophanales; family Paenibacillaceae; genus Paenibacillus; species Paenibacillus enshidis. The sequence goes on along the minus strand of NZ_JBHHMI010000002.1, from coordinate 358,121 downwards.
GGATGTGCCGCGCAATCATGCGGCGATGGGTTATATTTTATCCAATATGAGCGCCAATCTGCTGGGGCTGGGGAATGCGGCTACTCCCATGGGGCTTAAAGCGATGCAGGAGCTGCAGAAGCTTAACCCTGACAAGCATACAGCCACTCCTGCCATGTGTACCTTGCTTGCCTTGAACACGGCCAGTATTACACTCATTCCGACGACCCTGATCGCAATCCGGATGAATTACCACTCCGCACAGCCTGCTGAAATTGTCGGCACCACGCTAATGGCTACGGCAATTGCCACCTGTGCGGCAATTGCCGCCGACCGCTGGTACCGCAAACGGCTGCGACGGCGTCCGCCTGTTCCAAGACAGCCGGCAGGCAAGTCCATGTAAAGGAGGGGCCTTCCATTGCTTGCATTTATAAATCTCATTTCTACCTGGGCTATTCCGGTCATTCTGGCGTTTATCCCCCTTTACGCATATACGAGAAAGGTGCCGGTGTATGAATCCTTTGTAGAAGGAGCCAAAGACGGCTTCTCGACTGCGGTTGGCATTATTCCGCCCCTGGTTGGCATGATGGTGGCCATCAGCATTTTTCGGGCATCGGGGGCGCTTGATTTTATATTGGGCTGGATCGCGCCGTTGTTCCGCATATGGGATATTCCGCCTGAGGTGCTGCCGCTGGGTCTGCTGCGGCCGCTGACCGGTTCTGGTTCCCTTGCTTATACGACCGACTTGATCCGCACATATGGCCCCGACTCCATGATCGGCCGCATGGCCTCCACCATTCAGGGCAGCACAGATACTACTTTATATGTTATCGCTGTTTATTTTGGGGCGGTCGGCATCCGCAACGGGCGGTATGCGCTGAAGGTCGGACTCTTTTCGGATTTCGTGGGCTTTGCAGCGGCGATTGCCGTGTGTCTGCTCGTATTTTGAGCATTGTAAAAGATTCACCGGATTTCAGCTTGTGATTTTGGGCTTTGCTGGGTATCATTAGCATGAGGTGAAATCACGAACATGGAGAGATTACAGAAAATTATTGCCCAGGCAGGCGTGGCGTCCAGGCGCAAATGCGAGGAGCTCATTCTTGCGGGCAAAGTGGAAGTTAACGGGGAAACCGTTACGGAGCTCGGCACGAAAGCGGACCCCGCTCAGGATATCATAACGGTAAACGGCAAACCGATTAAAACGGAACAGAAAGTATACCTGATGATGAACAAGCCCAAAGGTGTGATTACTAGCGCCTCCGACCCGGAAGGACGCAAAATTGTGTCCGATTACTTTAAGGGCGTCAAAGAGCGCGTCTACCCTGTAGGCAGGCTGGATTATGACACCGAAGGGCTGCTGCTGCTAACGAATGACGGTGAGTTTGCCAACCTGCTTACACATCCGCGGCATCATGTGCCCAAAACGTATTTGGCGACCGTCAAGGGCGTGCCGCACGGAACGGAACTGGACAAGCTGAGGAAGGGGGTTCAGCTTGAGGACGGCATGACCGCTCCGGCCGAAGTGGAGTACAAGGATGTGGATCCGGACGGCAAGGAATCCGTGATTTCGATCACCATCTATGAAGGCCGCAACCGTCAGGTCAGACGGATGTTTGAAGCGATTTCCCATCCGGTCATCCGGCTGAAGCGGATTGCCTTCGGGGATCTTCTTTTGCAAAACCTGAAGCGAGGACTGACCAGGCCGCTGACTAAAGACGAGGTGAACCGGCTCATTCAGCTGGCTAAATCTGAGAAGAAGCGCCAGAGAACGAAGTAACATATTTTGGGATTTGAAAAAGCGGAACAGAGGCGAATAGCCTCTGTTTTCCTTTTAATTTGACCTAATCCCGGAAAATAGTAAAATAGAGAAAGTGGCTTTGTATGGTTTGAAGAGGATTTCCATAATAAGGGGTTGTTGGATATGTCGGAAAGAAATAACCGCATTTTGGTTGTCGATGATGAGGAACGTATCAGAAGGCTGCTGCGCATGTATCTCGAGAAAGAAGGCTACTCTATTGATGAGGCGGAAGATGGCGAGACCGCACTGCTCAAAGCGACAGCGAGCGATTACAGCATCATTTTGCTTGATGTCATGCTGCCCGGCATGGATGGGGTAGAGGTATGCAGCAGATTGCGGCAGGTAAAGGCTACTCCTGTCCTTATGCTGACAGCGAAGGGAGAAGAGACCAACCGTGTACAGGGCTTTGAGGTAGGAGCCGATGATTATGTCGTAAAACCTTTTAGCCCGCGTGAAGTCATCTTCCGGGTGAAAGCCATCCTGCGAAGATCTTCGGAAACGGCTTTTTTAACCAAGGAAACGACGCCAAGCAACAGCATTGTATTTCCTAATCTCGTGATTGAGAATGACGCCCATCGCGTGACGGCCGGAGGGAAGGAAGTCAGTCTTACGCCCAAGGAATATGAACTGCTTCATTATTTGGCCATATCGCCGGATAAGGTGTTTTCCCGGGAAGAGCTGCTGAAGGATGTGTGGAATTATGAGTTTTTCGGCGATTTGCGAACGGTAGATACCCATGTCAAACGTTTGCGTGAAAAATTGAACAAAGTATCGCCGGAGGCGGCAGGCATGATCACAACCGTATGGGGAGTAGGTTATAAACTGGAGGTCCCGAAATAAATTGAGCTTCTGGAGATCGCTCGTTGGAAAATTGTGGATCACGATCATATGTCTGGTCGGCTGTGTGCTTATTTTTCTGGGATTATTTTTGCTTCCTTATATAGATACCAATTTCGCCGCTGCGGAATCATCGGATATTAAACGGTTATTCACATACACCTGTATCGTCGGTTTTTTGTTGACGACGTTTTTCGCCCTGTTTTTGTTTACCAAAATTACGCAGCCCATGCAGCAACTCATTCAAGCGGCAGACGCGATCCGCAAGGGCCGGTATGATATGCGGGTATCGGTGGTGAGCAGCGATGAAATAGGAGCTCTCGCCACTACATTCAATCATATGGCCGCCGAAATGGAGTCGACCATTCGCAGCCTGAATGCCGAGAAGAACCACTTGTCCAGTGTGCTGCGCAGCATGACCGATGCTGTGCTTACCTTTAACCGTGATGGTGAAATTATATTGACCAATCCTCCCGGACAACAGACGGTTGCAAGCTGGCGGGGGGTGAAATGGGAGGACAGTGGGCATGAAGAAGGGCGCTTCGGCGTCCCGAAACCGCTGCAGCCTCTTTTTGAACAGGTGATGCAGAGCGGCGAGGATGCGGGGGCGAAGGTGCATGTGAAGCAGGGCGTATGGTCCGTTCAGATGGCTCCTCTCTATACGGATGATATGATCCGGGGAGCGGTGGCCGTTTTGCGCGATGTAACCGAAGAGGAACGGCTGGAAAAAGTACGCGCCGATTTCGTCGCCAACGTCTCCCATGAGATTCGGACACCGCTGTCCATGATGCAGGGTTACAGCGAGGCTTTGCTGGACGGTATGGCCGGTTCGCCGGAAGAGACGGAGGAATTGATCCAGGTCATCCATGACGAGTCGCTGCGGATGGGCAGGCTTGTCAAGGATCTGCTGGATTTAACGAGAATGGAGGCTGGGCACGTCGACATTGACCGCAGTACGGTGCAGGTGGATGAGCTGGTGGAGCGTGTTCACCGCAAATTTGCCGTCCGTTCCAAAGAGCGGGGTCTGGCGCTTGAATGCCGGATCACGGGCGCTCCCCTTTTGCTGCCTGCCGCGGACGAAGACAGGCTGGAGCAGGTGCTGACCAATCTGCTTGATAATGCCTTCAGGCATACACCGGGTGGCAAGCACATCTATATGCATGCCGGGCGGACTGCCGATGAACAGGGAGCATCCATCATCATCCGGATTCGGGATGAGGGGGTTGGCATACCGAGTGAGGATCTGCCCTATATCTTCGAGCGCTTCTATAAAGCGGATAAAGCGCGGGTACGTGGCGAGGAGAGCGGAACAGGGCTTGGGCTTGCGATTGTCCGCAATATCGTGGAGGCGCATCATGGAACCATTACTGCCGAGAGTGTCATCGGACAGGGCTCTGAATTTACGATTACGCTGCCTGTGAAGTAAGATAGACGCGAAAATAGATCTGAAATGCCCGAAATCCGCTTTTTTTGTTGAAAATTACAATAAAAAATTGTTCATCGTGGAACATGGCAGAATGAAAGATTCATTGACCTGGGGCGCTTCTTTTGCGCTTGGGAGGCGCTCCGAGAACGAAGCATTCCTACAATCGCTATTGACCCTTCGGGCCAAAGGCGAACGCTTCGCTTTTCCGAAATTGCTTCGTCCTCTCCGCTGCTACGTGCGTAACCGGCATTTGCGTGCATAATCCCGCATGAGGGTCAAATGGCCATTTCATTTGCCATTTGGTTGGGGCAGTAAAAAAGGTCGAGAACCGAAAATCTCCGGTTCTCGACCTTTAGTTAATAAAAGAACAAACAATAGCTACTCCAGAACGATTTCCTGGGCGGAATTCAGATCAGGCAGGCCGGCGAGCTCGATGAGCACTTGCTTAGGGACGGCTTTGTCCACGGTCAGGATCATGATGGCTTCGCCGCCGATCACTTTCCGGCCGACCTGCATCGATGCGATATTGACATCGTTTTGTCCGAGCAGGGTTCCGACGCGTCCGATAATGCCGGGCTTGTCATTGTGGGAGACCAGCACCTGATGAGCTTCCGGCGCGACGTCGACCGGGAACTGGTCCAGTCTGACAATACGCTCGCCGTAACCGGCAAGGAGCGTGCCTGCCACACGGCGCTCTTCGCCGGGCTTGGTTTTCAGGGTGACGCTGATCAAATTCGTAAAGCCTTTGGTTGCCGGGGCTTTGGTCACGACAAAGCCGACATCACGCGATTTGGCCAAATGCATCGAGTTGACGATATTCACATCGCTGCCCAGGTGGCGGCGCAGCACGCCCTTGAGGATATAACGTGTCAATGGCTGGGTATCGTCTTCGGACAGGTCGCCGGCATATTCGATATGAATTTCACGCACAGCCTGTGCGGTGATTTGGGCGGCAAAGCTGCCAAGCTTTTCGCCAAGGCTGAAATAAGGCTGGAGCTTGTTCATCACGCCAGGTGCCACAGGCGGCATGTTGACCGCATTTTTAAACGGCTCATCGCGCAGAATATGAAGGACCTGTTCGGACACGTCAATGGCCACATTTTCCTGGGCTTCCACTGTTGATGCGCCCAGGTGAGGTGTCACGATGATGTTCGGATGATTCAGGAACGGATGATCCTGAGCCGGCGGCTCGGATTCAAATACGTCGAATGCTGCGCCGGCGACGATGCCCTCATTGATGGCTTCCACGAGCGCGAACTCGTCGATCACTCCGCCGCGGGCACAGTTGATGATCCGCATTCCTTTTTTCATGACCTCAAACTGCGGTCTGGAGATCATATGGCGTGTCTCCGGAGTCAAAGGCGTGTGCACGGTAATGAAGTCGGCATTACGGACAATATCATCAACACTCGCCAGCTTGACTCCTTGCTTCTCGGCACGCTCTTCGGTCAGAAAAGGATCATAGCCGAGAATGTTCATTCCGAACGCTTTGGCACGCTTGGCCACCTCGCTGCCGATCCGGCCCATGCCCAGAACACCCAGCGTCTTGTTGCGCAGCTCTACCCCGAGGAAGCTTTTGCGGTCCCAGGTGCCGCCAATCGTCTTCGCATAGGCCTGCGGAATGTGGCGGGCCAAGGCCATCATCATGGCAAAGGTATGCTCGCATGTCGTAATGGTGTTGCCGTCCGGCGCGTTGATGACGATAATGCCGCGCTGTGTGGCGGCTTCCAGGTCAATATTATCGACTCCGACGCCGGCTCTGCCGATCACTTTAAGTCTGGTGCCTGCGGACATGATACGCTCAGTGACCTTCGTCTGGCTGCGGACGAGCAGCGCGTCGTACTCCCCGATGATGGCAACAAGCTCATCTTCGGTCAAGCCTGTGTTTTTGTCTACGGTTACATCACTTGCGTCCATTAACTGCTGAATACCCATGTCGCTGATCGGATCCGATACTAGCACTTTGTACATTTCGCGTTTCCTCCTCAAATGATATTGCTGTGAGATACATCGGCGCATTGCAGTGCCAAAGGATCAAAGGGCATTTAAGCTGACTGACGGCGCTGCAGATGTAGTGCAGGGATGCCAAGGCAACAAAAAAACTCCCAACCCGCATACTATATCCATAGTAAGGGACGAGAGTTATCGTGGTACCACCCTAATTCGCAGCCGTTTCGCAACGGACAGCCTTAACGGTCTGAATGACCTGAAGGATAACGGCCTTCCGCCGACTGCACCTACATGAACGGCAAAAGCCGTAAATTTCGGGACAATAACTCAGGAGCGCTAAAGGAATGCCGCCTGCCACCGGTTTGCACCAATTCACCGGCTCTCTGATAGAACCTGCAGCGCCTTCTCTCCGTCGAAGTTTGTGTTACAATAAATTTTTTCATAATGTATCATGCCTGACATGAGCATGTCAATAGGCAAAAAGACTTGCCGGAGAAGTGCGGCGGATTGCACGCCAAGCTCGGCAGATCGGGAGTTGCGACGCCTTGAATCATCATGGGAAATTGGCTATGATGCTAAATGAATAAATAGCAGAGGACCGAGAAGGAAATAATGAAAAAACTAAACCTGAAGAACATCAAGAAGCTGAAGCTCAGAAAAGCGGAAACGCAGGAGCTTACCGATCGTCTGCTGTTGTTCAATCTTTATCTCACCCAATTGCTGACCCTTGTGATCGGAGCGGTGTGGATTTTTTTACAGGGACGCAGCGTTCCTGCTGTGCTGGCTCTACCTCAAAGCATGAGCTTTCTTTGGTGGGGTCTGGGCCTTGCCGCGCTGATGCTGCTGGTTGATTTGCTGATTTCGTCTGTGATGCCGGAGGATGCCATGGATGACGGGGGAATTAACCGCATGCTGTTTCGCAATCGGCCGGTCTGGCATATCGTATGTATTGCAGCTGTTGTTGCCGTTTGTGAGGAGCTTCTCTTCAGGGGAGCCATCCAATACGCATTCGGTCCGTACTGGACGAGCATCATATTTGCCCTGATTCACATCCGCTACCTGAAGCATTGGATTCCGACCGGGTGGGTGTTTTTAAGCAGCTATGGCCTGGGTTACATCTATTTGCAGACCGGAAGCCTGTGGGCGCCGATCCTGTGCCATTTTGTGATTGACCTTATTTCCGGCCTGGCGCTGCGTTTTCGGAGGGAACCATGAACAAGGAACTGAGCAGAGTAGAAAAATACGGGGGACGCCGCAGCAGGAGACCGAAAAAAGATCAAAAAGAAAAAAAACAGCAGCCTGCCAAGGCAGAAGCATATACTGCCGCTTATACGGACACGGTGCCTCTGACCGAAGAGGAAGCAGCCGGGGGGGAAGTGTATGTTTCCCGCACAGAACTGTTTCCGTCACGACGCATTCGTGTAAGCAAGTGGTTTATGAATTTTTTGAGCACTTTATTTATCCTTATCACGGCGGCCCTTCTTTGGTGGGGCATCGAGGGCGCACCTCCATTGCGTGTCATTATGTCATCCCTGTCGAGCAAACCCTGATGCCTGAATATATTGCGGAAGAACCCCGGCTCATACAGAGCGGGGTTCTTCTTTGCCAATGCGAACAAGCGTTATTTTTACGCCTCCGTGTCAATGCTGCTGGGGTCCACGAAGGAATACCCTTTTTGCTCAAGCTTGGTCAGCAATTCATCCAGCGCCTCAACGGTCCAGGGCAGCTCATGCATCAGAATATTGCTTCCCGGATGGAGCTGGTCCATCACATTTTTGATCAGAGCCTGTTTTTTGTTCGGGTCGCTTTTTTTCATGGTCCAGTCCAGAGAGCCGTTGGACCAGGTCATGTATAAAAGGTTCTCTTCCTTGGCCACTTGATGTCCGACGTCCCCGCCGGCTCCGTTAGGAGGACGGAAAAAGACCGGTGCCGTCCCAATCGTATCCTTTACCAGCTCCTGCACGTCTTTAATCTGTTTCCGCACTTTGGCTATCGGCTCATTTTTCAGGATAATGTGGTCATAGCTGTGATTTCCGATCATATGACCCTGTTCATTAATCTGTTTCAGCAGCTCGGGGTGCTCCTTAACCCTGTACCCGTTCACAAAAAATATGGCCTTTGCCTTGTGCTTATCCAGGGTATTCAGCAGGGAATCAACCATGGCCTGGTCTTTCGGGCCATCATCGAAGGTCAGAAGCACGACCTTTTTCTCCGCGCCGCCTTCCTTGATGGGAACAATATTATAGGCGCTGCTCATACGGTACAGCTTCTGAGGCTGCTCCTCAGCGCTTCGAACGTTATCGCTTTCACTTCCTGCTTCTGATGACTCATCTTTTCCTGCGCCGGGTGCTTTGCCCGTTTCATTCTGGCCGGATTGCGGTGCGGGATCAGCCGGGACAGCGGATTCCGTAGCGGAAGCGCAAGCCCCGAGGAGAAGGCTTGAGGTCAGCAGTATGGCTGCCGCTTTAGTGCTCATGTGTGCATCACTCTTTCCTGTATTTATACCGCATGAGTTCCCTGGCTCCAGAGAACACTATGGACGATCTTATCACAAAAGGAGGTCCATATTGTGAAAACTTCTTCATTTTTTCTGGGCGTGCTTCTGGGAGCAGCTGCCACCTCGCTGATGTCCAGAAACGGCGGTTCCGCTATGAAGGGCATGAACCGCAATGGCGGCAATGTAGGCGGAATGATGGAAAAGGCAAGACACAAACTGATGGATGCGGCTTTTCCCGGCATGGTTGGAAGCGACTTGAACGCTGCGATGACCAGGCAGGAGAAGCATGATGGGGACAAAACCAGGAAAAAAACTTACTCCAGCAGCGAAAAAGCAGAGAATATTAAAATGCTGAAGGAATTTATCCGCAACAGTCCCGATGTCAAGCGCGAGGTTGAGCAGATCCTTAAAGAAACCCATACGGCGGTACCGGGAATATAAACCGCATTTCTTGTAGAGAATCATTTTCGCGGCTTTTTTTCGGGCTGTGTAAATGATTCTTTTTTTGTTACTTTTATTGCGTGCATTTGAGGGTATAAAATGATAACATATCTACATAGAACCATTTTCATCACAGGTGTCTTTGTTGCATCATATTCTGTTTATAATACTCGGTTGCAGAGGAGGATCCAGTATGAAAATAGAAAGATTAGGTCAGGACAAGATACGGATTTTCCTTACATTTGACGATCTGAGCGAGCGCGGCATACAAAGAGAGGACATGTGGCAGGAGATTCCGAAGGTGCATGAGCTGTTTACTGAAATGATGGATCAGGCATACAGCGAGCTCGGTTTTGACGCCACCGGCCCATTAGCCGTTGAAGTATTTGCGCTTCCCGCTCAAGGAATGGTCGTTATCGTAACCCGGGGGAAATACGATCACCAGCAGTACGTTTCGGGTTCTGATGATGAGTTGCCTGAAGAAGTATATGAGATGGAGGTCACCCTTGAACAAAGTGATTCCATTATCTACGCCTTCAGCGATTTCGAGGTGCTAATTGAAGCGGCTCACATGCTCCGCAGCAATATTACGGAGGCAGGTAAGCTGTATCACTATAGAGGAAAATGGATTCTATATCTGGAGCCGGAGGAAGTGGATGAAGACCGGCATGCCGCGCTCATTGCGTTGCTGGCTGAATTCGGGGAAGGCTCTTCCCTTACTCCGGCGGTGCTTGAAGAGTATGGCAAGCTGATCATGGCCGAGAATGCGGTGGCAACCATTTGCTCGCATTTTGACAGCCGCGGCTAATTCGGATGCTCTGGAAGCCGCAGCAGGAAGAACTGACGATCTGTCTGCTGCAGTATTTTGAACGACAGCCGGCCCTGCAGACACACGGGCCGGCTGCAGTTTTTTGGAGGGATGACGGTGCTCCTGTTTTCGGTACTTGCGGCAGCGATAGCGCCGGGTATCGCTTTACTGACGTATATTTATCTCAAGGATAAATATGACTCCGAGCCGTTGCATATGGTAATCAGGGTGTTTTTGCTTGGTTTTCTCGTCGTGCTGCCAGTCATGATCTTTCAACGGGGGCTGACGTTCTGGCTCGGCGATCATACGCTGCTTACCTCCTTTGGCGTATCGGCCGGAGTCGAAGAGTTTCTGAAGTGGTTTGTTGTGTACCACATCATTTATAATCATACGGAATTTGATGAGCCATATGACGGGATCGTGTATGCCGCAGCCGTCTCGCTTGGATTTGCGACCGTAGAGAATCTGCTGTATGCGTGGGCTGGTTATTCATCTATCGGCTCACTGGTCATTCGTTCATTGCTGCCTGTGTCGGGGCATGCCATGTTCGGCATCATTATGGGTTATTATCTCGGTCGGGCCAAGTTCTCGGAAGGCCGAAGCAGCAAGTTCTTTCTTGCGCTCTCGCTGCTGTTCCCATGGTTTTGGCACGGTCTTTACGATATTATCCTGAATACGCTGACCCAGGACTGGATCTGGTTCATCGTGCCTTTGATGCTGCTGCTCTGGTTTTTGGGCATGGGCAAACTCGCAAGAGCGAACAGCCGCTCCCCGTTCCGCGTGGTTAAACCGGAGGAAGAGGTTAATTTGTAAGAAAATTGGACACACTTGTCTGACATACGGGGCTTCGTGCCTGATGACGGAGGTGTGTTTTTTTATGCGTGTTAAAGTAAGAATTTACTGCAAACAGTGTGGGGAAAAATTTGTGCTGCGCGGCCGCAGAGAGATGGACCGGATTGAAACCGGATTCAAGCGCTGTCTGTGCGATAATGCGGACGAATTTATCATCGAGGAGGAGGCCTTGTAGACTCCTAAAGCTTATGCATAAGAGTCCTTTCATCTTGTCACACTATGGTTAGCGTACCTGATGAAAGGAGACTCTCACGATGTATAAGCGAATAAGCGCTTTTTTGTTCCCTGTTGCAGCTATTTTGCTGGTCGGAGCTTTAGTATGGGGATATCAGGAGAATCAGGAGAAGAATTCGCTTCTGATCAAGGCGGAGAACCAGTATCAGCGGGCATTTCATGATTTGTCCTACCATATGGACCAGCTGCATTCCCAGCTTGGCAATGCCATCGCGGTCAATACAGCCTCGAATGGAATGCACCGTAAAAGCCTGGTTAATGTATGGAGGCTGACCAGTGAAGCGCAGAATGAGGTCAACCAGCTCCCGCTGTCGCTGGCTTCCTTCAATCATGCGGAGGACCTGCTTTCCCGGATGTCCAATTTTGCATACCAGACCTCTGTCCGGGATATGAATAAGGAACCGCTCAGCGACAAGGAGCTGAAAAACCTCAAGGTTCTCTATGAAAATTCGAAGGACATTTCGAAGGATCTTCATGAAATGCAAAGCAAGGTGCTGGCCCACAACCTGCGCTGGATGGATGTAGAGTCGGCCATCGCAACAGAGAAGCAGCCTGCGGACAATACGATTATTGACGGCTTCAAGACGGTGGATAAAAAAGTGGAGCAGTATTCCGAGCTCGACTGGGGTCCCTCCATTGCCAGTATGTATGATAAGCGGTCTGTGAAAAAGCTGAATTTGCGGCCTACTACCCCGCAGGATATCCGGGCTAAAGCAGCCAAGTTCGCCGCGACCAGACCGGAGGATGTGAAGATTCTTGAAAATGGCAAAAATACAGAATGGCCTTCATACACCGCTGTTATTAATGCCAAAAACGGCAGCGGAAAAAGCATGGATTTTACTTACAACGGCGGTATGCTCATTTCTTACAGCGATCAACGGCCGGTGGGCAAAAAAGCGGCGAACCGCAGCCAGGCGATTGCCAAGGCGAATTCCTTCCTCAGTCATAAGGGCTACAAGGGGATGAAGGCGGTAGCTTATGATGAATACGATAATATGGCCAACCTCACTTTTGTGCCGTCCGAAGGGGATGTGCTCATTTATCCGGAAAAGATTACCGTCCGCTCGGCTTTGGACAACGGAGAGGTCATCGGTTTGCAGGCAAGCGATTATATCTATGAGCATCAAAATACCCGGAAGCCGCAGAAGGCCAAGCTGAGTGTCGCTCAAGCGCGCAAATTCCTCAATCCCGAATTCAAGGAAATGTACAACCGGAAGGCCGTCATTGAAAATGAACTGTCAAAGCATGTGCTCTGCTATGAATTTGGCGGGCGAATCAACGGCTCGGTCTACCGGATTTACATGAATGCGAATACGGGGGAAGAAGAGAAGATCGAGGAAGTCATGGATGCGGACGACCATTTTAAGAAGGAGCAGCATAATAAACCGTTTGTAAGCTAGGCCATTCATTGATTTTCCACAGCCTTCTAATCATTCAGGAGGCTGTTTTTTGTACATGTCCTTTTCGCAAAAACTTCATCTTTCAGGTAAAAAGTCATGGTATAATGGCCTGGTTATACAACGATGAAGATTACAGCAGGATGAGGATGGTGGCAGGAATGTTGCCCAAAATAACAGATATGCTATTTTTTCAGTTGGCTGCTTCGGACGACAAGACGGATACGTTTGATTATAGAGCCAGAATTATGGATATGAAAGAAGACAACTATCTGGTCGAAATACCGATCAATGTGGACACCGGCAAAATGAAGATGCTGCATCTCGGTGACGAGCTTTCCGTTGTGTTTGTAAATGAAAATGGACTAAGGCATTATTTTAATTCGCATGTTACCGGATTTGAAAAAGACAGGGTGCAGCTGATTCATATTCGCAAGCCGCTGGAACATGAAATCACAAAGGTCCAGCGGCGCAGCTATTTGCGGGTTCCGGCATCGCTGGAAATTGCAGTGCAGTCGCAGGAGCATGCCATTCATTTTATAACCCATACGATTGACGTAGGCGGGGGTGGTGTGTCCTTTAACGCCAGACCCGAAGCCGTACTGCAGTCAGGCTGGAGCCTTAAATGCTGGCTGCTGGTGCCTTACAAGAACGGGACCAGGGAGCATGTCAGGTTTGAAGCGGAAATTGTGAGGATTGTCGTGCAGGAGAACGGTACAAGCCAGGTTATGGCGGCCTATAAAAAAATTCCTGATCTGGAACGGCAGAAGGTTATCAGATACTGCTTTGAACAGCAGCTGGAGCACCGGCATTAAAAGAAATGAACGTATGAGGAGAGTAAAATTTCCGGTATGGAGGAAAAAGGCCTGTTTTTGCATCATCGTGCTAGGTGTGGTATAATTTTCACGTCGCAGGCAATGCCTGTTTTTTTATTGAGGCTTTAGGTTGAGGAGGGTGCCCCGTTGGTAAGGCAGAGTACGGCATCGAACGGGAAAATCAACATCGCCATTGACGGGCCTGCCGGGGCAGGCAAAAGTACGGTTGCCCGCAGGGTGGCTGAAGCATTATCTTATGTGTATGTGGACACTGGTGCCATGTACCGGGCAGCGACCTGGTATTTGATGAAACATGAGGTTTTACCGGAAGATGTCCAGGAAGTGCTTCAACATGTACCCAAAATGGTGATTGAATTAAAACCGGACCCGTCCGGGCAGAAGGTCATCTGCAACGGAGTGGATGTCACTGCGGAAATTCGTTCGCTGGACGTGACCGGCAACGTATCCAGGTATGCCAGTATCGCGGGTTTGCGGGAGCATTTAACGTCAGGCCAGCGCCGGATGGCGGAATGCAAAGGCGTAGTCATGGACGGCCGTGATATCGGTACGACCGTGCTGCCGGACGCAGAGTTGAAAGTATTCATGACTGCCAGCGTCAAGGAGCGTGCTCTTCGCCGATTCAAAGAATTGCGGGAAGTGGGCATCACGCTGGAGCAGCTCGAACGCGATATTGCGGCTCGGGACAAATTGGACGAAGACAGGGAAGTTTCCCCGCTTCGCCGCAGCGAAGATGCCATTATGCTGGATACGACGCATATGGATATCGAAGAGGTTGTCGATACGATCGTATCCTACTGCAAAACGGCGATAGGATGGAGAGATTGAGCAATGATTTATGAATTGTGCAGTGGAATTCTGCGCATCCTGTATCGGTTTCTGTTCAGATTGGAGGCGATCGGCACCGAGAACGTGCCGGCCGAAGGCGGTGTACTGCTTTGTTCCAATCATATCAGCAACCTGGATCCGCCTACCGTTGGTATCTTGCTGAACCGAAAGGTTCGCTTTATGGCCAAAGCCGAGCTATTTGATGTTCCTGTCCTTGGACCGCTGATCGCGAAGCTTGGAGCTTTTCCGGTAAAGCGGGGCGGAGTGAGCAAGGAATCGATCAAGCTGGCCCTCACGATTTTACGTGATGGAGAGGTTATGGGCATATTTCCGGAAGGATCGCGGAACGCCCAGGGAATGAGCAAGAAAGGGGCTGCAAGCTTTGCGCTTCGCAGTGGGGCCGCCGCCGTGCCTGTAGCGATCGTGGGCGACTACAAGCTGTTCCGGAAGACGAAGGTCATTTACGGGAAGCCGGTTGATCTCGAGCAGTACAAGGCGGCCGTGGAAGGCGATCCTTTGGAACTGGCAACCGAAGGCATTATGTCCAGAATCCGCACGATGAAAGAGACCGGTCAGCCGACACAGAGCTGAGCTTGACAAGCTGGGCATACATGAATGTTTTGAACTCTGCTATACGCAGGTTTGAATAAAGGTGTTTTTGAATTGAGGAGGGTATTGACATGTCGGAAGAAACAAGAAACCAAGAAGCTGTTGAGGCGGCAACTCAAGACGAGCTTGACCAGATGGTATCGCTCAAAAAAGGGGATACTGTCAAAGGAACAATCGTGAAGCTGGAAGATAACCAAGCGGTAGTAAGCATTGGATATAAATACGATGGCGTAATTCCACTTCGCGAGCTGTCTTTCGATGGAGAGGAGCCGCAGGTCGGACAAGAAATCGAAGCCAGGGTTACAAGCATCAACGACAACAAAGAGCAGCTGGTGTTGTCCAAGCGTGCTATTGACAGCGAGAATGCATGGGAGAAGCTGCAGCAGAATTTTGATAACCAGGATGTATTCGAAGTTACCGTAACCGATGTAGTAAAAGGCGGCGTTGTAGCAGATGTTGGTGTGCGCGGATTTATTCCGGCTTCCATGGTGGAACGTCATTTTGTTGAGGATTTCAGCGATTACAAGGGACGTACATTGCGCGTTAAAGTAAAAGAACTGGACCGTGAAAATAACAAGGTCATTCTTTCCCAAAAAGATGTGCTCGAATCCGAATTCGAAGCGAATAAGCAAAAAGTGATGTCCGAGCTGCAGGAAGGCCAGGAGATTGTGGGTACAGTTCAGCGTCTGACCCAGTTTGGAGCTTTTGTTGATGTGGGTGGTGTAGATGGGCTGGTTCACGTTTCCGAAATTGCCTGGACTCATGTTGACAAGCCGTCCGACGTCGTATCCGAAGGACAGCAGGTGAAGGTAAAAGTGCTCAAGGTGGATCCTGAAAAAGGAAAAATCAGCCTGAGTATGAAAGCAGCTCAACCGGGTCCGTGGGAATCCGCTGCAGGACAATTCAACAACGGTGATATTGTGACAGGCGTAGTAAAACGTCTCGTTAACTTTGGAGCATTCGTTGAAATCGCTCCTGGTGTAGAAGGTCTGGTGCACATTTCGCAGATTTCACACAAGCACATTGGAACTCCTCAGGAAGTGCTTGAAGAGGGTCAGGAAGTGAAAGCGAAAATTCTGGAAATGAATCCGGCAGAGAAGCGTGTCAGCCTGAGCATCAAGGAAACGGAAGAAGCGCCGGCACCATCGCCTAGAGCTGAAAGACCCGAAAGATCGCGTGACCGTGCTCCTAGAGAGCAACTGAACAACCCGAATGTATCCTTGAACAATGAAGGCATGAGCGTTACTCTTGGAGAGCGCTTTGGCGACAAGCTTAGCAAATTCAAGTGATTGAGCAAACGGCAATATTACGCATGAACGTACACCATCGGCGGACCCAGAGGGTTCGCCGATTGTTGTTGCAAACATCATTTTTTTGCTATGATTAGGTAGCGAAAATGGACAGGAGGAATGGCAATATGGCAAGACCCGTCGTGGCGATTGTAGGTCGTCCGAATGTCGGGAAGTCAACGATATTCAACCGTATCATTGGTGATCGTTTGTCCATTGTGGAAGACAAGCCCGGAATAACCCGTGACCGGATTTACGGTGTGGCCGATTGGAACGGCAAGCCTTTCAGCATTATCGATACCGGCGGTATCGAGATTGACGGCGAGGATGTGATTCTGAAATCTATCCGCATGCAGGCCGAGCTGGCGATTGAAGAGGCAGATGTCATCGTATTTATGTGTGATGCCAAGACCGGGGTCACCCAGGCGGACGAGGAGGTTGCGCAGATTTTGTACCGTTCTGGCAAGCCGGTCGTTGTCGCTGTGAATAAAGTCGATAATATTGAACGCAGCGATCTGATCTATGAATTTTACACTTTCGGTTTCGGTGATCCGATCGGTGTTTCGGGCAGTCACGGGACCGGCATTGGCGATCTGCTGGATGCCATCACAGACAGCCTTCCTGAGCTGGAGGATGACGAATATGGTGAAGATGTGATTCGTGTGGCCCTGATTGGACGCCCGAATGTCGGCAAGTCTTCGCTTGTCAACGCGATCCTGGGCGAAGAACGGGTCATCGTCAGCGATGTCGCCGGTACGACACGTGATGCGATTGATACGCCGTTTGAACGGGATGGGCAGCGCTATGTGCTGATCGACACGGCGGGCATGCGCAAGCGCGGCAAGGTGTATGAAACGACCGAGAAATACAGCGTTATGCGCGCGATGCGTGCCATCGAGCGTGCTGACGTGGTGCTGGTCGTGATCAACGGCGAAGAAGGCATTATTGAGCAGGATAAGCATATTGCCGGTTATGCTTATGAAGCCGGCAAGGCTTCCTTGTTTGTCGTAAACAAATGGGATGTCGTAGAGAAGGATGACAAGACGATGCGGCAGTTCGAAACGAAAATCCGTGATCATTTTCTCTTTATGACCTATGCCCCTGTAGTATTCCTTTCGGCCAAAACGAAACAGCGCCTGCACAAGCTGCTTCCCGTCGTTCAGCATGTATCGCAGCAGCATGCGATGAGAGTGCAGACACATCTGTTGAATGATGTCGTGTCCGATGCAGTAGCCATCAATCCTCCGCCTACGGATAAAGGGCGCAGACTGCGCATCAATTATGCGACACAGGTGGCCGTGAAACCTCCGACGATGGTGGTGTTTGTCAATGATCCGGAATTGATGCATTTCTCCTATGAGAGATACTTGGAGAACAAAATCCGTGCCGCTTTCAATTTTGAAGGAACACCGATTCGCATATTTACCCGGCACAAGTCTGATGAAGGTTAGGGGAGAGCGGCTTGATTTTACAGATTGCAGCTGTAGTGGTCAGCTATCTTTTGGGCTCGGTCAGCTTTAGCGTTTTGATCGGACGTTTTCTGAAGGGGGTAGATGTAAGGCAGCACGGAAGCGGCAATGCGGGGGCGACCAATACGTTGCGCGTTTTGGGCAAAGGTCCCGCCATTATGGTGCTGCTGCTTGATGTGTGCAAAGGCATTGCTGCCGTATGGCTCGGCTACTGGCTGGGGGGCGGTTCGCAATGGGCCGCTGCGCTGTCCGGCATTGCCGCCATCGCGGGTCATAACTGGCCGCTTTATTTTCATTTTCGCGGCGGAAAGGGCATTGCTACGGCCATCGGTGTGCTCGCCACACTCTGCTTCTTCCCGGCGCTTATCGCGGGAATTATCGCTATTTTATCTATTGTAATTACCCGTTACGTGTCGCTTGGTTCACTGATTTTTGTCATTCTGACACCATGGATGATTCTCGTACTGGGTTATTCGTGGCCGCTGTTTTGGAGCAGCCTTATTATTTGTGTATTCGCCGTTTGGAGGCACAGAACGAATATCAGCAAGCTGATTCAAGGCAAGGAGAACAGGCTGGGCTCCAAGGGAGGAGATCGACTTGGCTGACAAGGTTGCTGTACTTGTTGCTGGCAGTTGGGGAACGGCCCTGGCTTCGGTGCTGGCGAACAACGGGCATGAAGTGCTGATTTGGACCCGCAATGAAGGGCAGGCCGAAGAAATCAACACTCGTCACACGAACAGCCGTTACCTGCCGGATGTCGGGCTGTCTTCCCGCATTGCGGCGGTGACCGACATGAGTGTGGCCGCCGGGAATGCCAATGCGGTCATTATTGTTGCTCCTTCTGCGGTCATGCGGCAGGTATGCGCCGATTTCAAGCCATACTACAGGGAAGATATGCTCATTGTGCATGCGACGAAGGGGTTTGAGACCGAGAGTCTGAAGCGGATGTCGACCGTGATCGCAGAGGAGCTGGGTTGCCCGGAAGGTCAAATCGTAGTGCTGTCCGGTCCCAGCCATGCGGAGGAGGTTGTCCGCAAATGCCCAACGACCGTTGTCGTTGCGTCCCAGGATGAGCGCGGCGCGCAGGCTGCCCAGGATCTGTTTATGAATTCCTACTTCAGGGTATATACGAACCGTGACCAGGTTGGCGTGGAACTGGCGGGAGCGTTAAAGAACATCATTGCGCTCGGAGCAGGCATGTCGGACGGTCTGGGCTTTGGCGATAATGCCAAAGCGGCCTTGCTGACACGCGGATTGGCCGAGATTACAAGAGCAGGCATAGACATGGGGGCCAATCCGCTGACGTTTGCCGGACTGGCCGGCATTGGAGACCTGGTCGTAACGGCCACAAGCAAGCACAGCAGGAATTGGCGCGCAGGCTCGCTGCTCGGTCAGGGACAGCCATTGGATCAGGTGCTAAGCACAATGGGCATGGTGGTTGAAGGAATCCGGACCACGAAGGCCGCCTATGCTATCTCCAGCAAACTGAATGTGCAAATGCCTATCACGGAGCAGCTGTACAAAGTATTGTTTGAACAGAAGGACGTACGCAGCGCGGTGGAAGCGCTCATGGGGCGTGACCCGAAAACGGAGATGGAAGTCATGCCTTTAAAAACATGGGAGCAATGGCACTCCTAGAATACTCACCTTTTACTCCCGGCATTCATACACTGAATGTAGCAATGCCGGAGGAGGGGAGACAGTGAGCAAGAATTTTCCTAAGGACGCGCTGAACGCAATCAACAAAAAAAGCGGTAAGACGATATCCGAAAATGCCGTCAAAAAACTGGCAAGTACGGTTAAACCGGAGACATTGCAAAGTGAGGCAAAGCTTCGCCAACTGATCAAACAAGTATCCGCCATGGCGAATATCCCGGTGTCGGAAGATACAGTGAAGGACATAGTGGGCGCGGTTAGTAAGAGCGGCATGAATCCTTCCAACCTGGAAGCGTTGATGAAAATGATGATCAAGAAATAAACGGCCGTTTTGTTTTTTCGTCAAGCCCGCAAACCGGACAGGTTTGTGGGCTTTTTTCCAAGGCGAAGAGCAAAAGCGGGTGAAAGGAGCAGGCGGCTTTGAACAACATAAAAGGGTCGGACATGCTCCGCAATGTACCGGTGCTTGCTACAGCGCTGTATGATGCATCCGAGGCCTGGGCGGATTCTCCAGCCGTATGGCTGCTGGGAGGGAGCTGCTCGCTGCTGCTGCAGCAGGTGGAATTGGGCCGGCAGCCGAACGATATTGATATATATGCTGACCTTGCTGCTGCTAAGCAGCTGCATACAGCTGCGCCGGGCATATCAGAGGATGAGCAGGAGTTAAACCGCAGCGGCCTGTACACATCGCTCCTCAGCCATTACCGTGTAAGCGGGCTGCGGCTTGAGCTTGTCGGCGGCTTTGAAATCATGACCGGGGGTTCATGGTACAGGCTTGAGGTTGAGCATGTTCTGCAGGAGCATGCCCCGCAGATAAGGCTGAACAATAATCTGCTGTATCTTACCCCGTTAAGCCATGAATTCATGTTCAACCTGCTGCGGGATAGGCCTGACCGGTATGAAGCTATTGCGAAGGTAATGAATGTCCGGCCGGACATTCACGCCCCGCTTGTGAGCAGGCTAATGCAGGCCAACGTCTGGGCAGACAGTCTTTTAAGCCGGATGTCCGCTCTGCTGCCGTGGACCGCAGACTTGATTGCCGGGCAGCAAACCCGTGACAAGGGAGGAAAACAGTGTGAATCATGAAGTGACTTTTCTTCCTGCCGGAAAAAAAACGGTTGTCCGCACCGGCATGACCGTGCTTGAAGCCGCACGCAAAGCCGGTATTCATATCCCGACCCGTTGTGCCGGCAAGGCTTCCTGCCTGATGTGCAAAATTACGGTGATTCCTGCAGATGGGGAAATCACCCTGCCGACGGCTGCGGAAGAGCGCAAACTCGGGCTTCTGTTGAGTAAGGGAGTACGTTTGTCCTGTCAAGCCAGGGTTACAGGCAAGACGGAAGTAACTGTGCCTGAAGACCCCTTGAAGGCGGCTGTACGGCGGCAATTGGAACGGCAGGCTGAGGATGACCTGTGGTAAGCAATTAAAAATGTTGAACCATGCAAAACCGCCAAGGGCGGTTTTTCTGTTATGCGACGGGTATGGTCAGCTGTAAAACTGCATATATATTGCGGTAGCGGCCCAGGAAATTGAACAGGGATTCTTTCATTCCGGCTGCAATAGAATAGATGCAGTCATATTTATGAGGACACATACATAATATGATACCAGTCCAAATTCATGTACGCGTGCAGACCGCTCACGCCGATTCGATCAGCACATGAACCGTGCCGGAATGCTCGGCGGCGGACGACTTCCGTGCTTGCTCTGCCGCAGCAGGGGATCAAATCTTCTGATTGAACACGAAGCGTATGCTCTTGCAGCATTGTTCCTTCGGAGACTTTTGAGGAGGGGATTTCATTGGAGAAAGTAGACATTTTTAAAGACATTGCCGAGCGCACCGGAGGAGATATTTATCTGGGGGTCGTCGGTGCAGTCCGCACGGGAAAATCCACATTCATCAAGCGATTTATGGAAACTATTGTACTTCCCAACATTGCGAGTGAAGCAGATCGGCTGCGGGCCACCGATGAACTGCCACAAAGTGCGGCCGGTAAAACGATTATGACGACAGAACCGAAATTTGTGCCAAACAATGCGGTGCAAATCAAGGTGGCCGAGGGGCTTGACGTAAATGTCCGACTGGTGGACTGTGTCGGTTATGCTGTGGATGGCGCCAAAGGGTATGAGGATGAAAACGGTCCCCGCATGATTTCGACTCCATGGTTCGAAGAGCCGATCCCTTTCCAGGAAGCGGCCGAGATTGGCACCCGCAAAGTGATCCAGGAGCATTCCACACTGGGGGTAGTGGTGACGACAGACGGCACGATTGCGGAAATACCACGCAGCTCGTATATAGAGGCGGAAGAGCGGGTTATTGAGGAGCTCAAGGAGGTCGGAAAGCCATTTGTCATCGTGATTAACTCGACCCGCCCGCGCAGTGAGGAAGCGCTGGAACTGCGCAATGAGCTTGCTGCCAAATATGATATTCCGGTGATGACGTTAAGCGCTTCGACGATGACGGAAGAGGATGTCACTGGTGTGCTGAGAGAAGTGCTGTACGAATTCCCTGTTCATGAAGTCAATGTCAATCTGCCCAGCTGGGTTATGGTGCTGAATGAGCGGCATTGGCTGCGTACGAACTATGAAAGTTCAGTTAGAGATACGGTCAAGGATATTCGTAGACTGCGGGATGTGGACAGGGTGGTCGGCCAGTTCATGGAGTATGAATTTATCGAACGAGCCGGGCTCAGCGGTATGAATATGGGCCAGGGAGTGGCTGAAATTGATCTGTATGCGCCTGACGAACTGTACGACCAGATTCTTGTGGAAGTAGTCGGGGAGGAAATCCGCGGGAAAGATCATCTGCTGCAGCTGATGCAGGAATTCACCCATGCGAAGCGGGAATACGACCGGTTTGCGGAAGCGCTGGAAATGGTGAAGACGACCGGCTACGGCATAGCCGCCCCTTCGCTGGCTGAAATGGCGCTGGATGAACCGCAGTTGATTCGTCAGGGATCACGGTTCGGGGTTCGCCTGAAAGCGACGGCCCCATCGATCCATATGATCCGGGTGGATGTTGAGTCCGAATTCGCTCCGATCATCGGCACGGAGAAGCAAAGCGAAGAGCTGGTCCGTTACCTGATGCAGGATTTCGAGAATGATCCGATCAAGATTTGGGAATCCGACATCTTCGGAAGATCGCTCCATTCTATCGTAAGGGAAGGCATTCAGGGCAAAATTGCGATGATGCCGGACAATGCCCGCTACAAGCTGCAGGAAACTTTGGGCCGTATTATCAATGAGGGCTCTGGCGGTCTGATCGCCATCATTTTATGATGTATGGAAGATGTTTTTCTATAAAAATGTGTCTGGTACGAAAAACCGTGAAGAGTTGAACTCTTTGCGGTTTTTTTGTTTACGGGTATCCAGTCGAAGAAGTAGAACAAGAAAAACATAAAACCTATTTACATAGTCGGTTTAACGCGTTATATTAATATTCAAATTTAAATGATAGTACATACTTGAGGGGGAACAGAGAGAATGAAATCGAAAGCATCCAAAACGATGTGGCTGGTATCCGCGTTGGCGGTCATGGCCCTATTTCTTGGTGCATGCGGCGTTCAGCTTCCGGAGCAGGAGGCGGCGGACGGCCAGCAGAGCACCGCTGCAGCCGGTGGTGACTTGCGCGGCAAGCGGATTGCCCTGATCATGGAATTCAATACCGGAACTTTCTCGCAGCAATATGTGCAGGGTGTCGAAGAGGAAGTCAAAAAGTTTGGCGGTACGCTTACGAAATTCGTGGCAGATAACGATAAAGCGAAAATGGCTTCCCTGGTCGAAAGCGCGGTTAACCAACATTTTGATGCCATTCTGACAGACCATGGAGACGCCTTGCTTGAGCCGGGCTTGAAGAAAGCGGTGGAACGCGGCATTCCGGTCGTTGTGTTTGACGCAACGGTCAATGTGCCGGGAGCAACGGTTCTTTCCCAGGACGATCAAAAAATGGCCGAACTTACGCTGGAGCAGATGAAGAAGGATCTGAACGGCAAGGGCAAGATCGTAAAAGTATGGGTGGCCGGCTTTGCTCCGATGGAAAGACGCCAGCAGTCTTACGCCAAGTTTATGGAAGAGAACCCGGGAATCGAGGAGATCGCTTCCTTTGGCAGTGCGCAAAACCCGGCCCTGGACACTCAGGCCAAAATGGAAGCCGTACTGAAGCAGTATCCGAAGGGTGAGATTACGGCGGTATGGGCAGCCTGGGACGAATTTGCCAAAGGTGCAGCGCGGGCGATCCAGCAGGCCGGCAGAGATGAAATCAAAGTATATGGTATCGATATGAGTGACGAGGATTTGCAGATGATCCAGGATCCTGCCAACCCGTGGGCAGCTTCGGCGGCGGTCGATCCGACGGATATCGGGCGCGTTCAGGTCCGCTATGCTTACCAGAAGCTGCATGGAGACGAAACAGAGAACAGCGTCGTGCTGGAGCCGGTTTATGTACATCGTGATTCCTTGCCTGACCAGCAAATTTCCACAGCAGAGCTTTCTCAATATGTAGAGGGTTGGGGACAGAGCGAGCAGGGCAAAAAGGACTGGATGGCTGAATACGAAGTGTCCAAGTGACCGGTCTGATAATTCAAAATGGAGAGGAGGCGCGCTGAAGGCGCGCCTTTCCGGTGTTAGGAGGAAAATTCTATGAATTCAGGTGCCTACAAGCTGGAAATGAGCGGCATCTGTAAATCCTTTGCGGGTGTGGCAGCACTGCATGAAGTCAGCTTTACCGTATCCGGCGGGGAAATTCACGCTTTGCTTGGTGCGAACGGGGCTGGCAAAAGCACACTGATGAAAATTTTAGCAGGCGCATACAGTCCGGACAGCGGCAGCATCTGTGCGAACGGCAGCGAGCTGAGGATCAATTCCCCGGCGGAAGCCAAAAAAGCGGGCATCCATTGCGTGTACCAGGAGGTAGACTCTGCGCTTGTTCCCCAATTGACTGTTGCTGAAAATATTATGCTGGACACCCTTTCCACGCCAGGCGGAGGGCTGTGGGCGGGAGGATCGCGCATGCGCCTGCAGGCAAGGGAGGCGTTGGTCCGTCTGAAAGCGGACATTGATGTCCGCGCAAAGGTCGCGGATCTGACGCTGGCCGAAAAGCAGATGGTGCTGATCGCCCGCATTCTGACTCAAAAGGCGAATGTTATCATTTTTGACGAGCCGACGGCTCCGCTCAGCCAGGAAGAGACGGGCCGCCTGTTCGATACGATTCATCAGTTAAAGCAGGAAGGTGTTGCCTGCATTTTGATCACACACCGGCTGCCTGAGGTAACGAAGCATTGCGACCGCGTAACGGTGATGCGGGATGGCACTCGTGTATTTACGGGGGAAGCGGCGTCCGTGGATGCGGCTGGTATCGTGACATATATGCTTGGCAAAACCTTCGCGGAGGAATTTCCCAAGGTGGAGGCCGAGCAGGGGGAAATCGTGCTTGAAACCCGTGCCCTGCGGCGCGGAGCAAAGGTGCGCGGGGTGGATTTGCACGTCCGGAGCGGCGAGGTATTGGCCGTCGTGGGAATGGTGGGTGCGGGCAAGACAGAGCTGTCCCGGCTGTTGACCGGAGCGGACAGGCCGGAAGAAGGGGCTGTGCTGCTGCGCGGCAAGACTGTTCATATGAAGCAGCCTGCGGATGGAGTGGCCCATGGTATTGTCTCTGTTCCTGAGGAGCGTCGCAAGCAGGGGATTCTGATCGAGGAGTCCGTGGAACACAATCTGAGCCTGCCGCTTCTGGACAAGCTGAGCACGCTTGGCTTCGTCAACCGCCGAAGGGAACGCGCCCATGCCGGGCAGCTCGTATCGGCGCTGCATATCAAGGCTGCCTCCGTCCGGCAGGAGGCCAAATATTTGAGCGGAGGCAACCAGCAAAAAATCGCCATTGGGAAATGGCTGAACTCCGGAGCAGAAGTGTTTGTTTTCGATGAGCCTACGAAGGGTGTTGACATCGGAGCCAAAAGCGATATTTTCCGCTTGATCGGCAAGCTTGCAGCAGAGGGAAAGGCCGTCATCTACCTGACCTGCGAGTTTGCGGAGGGGCTCGGAATCGGGGACCGCATCGCGGTCATGTACGATGGTGTTATCGTTAAAGAGTTTGCGCGCGGGGAAGCCGATCAGGAGAGGCTGCTGCTGTACGCAAGTGGTGGAGAGGATGTAAGGCATGAAGGATAAATTGTTGAATTTGCTGTTCCGCTATGGGGCTGTAGTCGTGATTATAGGAGTAATCGCATACTTTTCGCTCACACTGCCGTACTTTTTTACTTATGATAATCTGACTGATATTCTTGGTTCGATTGCGATCGTTACCTTTGTAGCCATCGGGGTGACCCTGTCGCTTATCGTGGACGGCTTTGATCTGTCCGTGGGCTCGACGGTTTCCCTTACCACCGTGGCTTCCGCCTCGCTGATGATCTGGTATGAACAGCCGGTCTATATCGTGATTTTGGTATCGCTGGCCATCGGTGCGGTCATCGGGTTGCTGAACGCGTTTATGATCGTAAAGCTCAGAATTCCCGACCTGCTGGCTACTTTGGCTGTGATGTATATCGTCAGCGGGGTTCACAAGACCTATGCGCAGGGCTACACGATCTATAACCATATGCAGTTTCCGGATGGGACCAAGGCCCCGGGTGAAATGGCCCGCTCGTTTCTGCTGCTTGGACAGGGCAGATGGCTCGGACTGCCGTTCTCCGTCGTACTGCTGATCACCGCGGTTATTCTGGTGCATGTCTTTTTGACCTATACCAAGTACGGCCGGCAAATGTATGTCACCGGGGGGAACGAAGAGGCTGCCAGATTGTCCGGAATCAAGGTGAAGAAGGTGCGGACGCTTGCCTATGTCGCTTCAGGGCTGTTTGCCGCCATCGCCGGCATTTTGTATGCTTCGCGTGTTGGCTCTGGACAGATTGATGCGGGCGCTCCGTTGCTGATGGAGGCGGTGGCCGCCGTTTTTGTAGGATTTTCTGTGCTTGGGGCGGGCAAGCCGAACGTGATCGGCACATTTGTTGGTTCCATTCTGATCGGTGTGCTTGTGAACGGCCTGACGATGATGAATGTGCAATATTTCGCGCATGACATTATTAAAGGAATCGTGCTCGTTTTGGCGCTTTCCGTCACATTTTACGTACTGAACCGCCGGCGGGCTTGAAATTGTTGCTGGCATGTATTACTATAAACCTTGTTCCGCGTCGGAAATTCCCTGTACAACGGGCAGGAACGGCGGTGCTGATGAAAAATAAGCGGTTATACGTATATTTGATGGCAAAACGGAAAGAGATAATATTACTTTAAACACATACTAGGTTCAGGAGGTGAACAGGCAATGAACAAAACAGACTTGATTAATCAGGTGTCCGAGAAGGCGGAGTTGTCCAAGAAGGATGCTACCAAAGCGGTTGACGCGATTTTCGACGCGATCTCCGAAGCTCTCCAATCCGGAGACAAGGTGCAGCTTGTCGGATTCGGCAACTTTGAAGTCCGTGAACGTTCCGCACGGAAAGGACGCAACCCGCAAACAGGAGAAGAAATCGAAATCCCTGCGAGCAAAATCCCGGCTTTCAAACCCGGCAAAGCGCTCAAAGACGGAATTAAATAAGATTTCTTACATATTTCCATTGTTGCACGACAAGGCCGTGAATCTGATTCACGGCCTTTCGATTTGAAATGAGAATATACGGTCTTCACGGTACCAGGTTGACAAAAGAGGGGCGCGTCTGCATCATGGAGATATTGAAAACGGGAGGGACTCGTTATGGATGAAGAAAAAAGTACTGCCGATTATATCGTGATTAAAGCCAAGAGCAGCGGATGTCAGGTGTTTGGTCTGACACGCGGTCAGGATACCAAGCTGCACCACTCCGAGAAGCTGGACAAGGGCGAGGTGTTGATCGTGCAGTTCACGGAGCATACCTCAGGCATCAAGGTGCGCGGCAAGGCTCTTGTCATGACCAAGCACGGTGTTGTGGATACGGAAGAATGAAAAAGCAGGCATAGCCTGCTTTTTTTTGTTGTACAATGTGGTATGAAGCCTTGTCTCGGACAAAATAAAGCCGGCAAGGAGCGGAGGGGGCAACAAGCCATGAAACGGTTGACGGTTTTCGCCGGGGCGCTGCTGCTGACGGTTGGTGCGGCCGCACTTCTTCCCGCCCTGCAGCAGCTTGATCATTTTGCAGGCAGAGCGGAAAATACGAGGGCAGTGCTGCTGCCGCAGCCGCGGATGGAACTGAACGAATATAATCTGGTTGACCAGTTGAACGGGCTTCCACTGACGATGCAGATCGCCAAGGCGAGCTGGAAAGGGGTGGTGCTTACTCTTGACCTGAAAATGCCGGACACGGCCGCCGGCCCTGCCACGGTGTACGAAAATATAGCTGAAGCCGCCAGCTATTGTTTTTACGAGACGAGCAATGTGCAGCAGCTGCTGCTCCGAATCGTCGCCGAAGATCCCTGGACGGGAAAAAGACATCTGCTCATTGCGGCGGATATCAGGCGGGATGAGTGGCCGGCTGAGGCGCTGCGCACGCTTAAAGGCTGGTCAGAGCCTGAATTGCCGGAAGAACTCAAGAACGAATTCCGTATTTCGGATACGAAGCTATGGCGCACCCGCTACCATGTTCAGCCGCCGGCTGAAAACGCAGCCGCATTTTATACGCCTTAAGTCGCTTGTCTCCATGATTTATGTTATAATGGACGCTATTGCAATAAGTTAAATGGACAGTCTAGTAAAGGCTCGGAGGCTAAGGATGAAATCGTATCGCGTACCCCAGTTGGCAAAAAAATATGTGGAATACGACATGATACAGCAGCACACGGACATGCCGTCATTTCCTGAAAGCCGCGCCCGCCTGCTGTTTGCGTTCCTGAACCGGAGCGGTGACCAGAAGGACGGTCGGGATGAATTGTATCCGCTAGTTACATCATTGGTACAAATGGGGCTTGATACCCATGATATGATCGATACCGCCAAGGAAATGCCCAGCCCGTCCAAAATGAGATCCAGGCAGCTCAAGGTGCTTGCCGGAGATTATTTTAGCGGGCGTTTTTACCAGCTGCTCGCCCAGGCCGGAAGCATTGACGCTGTCGCGATGTTGAGTAAAGCAGTCTGTGATGTGAATGAGAGCAAGACGGGCATGTACCGCAGCATGTGCAAATTTCTCATGCCGCCTCAGGAATATTTGAACGGGATGGCGGTTTTGAAGAAGAGGCTTTTTATTTCCTTCACTCCCTGGATTCGCGAGTCTGACCGGAAGCTGTGGGAAAGCCTGCTTCAGGAATTCAGCCTGTGCGATACGCTGGCCGAGGAATTAACGAGACTGGAAGCGGCAGAGCGCTCCAGATTCAGCTTTGCCTTCTGGGGACTGCTGGAGAAAGGAACGGCGGAGGAGAAGGAGCTGCTGCTGAACGGAACGCTTGACGGCAAGTCATGGCGCCAGCTGCTGCTGAAATACAAGGTGGGTGATTTGCTGGCGGACAAGCTGGATGCCGTGCTCGGACGGATTCGGGGAATTCTGTCGGAAGCTGACGACAAGGACCGGGAAGAGTTCGGACGAATGACAGAGCCCTTCCTGCGTCTTATCCATACGCCCGGGACTGCCGTAAGGGAAGGTTAGGTGAAGTGAATGAAATCAGGTGAAGCCAAGCCGAAGGAACAGTTTGTGCATGAGGTATTTGAGAGCATTGCAGGCAAATACGATATGATGAACGACATCCTGAGCCTGCGCAGGCATAAGGCGTGGCGCAGTTTTACGATGAAGAAGATGGACATGCAAAAGGGAGATACCGCCATCGACCTCTGCTGCGGCACGTGCGACTGGACGCTGGCGATGGCCCATGCAAGTGAAACGGGGCACATCCGCGGACTCGATTTTAGCCAAAACATGCTTGAAGTCGGCAAGAGAAAAATTGAGCAGGAGGGAAAAGAAAATCAGATTACCCTCGTGCAGGGCAATGCCATGGAGCTGCCGTTTCCGGACAATACGTTTGATTATGCAACCATCGGCTTTGGCTTGCGCAATGTGCCGGATTTGCGACGCGTGCTGCAGGAAATGCAGCGGGTCGTCAAGCCGGGGGGGCGGGTCGTCTGTCTGGAACTGTCCAAACCGACCTGGCAGCCGTTCAAAGGCATTTACTATTTTTATTTTGAACAGATTTTGCCAAGACTCGGCAAATTATTCGCCAAACGGTATGAGCAGTACAAATGGCTCCCGGATTCATTGGCGCTTTTTCCGGGGAGGGAGGAACTGGCCGCCATTTTCCGGGAAACCGGACTGCAGAATGTAACGGCCCATTCCCTCACCGGAGGCATTGCAGCACTGCATATTGGAGTCAAGGAGAGTCAGCATGTTTAGGAAAATCGCTATTTTTTCGGAAATGATCAAAATCGAGCATACTTTGTTTGCTCTTCCGTTTGCCTTTATGGGCGCGATGCTCGGGTCTTTCATGGTCAATGGCGCGCTGCCTACCTGGGCGGAAATCGGCTGGATCCTGCTGGCCATGTTCGGAGCGCGTAGCGCCGCCTTCGGCTTCAACCGCATGATTGACCGCGTAATCGACGGCAAAAATCCCCGGACGGCCTCCAGAGCGATTCCGGCCGGGCTGCTTAAGTCGTCGGAAGTTATTATTTTTGTAATTGTGTGTCTCGCACTTCTTTTCTGGGCGGCCTCCCATTTGAGCCCGCTTGCGTTCCGGCTCTTTCCGGTAGCGCTCTTTATGCTTGTGTTTTACTCCTACACCAAGCGTTTTACGTGGCTCTGCCATATCGTGCTGGGCCTGACCATCGGCCTTGCCCCGCTCGGGGGCTGGGTTGCGGTTACAGGGAGATTTGATGCCGCGGCATTGGTGCTGTACATTACGATTGTATTCTGGACAGCCGGTTTTGATATCATTTACGCCTGTCAGGATGTTGATTTTGACCAAAAAGAGGGCGTATATTCGATTCCGGCCCGCTTTGGCGTGGCAGGAGCGCTGAAAATTGCCCGTGCGTTTCATATCATTACCGCGATCGGGTTTATCCTGCTGTTCTTTGCGGCTGATCTGAGCTGGTGGTATTTGGCTGGCATGATTATTTCATATATTATACTTTTTTATGAGCACTATATTGTAACGCCGAATGACCTTAGCCGTTTGCAAACCGCATTTTTCAATATGAACAGCATTTTGAGCATCGTTGTGTTTGCTTTCACTCTTATTGATTTGGTGGTGCGCCATTACGAATGACTAATTATGCGGGAAAACGTATTGTCGTCGGAATTACAGGGGCCAGCGGCTCCATATATGGTGTGAGGCTTACAGAGGTTTTGTTGTCCATGGGCTTCGAAGTTCATCTCGTTGTGTCGAACGCCGGGTGGAGGGTGCTGAAAGAAGAATTGGAATGGAATGTTACTGACCGGGAAGGCATACTGAACGACAAGTTCGGAGACCGTCCCGGTCCTCTTGTCTACCATCCAGTTACGGATATCGGGGCTACGATTGCCAGCGGCTCCTACCTGGCGGACGGCATGATTATCATGCCATGCTCTATGGGAACACTGTCTGCTGTAGCCCACGGTTCCTCGGATAATTTGCTGGCCAGGGCAGCGGATGTCATGCTGAAGGAGGGGCGGCCGCTCGTGCTGGTTCCCCGGGAAACGCCGCTGCACGCCATCCATCTGGAAAATATGCTCAAGCTGGCGCGACTGGGCGTTAAAATCATACCAGCCATGCCGGCTTTCTATTTCAAGCCGCGCAGTCTGGAAGACATCGTGTTGTTTCTCGTAGGCAAAGTGCTTGACAGCCTTCGAATTGAACATCATCTGTTTACGAGATGGGGGGATAACCATGGAGACAGTGATCAGTCGCACCACACGGGTAGGTAAAATTAAATATACGAACGCCTGGCCTGTCTTTCATTCTTTTAATCCGGAACTGCTGCAGCATTCTGTAGAATTGGTGTCAGAAGTTCCGGCCTTGCTGAACCGGCGCATGCTGGAGGGAAGTCTGGAGGTTAGCGCAATGTCTTCCTTCGCCTACGCGCAAGGCTCGGACCACTTTATGCTGCTGCCGGATTTGTCGGTCAGCGCGGACGGTGCCGTGCAATCGATATTGCTGTTTTCACGCGAGCCGCTTGAAAAGGCAGTCAACGGCACCATTGCCTTGACCAACACATCCGCAACATCGGTCAACCTGCTCAAAATTCTCGTTGAGAAGTATTTGAAGGGGAAACCGGAATACTTCACAAGCGAGCCGGATTTGACAGAAATGCTGCAGCGAGCTGACGCCGGTTTGCTGATCGGAGACCATGCGATCAAGGCTTCCTGGGAAAATAACGGATATTATGTGACGGATTTGGGCCAGCTCTGGAAAGAATGGACTGGCCACAGCATGACCTTTGCTGTCTGGGCTGTGCGCCGTGAGGCAGCTCTATCCAATCCGGAAGCGATCAGCGAAATTGTACATGCTTTCCATTCAAGCAAGGAGCGCAGCCTCAAGCGTCTTACGCCGCTCATCGACCACGCCGTGCGGGAAATCGGGGGCAGCGAGCATTATTGGCACGGATATTTTTCGAATTTATGTTATGATTTCGGCATGAGGCAGCAACAGGGTTTGGAGTTGTATTTTAAATATGCGTATGAATTGGGCCTGCTGAAGCACGAGATTAAACTGCAAATATGGAGTGACAATACGCTGACACGGGTGAAGGAATGAATCGATTGGAACTATTCGGGTTGCTGAAGAAAGATATGAATTTCATAGAGGAAGAGCTGTATCGCAGCATCGACAGCCGGGAAGAACTGATTAATGATACCTCGCTGCACCTGCTCAAGGCAGGCGGCAAACGGCTGCGGCCTGTATTTGTCCTGCTTGGCGGGAAGTTTGGGGAATATGATCTGCAAAAGCTGAAGCGGGTCGCTGTCCCGCTTGAACTCATACATTCGGCCTCCCTCGTTCATGATGATGTGATTGACGATGCCGAGACGCGGCGCGGACAGCCGACTGTGAAATCGAAGTGGGACAACCGGATTGCAATGTATACCGGTGATTACATATATGCACGGGCCTTGAGTATTGTGGCGGAGCTTCCAAATCCGGCGATTCATCATGTGCTGTCCAAAGCGCTGGTGCAGATGTCCATAGGCGAGATGGAACAGATCCGCGACTTTTTTAACGTTGACCAGGGTGTCCGCAATTATCTGCTCCGCATCCGCCGCAAGACAGCATTGCTGATTGCGGTCAGCTGCGAGCTTGGAGCGATGGCATCAGATGCCACGGCACGCATAAGCTCCTTGCTCTACTCCTTCGGCTACAATGTTGGAATGGCTTTTCAGATCCATGATGATATTCTGGATTTGCTGGGCACGGAAAAACAGATCGGAAAGCCTCCGGGCAGCGATATGAGACAGGGGAATATTACGCTCCCTGTCATCTACGCCTTGCAGCAGCCGGAATTGCGCGAAGCCTTGCTTGCGGAAATCAACCTGATCCGCGAGCGTGAAGACAGGCACAGCCCGCGTGCCGCCATCGAGCTGATCAAAAAAAGTGACGGAATTGCTAAAGCAGAAAATCTCGCTGACCGATATATTAAGAAAGCTTTAGATTCACTTGATCTTCTGCCTGAGGTTAAAACCAAAAAAACGCTGCGTGACCTTGCTCATTTTGTAACCCGCCGTTCCTACTGAGAACAACAGTGTGTATCAGCAAAGGGCCGGGGTGTGACGAAAATTTCTTAAAGAGGTAGTTCAAAAAGTCATCTTTTGATCACGAAGTAAGTCAGGAAGCGGACTCGACATCGAATCTTGAATTCAGCCGGGCCTGAGCGGATGCTTCCGAAGCATGTTTCCTACGGAAACATTTCAGGTGCTCACGTACCTCAAGTACGCTCCGCTCCTCAGTCCCTAGCTTCATCCAACCTTCTCGGTGCTGAAAACCTGACTTTTTGAACACGCACTTAAATGTTTACAAACTTTCTGTTAAAATATCGTTGATCTAGCCAAAACTGTATTTGCGATAGGGAGTGAGCCAATGGATCGTACATTTTTGATGGTTAAACCTGACGGTGTTCAGCGCGGGCTGATCGGCAGAATTATCAGCCGCCTGGAAGACAAGGGCTTCAAATTAACGGCCGCGAAGCTTGTGCAAGTGACCCGGGAACAGGCCGAACGTCATTATGAGGAGCATAAGGGGAAACCCTTTTTCGAAAATCTGGTCAATTTCATTACATCCGGACCGGTTCTCGCCATGGTTTGGGAGGGGGACGACATTATCACCCTTTCGCGCACTCTGATCGGCAAGACGTCGGTCACTGAAGCGCTTCCCGGCACGATTCGGGGAGACTTTGCCGCGCACACCCCCTTTAACCTGATTCACGGTTCCGACTCGCCTCAAAGTGCCGACCGGGAAATTGCCAACTTTTTTGGTCCTGAGGAAGAGGTTCAATACGATAAAAGCGTAGCGGCCTGGATCTAAGCAAAACTTATTGCACAAAGGAATGGTATCATGAGTGAGCTGGAAAGCGGTCAGCCGGACCCTGATTATAACGCATTTATCCGCAGCATCAAAGACAGCACAGGCATTGATCTCGCACAATACAAGGAAGCGCAGATGAAGCGCCGGCTAACGACACTCCGCAACAAGAACGGCTTCACCAGCTTTGTTTCGTTTTATAACGCCATGATGAAGGAAAAGCCGCTTTTTTATGAATTTCTGGATCGCATGACGATCAATGTATCGGAATTCTGGCGCAACCCCAACCGCTGGGAGGTGCTCAGGGATATTGTCCTTCCCGGTCTGCTGGCGAATAACCGCAAGCTGAAGCTGTGGAGCGCGGCCTGCTCCACCGGTGAGGAGCCGTACAGTCTGGCGATGGTGCTTGACGGCAAAGGCATCCTGGGGAATTGCACCATTCTGGCTTCGGATATTGATGATGGAGCCCTGGCGAAAGCCCAGGAGGGCAAATATCTGGAGCGTTCGCTGAAGGATGTGCCCAAGGACGTGGCCGGCAAGTATTTCAAGCCTGACGGTCAGATGTTCCGGGTCGATGACCGTCTCAAGCAGGCCATCCGGTTCCGGAAACAGAATCTGCTGCTGGACAAGTTTGAGGAAGGGTACGACCTGATCATCTGCAGAAACGTCATGATCTATTTTACGGAAGAAGCGAAGCATCAGCTGTATCATAAGTTTGCGGCAAGCCTCCGTCCGGGAGGGGTGTTGTTCGTAGGCAGCACGGAGCAGATTTTCTCGCCCGGCCAGTATCATCTGGAAGCGACGGAAACGTTTTTTTACCGCAAAAAATCGTAATGTCGATTGTGAATCACGCCTCTTCTCCTGCAACGGAGGGAGGGGTGATTTTTTTTACACGTTTTTCTTGCATACCAAGTGCATTTCTTGTCAAAGCGCATACCCTGTACTATAATGAGTTAACGGATTTTAGCGATGTACAGTTTAACAGTTTAAAGGGGGAACGCAGCATGAGTTTACGCTACTTGACAGCAGGGGAAACGCACGGACCCCAATTGACGGCTATTGTGGAGGGTCTGCCAAGCAACCTGCGTCTGGATTTCGAGGAAATTAATTTTCAGCTGCAAAGACGCCAGAAAGGCTACGGACGCGGACGCCGGATGCAGATTGAGACAGATACGGCCAATATCGTTGGAGGTGTACGGCACGGATTTACCACAGGAGCGCCTGTCGCCATTGTCGTAGAGAACAAGGACTGGACACACTGGCGGAACATTATGAACATTGAACCGATCGAGGGTACGGATGAGGAGAAGCGGCGAGTGCATCGTCCGCGTCCCGGTCATGCGGATCTGAACGGCGGGTTGAAATACAATTTGAAGGATCTGCGCAACGTGCTGGAACGCTCAAGCGCCCGGGAAACGGCGATCCGTGTCGCCTGCGGTGCGCTGGCTCGCCAGCTGTTGGCCGAATTCGGGATCAAGGTCGCCGGCCAGGTCATCCGTATCGGGGAAATCGAGGCTCCTTACAAAGAGCTGCCGATTGACGAACTAATTGCTGTAACCGAGGCATCCTCCGTTCGTGTAACCGATCCGGAGACTGAGAAGAAGATGGAAGCCTATATTGACGAGATCAAGAAGGAAGGGGATTCCGTCGGCGGCATCGTGGAATGCATCGTGGAAGGTGTGCCGATTGGCCTAGGCAGTCATGTGCAGTATGATCGCAAGCTGGATGGACGTATTGCCCAAGGGGTCTTGTCCATCAACGCCTTCAAGGGTGTGGAAATCGGCATCGGCTTTGAAGCGGGCAAGCTGCGCGGCTCCCAGGTGCATGACGAGATCCTGTACACAGAGGAGCAGGGCTATCATCGCCGAACGAACCGCCTCGGCGGCTTTGAAGGCGGCATGACAAACGGAATGCCAGTGGTTGTGCGCGGAGTCATGAAGCCGATCCCTACGCTGTACAAACCGCTTCAGAGCGTAGATATTGACTCCAAGGAAGCGTTCACGGCCCAGGTTGAACGTTCGGACGCCTGCGCCGTGCCGGCTGCCAGCGTGGTCATGGAGCATGTGGTCGCATGGGAAATTGCGAAGGCGCTGCTTGAGAAGTTCGGCGGGGATTCCATTGAGGAAGTACGCGCCAACATGGAAGCCTATCAGGCACAGCTGGAAAGGTACTAAGATGGGGACACTGACTGTTGAGCTGGGAGAAAGATCCTACCCGATTTATATCGGGCAGGGTTTGCTGGAAAAGGCCGGGGCCTATTTTGAACAGCGCGGACTGTCCAAGAAAAGTCCTCATTTGATTATAAGCGACAGCAATACGGCGCCGCTCTATTTAAATAAATTGACTGAGCGTCTCGCAAACGCAGGATACAATACGCTAGCTTTCGTCGTGGAAGCAGGGGAAAAGTCCAAATCGTTGTCTGTATATGAAGAGGTCATTACAGCCGCCATTGAAGGCGGGCTGGACAGAAGCTCCTCCATCACGGCGCTGGGCGGCGGGGTTGTCGGAGATCTTGCGGGCTTTGCCGCGGCAAGCTATATGCGTGGCATTCGCTTCGTCCAGATTCCGACCACGATTCTGGCTCATGACAGCAGTGTCGGCGGCAAAGTAGGCATTAATCATCCTCTGGCGAAAAATATGATCGGCGCTTTTCATCAGCCTGAGCTGGTCCTGTATGACGTGGATACACTGCTTACGTTGCCGTCGCGTGAGGTATCCGCCGGACTTGCGGAAATGCTCAAGCACGGCTTGATCTGGGACGCCGATTTTGCCCGCTGGTGCCAGGAACATGCGCAAGAGCTGCTGGCGCTTGAGCCGGAAGCGCTGGAGTATGGATTGGAGAAGGGCTGTGCGGTCAAAGCGAAGGTTGTTTCCCAGGATGAGAAGGAGAATGGGCAACGTGCGATTTTGAATCTCGGGCATACCATCGGCCATGCGATTGAGGCGATCGCCGGTTACGGCACGTTACTGCACGGCGAGGCGATTTCCATCGGCATGGTGGGCTCCGCCATGCTCGGCGTGCGGCTTGGCGCAGATCCATCCCTTGTGCAAGAGACGAGAGCCATGCTCCAGTCGCTGCGGCTTCCGGTCGTTCTGCCCCGTGAGCTGGAGACCGATGCCATAATGAGCGCGATGATGCATGACAAAAAGTTTAAAGAGGGCAGCATTACGTTTGTAGTGCCCCTTTCCATCGGACAGGTGGAGATCCGGAAGGACATTCCTGCCTCCCTTGTCAGGGAAATCGTGGAACAGCTGAAGGAGGTGTAGGTCTTGTACAACCGAGGAATCCGTGGGGCGACAACCGTCACGCACAATGATGAGCAGGAAATTCTTGAAGCTACCGTGCAGCTCCTGTCCGAGATGGTGAAGCGCAACGATCTGGACCCGGAATATATATCGAATATCTGGATTACCATGACCCAGGACCTGAATGCGACCTTCCCCGCCAAGGCGATCCGACAGCTGGAAGGCTGGGAGTTCGTGCCTCTGATGTGCTCTGTTGAAATTGATGTCAAAGGCGGTCTGTCCAGATGCATTCGGCTGCTGGTACAGGTGAACACAGAGAAATCGCAGCGCGAGATAAAACATGTGTATTTGAACGAGGCTCAGGTGCTGCGTCCCGATTTGGCGGTTGCCACCCGGTCGGATATGTGAGCCATATCAAGGTTGCCAGAAGCGTACAAATAGGATATAGTGGTGTCAGTAGCAGAGTAGAGTGAGTTTGAGTTGAGATTGAGAAGAGTGCAGTTTAGAGCCGAGTCCATATGCATGAAGACCGAAAGAAACGGTATGCCGTTTTGCCCTTGAGAGGGGAACAGGCATATTATTCTTTGGTGCAGGGTAATAGACTGCTTGCGGAAGCTGCAGCTCTGCCTTGCGGGGAGAAGTTTCTTTTGTGTAAACACGGTGTTCGGGATGCCGTACATATGGCAGCATTCTTATAATTTCAACGATGAACAAGCCTCTACCGGCCGGTAGAGGCTTTTTTTTGATGTTCAGTTCATTCTGCTCCAAATTTGAGAGGAAGTGAACCCATGTTAACCCCAAGTGTTGAACAAGTGATTTCCATGTCTGGTGATTTCAATCTGATTCCGGTATACAAAAAGGTGCTGGCCGATATGGAAACGCCAATCCGGATTTTCCGCCGCTGTGCGGACAGAGACCGGGCCTTTCTGCTCGAGAGTGTGGAAGGAGGGGTGCAGTGGGCACGCTATTCTTTTATAGGGACAGATCCATTTCTTATGATTTCCGGCAAAAAGGGGCGAATTACGCTTGAACAAAACGGGGAGAAGCGGGTGCTGGAAGGAAAACCGGTAGAGTCTCTGAAAGCCCTGCTGCGCGGCTACCGCAGTCCGCGCCTTGAGGATATGCCTCCTTTTACCGGCGGCGCCATCGGCTTTTTCGGTTACGATCTGCTCCAATATTATGAGAAGCTGCCGGAGCATGCTGTCGACGATCTCAATATGGACGATATCCGCTTTATGTTCTGTGATCAGCTTATCGTTTTTGACCATGTCAAGCAGCAGATGATGCTTGTGGGTAATGTCCATATTCATCAGGGAGCTTCAGATGAGGAGATCAGGCTTGCCTATGCAGAGGTGGAGCGGAAGCTGGAAGCGGTGGCGGAGCGGCTGCGGGAGCCAGTCGTGGGAGATTTTGGCGGTGCGGCCGTCGTGCCTGGCGATGTTGAGCTCGGAGAAATCCATTCCAACCTGACGAAGGAGCAGTTCATCAGCAATGTTGAGCGGGCGAAGGAATACATCCGGGCAGGGGATATATTTCAGGTGGTGCTGTCCCAGCGTTTTCATATCGACACTGAGGTATCGCCGCTGCAGGTGTACCGGACGCTTCGTACGCTGAACCCGTCACCCTACATGTATTATTTGAAAATGGACGAAGAGATCATCGTAGGCACTTCTCCCGAGGCTCTGGTGAAGGTAGAGAACGGGCGGGTCGAGACGAGACCGATTGCGGGTACGCGCCCGCGCGGGGCCAGTGAAGAAGAAGACAGGGCGCTTGCCGAGGAACTGCTTCAGGATGAGAAGGAACGTGCCGAGCATCTCATGCTCGTGGATTTGGGCCGCAATGATTTGGGCCGCGTTTCCGAATTCGGGACGGTAAAATGCGATACCTTCATGGAAATTGAGCGTTATTCGCATGTGATGCATATCGTTTCCAACGTCTCCGGGCGTCTGGCCGAGGATAAGGATTTCTTCGACGCCTTTCTGTCCTGTCTGCCTGCGGGTACCGTGTCGGGAGCGCCGAAGCTGCGGGCGATGGAAATTATTGCCGAGCTTGAACGGGAAGCGCGCGGTGCGTATGCAGGCGCTATCGGATATCTTGGCTTTTCCGGAAATATGGACTCCTGCATTACGATTCGGACCATTGTCTTCAAAAAAGGCCGCGCTTACGTCCAGGCCGGCGCTGGTATCGTCTGGGATTCGGTAGCGGAAAGCGAGTATCAGGAGACGGTCAATAAGGCCAAAGCCATGCTGAAGGCGATTCGTACGGCAGAAGCCATGTTCGCACAGCCGAAGCGGGAGAGCGATGTCCTGAACCAGGATTACCTGTACAACTCCCGATAACCGGCGGGATTCGGCTGACAGTCGTAATTTTATGGACGATAAGGAGGAAAATACGGTGGAAAGGCAGCATCTTATACAGGCAGGGCTAAATCAAGTGTTGCAGGGGGCGGATTTGTCACGTTTCGAGGCGCGTGCCATCATGGAACGGATTATGACGGGGGAAGCGACACCGGCGCAAATCGGAGGACTGTTGGCGGCGCTGCGCATGAAAGGAGAGACGGTTGACGAGATTACCGGCTTTGCGGAGGCGATGCGCAGTCACGCCGGCAGGATAGCCGTCAGCGGAGAGCAACTGCTGGATACATGCGGCACCGGGGGGTCAGGCATTCATAAATTCAATATTTCCACGGTGTCGGCCATCATTGCGGCTGCGGAATCGGTTCGGGTAGCGAAGCATGGCAACCGCTCCGCCAGCGGGCGGGCTGGCAGTGCCGATGTGCTGGAGGCCTTAGGGGTCAATATTCATTTGTCCGGCGAGCAGGCGAGACACTGTCTGGACAGAATCGGCATCTGCTTCCTGTTTGCACAGGTGTATCACCCGTCCATGAAGTATGCCGCCGCACCGCGCCGTGAATTGGGAGTCCGTACCGTATTTAACATGCTGGGCCCGCTCACGAATCCGGCAGGGGCAGACCGCCAACTGCTCGGCATCTATGATAACAGCAAGACAGAAGTGATCGCATCGGTGCTGAACCAGCTCGGGTCCAAGCGCGCGCTGGTCGTCAGCAGCGCTGAGGGATTGGACGAAATCAGCATTTCGGGACCGACAACAGTATCCGAGCTGAAGGATGGAGCGGTGACAACCTATGAAATCACCCCCTCGGATTTGGGGCTGCGCAGTCATCCGCTTGAGCATGTGCTCGGCGGGGATGCCGCGGACAACGCGGACATCATCCGCACCATTCTGAACGGCGAGAAGGGGCCGTACAGGGATGTCGTGCTTGCCAACGCGGGAGCCTGCATTTATGTGGCAGGTAAGGTTTCTTCACTCCAGGAAGGAGTTCACAGAGCGGCCAAGGCGATTGATTCGGGCAGAGCTTTGGAGAAGCTGGAGCAGTTAATTCAGGCAACGGGGGAATACGAATATGTATCTTGATAAAATTGTGGTTACCAAGCAAAAGGAAACAGCGGCGCTGAAGGAGCATTTTTCCATTCTTGAAGCGGAGCGGACGATTGCGGACATGCCGCCGGCGCGCGGCTTCGAGGATGCGCTGGCCAACCGGCCCAAACGGAGGCTGGGGCTGATTGCCGAGGTCAAAAAGGCGTCTCCCTCCAAGGGACTGATCCGGCCCGACTTTGACCCGGTCCAGATCGCCCGCGCCTATGAGGCTGCAGGGGCAGACTGTATTTCGGTGCTGACGGATGTCGATTATTTTCAGGGAAGTCCTGATTATTTGCGGGAAATCAGACAGGCGGTCGGACTTCCGCTGCTGCGGAAGGATTTCGTCATCGACGAAGCGCAAATTTACGAAGCCCGCCTCCTTGGAGCGGATGCCGTACTGCTCATTGCCGCTATTCTGGATAAGGAGCGTATGCGTCGCTTCCTGAACACTGTGCGCGAAACGGGGCTGGATGCGCTGGTGGAAGTGCATGACAGAGCGGAAATGGAAATGGTGCTTGAGCTTGGGGCAACCCTGATCGGTGTCAATAACCGCGATCTCAAGACGTTTGAAACACGTCTGCAGACGACGGAGGAGCTAGCCGAGTTGGTCACAGAAGGCGTCACCCTGATCAGCGAGAGCGGAATCGCCGGACCGCAGGATATTGAGTATCTGTACAGCAAAGGGGCAAAGGGCGTGCTTGTCGGCGAATATCTGATGCGGCGGCAGGACGTAGGCCAGGCTGTCCATGATTTGATGGAAGGCTGAATATAGCTGAGTTTACGATGCATGAAGAAAGAGAGGAGGGGCAGCCCAGTGCGGGAAACAGAAGTGAAAATTTGTGGACTTCAAAGCGTTGAAGTGCTAAAATCAATGGTACATTTAAATATTGATTATATCGGATTTGTATTCGCAGAGAGCAAGCGCCGCGTCGACCCAGAGCAGGCGGCAGAGCTTATAAAGGTGCTGGGGGATTGGAAAACGGATCGCCGCCCTCGCAGCGTAGGTGTGTTTGTCAACCCGGACATCGAGCAGCTGCAGGAGGTTATGGACATGGCGCAACTGGATGTGATCCAGCTTCACGGCCAGGAAAGCCCCGTTTTCTGCGCTTCTGTCAAGGAGCGGCTCGGAACGTCGGTGATCAAGGCGCTCCCGGTTCAGGGAGGACCTGATGAGGCTGTGGCAGGCACGCAGCGGCTGGACCCCTACGGAGGCCGTGTTGACGCTTTCCTGCTGGACACCTATGATCCCCGCTATGGGGGAGGATCGGGCCGCACCTTTGCCTGGGAGGCCATCCCTGCTTATCACGAGCGTGCGGGGATGCACGGCATCCCTTTATTTATAGCCGGTGGTCTTACTCCCGATAACGCGGGTGCGCTCATCTCGGCCTATGACCCGGAAGGGCTCGATGTATCCAGCGGTGTGGAGACGGACGGTGTCAAAGACATCGCAAAAATTACAGCATTCGTGGAAAGGGTGAAGCGTCATGGCACAACTGCCTGATCATAACGGCCGTTTCGGCGTTTTCGGGGGACGATTCGTACCAGAGACGCTGATGAACGCTCTGATCGAGCTGGAGGAATCCTACCGGAAATATGCGGACGATCCGGAATTTAATGAAGAGCTGAACTATCTGCTGAAGCAGTACTCCGGCAGGGAGACCCCGCTATATTATGCGGAGCGGCTTACCAAGCATCTGAACGGAGCAAAAATATATTTGAAGCGCGAGGACTTGAACCATACGGGGGCGCACAAAATCAACAATGCGCTCGGCCAGGGACTGCTTGCCAAAAGAATGGGCAAGCATAAGGTCATCGCCGAAACAGGCGCAGGCCAGCACGGTGTGGCCACCGCCACGGTAGCCGCCTTGCTGGGACTAGAGTGCAAGGTCTTCATGGGTGAGGAGGATACGGTTCGCCAGCAGTTGAACGTATTCCGCATGAAGCTGCTCGGCGCGGAGGTCATCCCTGTGACCTCAGGGTCCAGAACGTTGAAGGATGCCGGCAACGAGGCCCTTCGCTACTGGGTCAGTCATGTGCATGATACGTTCTACATTCTCGGCTCCGCGGTCGGCCCGCATCCGTACCCGATGATGGTCCGCAATTTCCAGCGTGTGATCGGGGACGAGACCCGACGGCAGATCCTCGAGAGCGAAGGACGGCTGCCGGATGTCGTCGTCGCGGCCATTGGCGGCGGCAGCAACGCCATCGGCATGTTCTATCCTTTTATCGAGGATAAGGAGGTGGCTCTCGTCGGTGTCGAAGCGGCGGGCAAGGGCATGGATACAGACCTGCACGCGGCAACGATGAGCAAGGGGACGCACGGGGTCTTCCAGGGCTCCATGAGCTATCTGCTGCAGGACGAGTATGGGCAGGTGCAGCCAGCCCATTCCATTTCGGCAGGCCTGGATTATCCGGGTGTAGGTCCGGAGCACTCCTATCTGAAGGATATTCAGCGGGCCAAATACGTGCCCATTACCGATGCCGAGGCGCTGGATGCGCTGCAGCTGCTGTGCAGAACGGAAGGAATACTGCCTGCCCTGGAGTCCTCCCATGCGGTGGCAGAAGTGGTTAAAATGGCTCCCGGCATGTCAAAGGATGACATTATCGTGATCTGCCTGTCCGGACGGGGAGATAAGGACGTGGAATCGATTATGAAACACACGGGAGGCGGACAGTCGTGAACTTGATGGATGCAACGTTTAAACGCCTCCGTGAGCAAAAAAAGACGGCGCTGATCCCGTTTTTGACGGTCGGCGATCCGGATGTGGAGACGACGGTGGACATTATCCGCGAGCTGGAGAAAGCCGGGGCGGATATGCTGGAGCTGGGCGTTCCGTACTCCGACCCCCTTGCAGACGGGCCGGTCATTCAGCGCGCTTCGGAGAGGGCTTTGCAGAACCGGATTACGATCCGTACCTGTCTGGAGGCGGCGGATAAGGCAAGGGAAGCCGGGGTTCGGATGCCGTTTATTCTCTTCACGTATTACAACCCGGTGCTGCAAATGGGAATGGAGACGTTCTTCGAGGCTTTGCAGCAGCACGGAATCAGCGGCATCATCATCCCTGATCTGCCGGTTGAAGAAGCCGAGGAGCTTGGACAGCAGGCGGAGCAGGCCGGTGTAAATCTTGTGCCACTCGTCGCGCCGACCTCGGATACGCGCATCGAACGAATTGTGCGCAACGCGCGCGGTTTTATATACTGCGTGTCTTCGCTGGGAGTAACGGGGGAAAGAGCGTCATTTTTTGAAGGTGTAGATCAGTTTATCGAGCGCGTGAAGCGTCATACGGATCTTCCTGTCGCCGTTGGCTTCGGAATTTCCAACGGCGAACAGGTGAAGCGCTTCTCGCGGATTTGCGACGGCGTTGTCGTAGGCAGCGCGATTGTGCGCCAGGTGGAGGAAGCTATCCCACTGCTGGGCGATCCTTCCCGCCGCAAGGAAGGACTGTTGCAAATTCGCAGCTTTGTGGCACAATTGAGAGCATAACCTATTTTGCAGACAAGGAGGCGAGGGCTGTGCAGCCTAAACCGCAAATTGGCAATTTACCGGTGTACCAGCCGGGTAAACCGATCGAGGAGGTCAAGCGTGAGCTCGGACTGGATCAAGTCATCAAGCTGGCATCCAACGA
Organism: Paenibacillus enshidis; assembly: GCF_042136365.1. NCBI lineage: Bacteria > Bacillati > Bacillota > Bacilli > Caryophanales > Paenibacillaceae > Paenibacillus > Paenibacillus enshidis. The sequence continues at coordinate 314,477 of NZ_JBHHMI010000002.1, read as the reverse complement.
AAATCCGTACGGGAGCTCTCCCGCAGTCAAGGAGGCCATTCAGGCGGAACTATCCAATTTGAGTCTTTATCCCGACGGAAGTGCTGTAGAGCTGACCAAGGCGCTCACGCGTCATACAGGAGTGCAGGAGAATCAGGTTATTTTCGGCTGCGGCTCGGACGAGATCATCGCGCTGATTGCAAGAGCCTTCCTGATGCCTGGAGACGAGAACATTATGGCTGACCAGACCTTCTCGGTTTACAAAAGCAATGCGGATATTGAAGGAGCACTCTCGGTCGAGGTTCCGCTTGTGGATGGGGTACACGACCTGAACGCCATGCTCTCCCATGTCAATGACCGGACAAAAATCATTTGGGTATGCAATCCGAACAATCCGACAGGCACCATCGTATCCGAGGAAGAGCTGACCCTGTTCCTGGACCGGGTTCCCGGGCATGTCATGGTTGTTCTGGATGAAGCCTATTTCGAATACGTTACAGACAGCTCGTATCCGAACAGTATCCCGTTGCTGTCAAGATACAGCAATTTGGTTGTGCTGCGTACCTTCTCCAAGATTTACGGCATCGCGTCTTTGCGGGTCGGCTACGGAATCGCCCATCCGGAGGTCATCCGGCTGATTAACCAGGTGCGTGAGCCTTTCAACACATCGCGGATCGGTCAGGCCGCTGCTATTGCAGCGCTTAGCGACCAGGCCTTCGTGAAGGAATGCCAGGCCAATAACGCCGCAGGCATCGAATATTTGCAAAAAGAATTCAAGAGACTGGGCCTTGCCGCTTTTCCGGCGCACGGGAACTTTATTCTGGTGGATGCCGGTCGACCTTCCAAAGAAGTATTCCAATCGCTTCTGCAAAAAGGGGTTATTGTCCGCGCAGGATTTGAGAAATATCCGACCTACATACGCGTAACCGTCGGTTCCCAGTCACAGAACGAAATTTTCATCAGCGCGCTTGAACAGGTGCTGGGCTTGGAAAAGATGAAGGTGCAGCCTTAATAACGCGGATAGGAACGATATTCATGAAAATTGCTATATTTGGGGTGGGCCTGATTGGAGGATCGCTCGCGCTTTGCTTTAAAGGCAAACCGGGGATCACCGTCGTAGGCCATGCCCATCTTCCAGAATTATTGGAACCGATGGTCAGCCGCGGAGTCGTTGACTCTGCGACTTTGTCCGTCGAGGAAGCGGCGCTGGACGCCGATTTTATATTTCTGTGCGTGCCTGTAGGGCAGCTTGAGCACTACCTGCTGCTGCTGAGCAAGCTTCCGCTGAAAAAAGGCTGTATCATCAGCGATGTGGGAAGCACCAAGCAGTCCATTACCACGCTTGCGGAGCAGATTCCTTGGGACGGTGTTTATTTTATCGGCGGGCATCCGATGGCAGGCTCGGAGCGTTCGGGCATTACGGCCGCGTCGGCCGTTTTATTCGAAAACGCTTATTATGTGCTGTCTCCGGCAGCGGATGTTCCCGAGCAGGTATGCAGCTCCCTTGAAAAGCTGCTGCAGTTTACCGGTGCGCAGATTGTAAGAGTGGAGCCGGGAATGCATGACGATATTGTGGGGGCGATCAGCCATCTTCCGCATATTATCGCCGCTTCCCTGGTAAACCAGGTGCGCACGCATAATGAAGAGAACGGGCTTTACCGCGTGCTTGCCGCAGGTGGCTTCAGAGATATTACGCGTATTGCCTCCAGCGACCCGATTGTATGGCGTGACATTCTGCTCAGCAATCGTGATGTGCTGCTGAATCTGCTGCAGGAGTGGAATGAGCAGATTGAGCGCTTTACGTGTCTGCTGCTGGAACGGGACGGCGAAGGCATTGAGGACGAATTCAGGACGGCTGGTGCATTTCGCAGCGAATTACCTGAGCGGCGGAAGGGAATGATCACTCCTTTATTCGACCTGTACATTGATGTTCCGGACACGCCCGGCATTATCGGCCAAATCGCTACCCAGCTTGGCGATCACCGCATCAACCTCAGCAATATGCAGATTATCGAGAGCAGAGAGGATGTGCCGGGCATTCTGCGGCTGTCGTTCAGACAGGAAGAGGATTGGGAGAAAGCGAAAAAGCTGCTTAGCGAGCAGCGCTACCACGTGGTTGTTTAAACGAAGCGAAATAGCCGGACCGCAGCGCATGCACTGCAGTACGGCTATTTTTTTATAAAAAAAGAAAACGCTTTAAAAAAACCGTTGACAAAATGAAAACGGATACATATACTAAAAGTACAGTATGGTTTCTCTCCACTCCTATCCTTTAACTCCACTACTTGCAACATAGTAGTAACCACTTGGGTTCTGGCCTGGGTGGTCTTTTTTTGCTTTTTTCATGTCAACAGGGTGAACCCCATTGTGGAACTTTTAGATTGCAGCTAATATATGGTACAATGGGTGAGGAAAATTTGGAACATAGATGGCAGCTGTACTTTATAGGGCGCGAAGAGACAAGAGAGCGCAACTTTTACAAACCTGTTCGGTAATACATAAAAGAGGATCGAACGGGGAGGAGGCACATGGGCGAGGAGGGTCTCACTCGGATGATGACGGATTCCCAGTTGATTCAGGAAATTAAGCAAGGGAATATTGAATTATATTCACATTTAATGAGAAGGTATCAGCGGAAGATTCTGGCTTTCGTGTATCATATGTTGAAAAGCTCCGGACTTGAAATGATGGCCGAGGATTTGTGCTCGGAAACCTTTTATAAGGCTTATCGCAGTCTTCACTCCTTTCGGGAAGTGGACGCGTCTTTCTCAACCTGGTTATATACCATTGCGCGGAATACGGTGCTCAGCGAACTGCGCAAGCAGCGCAGCGGCAGCGTACCTCTCGAGGAGAGCGGATATACTCCGATCGCCCCTCCGGATGCCATTCCCGAGCAGGCGATATTAAGGACTGAGCAGGTTGAAATGGTGCGGGAGGCGATTAAAAATCTGCCGGAAAAGCAACGCTCCGCGTTAATTTTACGGGAGTATGACCAGTTGGACTACCAGGAGATTGCCAAGGTGCTCGGACAAACGGTGAGCGCGGTCAAGTCGCTTTTGTTCCGGGCCAGGTCAAGTGTAAAGAATCAACTGGAGCCTTATCTTTATGAGCCCCTACTTGAGGAAAGGGAAGGAATGAGCAGCCGATGAAATGCAGGGAGGCTAAGGAATTGTTCGGTGTTTTGAAAGATCTGCCCGAACAAGACCCGCGGCGCAGAATGGTGGAAGACCATAATGCGCACTGCGAGCGCTGTTCGGCGGAATGGTCGGGCTGGCAGCTAAGCCGCTCGGCTATGCTTCAAATTCCCGATGAGGTGACAGAAGAACAGGCGGAGAACGTCAACCGCCGGGTCATGGATCGGATTTATGCGGAATCGCCCTGGCTCGTGCCAGGTGAAAACCGCCGTTCCCGTATCAGTCCGGCGTTGCGCAGATCCATTTCGGCTTGGATTGCCGGTTTCCTGGCCATCTTTCTGTGCAGTTTTTTGGTTTTGACGATGAGCAGCCATCCGGTGGGGAATGGCCAGGGGCACACTTCAACCGGAGCACAGCAGTCGGGGATACTGCCGACTGGAGTGGCGGGGGCCGATTCTGTGTCCGACAGCATAAAGGTGGTTATTCCTGAACCGATAAACGGTATTATGGAGCCGCTGATCGGCAATATTGTCCCGGCCTATCCGGAATACTGGATGGTGCTGTCCTTTCTGGCAGTGGCTCTGGCGCTGTTGTCGATCGGCTGGGTGCACCGGGTAAGAAGATAGAGCCAGCACCAAAGACTACAAGAAACGGGAACGTGAGGGAAGAACATGCTGATAGGATTGATCAGACATGGTTTGACGGATTGGAATGTGCTTGGAAGAATTCAGGGCCAAAGCGATATTCCCTTGAATGAAGAAGGCCGGGAGCAGGCGAGATTGCTGGGCATGCGTCTGCAGAAAGAGCCGTATCAATGGGACGCGGTAGTGACGAGCGGTTTATCCCGGGCCAGGGAGACGGGAGAGATTATCGCTTCCATGCTGGGAATCGAGCTGCTGGAGCCGGATGTCCGTCTGAATGAAAGGTCTTTCGGTCAGGTTGAGGGACTGACCCAGGCGGAGCGGGAGAACAAATGGGGCGCAGACTGGCATCTGCTGGAGCTGGGGCAGGAAAGTGAAGAGGCGATGCGACGGAGAGGGCTGACATTTTTGAAGGCCCTATGGGAAGAGAACCGTGACCGCAACTTGCTTGTGGTCTCTCACGGGGCTTTTCTTGCCCAACTGTTTACAGCGCTCTATGAGGACAAGCATTCCGAAAGAATCGGCAATCTTTCGTTAACGATTCTGGAACGACAGGATATGGAATGGTCTCCTGTGCTTTACAACTGCACCAAGCACCTCCTTTAGCAGTAAGCAGCAACTTCACTTCGTTTCACAGGTGTGTGACATATCAGGGATGTCTCAAAGCGGATTTTTCTGCTGCAGGACATCCTTTTTTGGAATAAAAGGCTGAGGAAAGGAGCTGCTTGCACTCATTTCCCGGCCTTTTTGCATTCATGTACTGCGGCTTCGGACTTTATGGATAAATTTAGGTTTAGAAAGCACGCAATCGGTCAAAGCTGATTCTAGACAGCTCAGATTACCGGAGTTTGGCAGAAACCATCTGGAGGGCGGCGGGGGCAATGAACCTATGAATCTGGCGGAAATGCTAACTTATGCCGACATCGGCCAATTGAATAGGATTGCCAGCCACTATGAATGTGAATGCAAACCGAACTCCAAGCATGAATTAATTCAAGGCATTCTCACAAAGCTGGGACGGCGCGATTTTTTTGAGCAACAGGTACGAAATCTGCCATTACCGTACCGCAGGTTTCTGAATACGCTGCTGTTTGATGAACGGCCATATTTCGGCATGGAAGAGCTGATCGCGGCGGCCAGACAGGCTCTGGATGATGAGGCGGAAATTACGCCACGGGAAATGGTCACATGTCTTCGCAGCGCAGGCTGGCTGTTCAACGGTTCGACGAATCATACCCGGTATCTGTTTCAGGTGCCTGCCGATTTAAAACAGCGTCTGAGCGAAGTGACCAGGCAGCATATGCGGGAACTGATCGAGAGCACGGACGAGCCTGCGGTTTACAGAGACGAGGGGCATTTGCTTGGGGAGGATTTAAAGCTGATGCTGCGCTTCATTGGCTCGCACGAGATTGTGCTGAATCCCGAAGGTGTGATGTATCGCCGCACCCAGCAGCAGATGATGGAGCATCTGCATGTTGCGGAGCCTCTGCTTGGTAAAGGTGGCTGGCGTTTCGGTTACGGGCGATTTTTCAAACACTATCCGGACCGCTTGGCCCTGCTGTATGATTACGCCTTTTACCGCAAGTGGATTGCTGAAGCAGGCGGCCTCCTTGTGTTGACAGCAAAGGGGGAGGAAGCGCTTGATATTCCGACCGAGGAAGAACTGATACAGTTATTCAGGTTTTGGTTAAGACTGTATAAGGGGGCGGTCCCCAATATATCTTCTCTCATATATTGGACCTCCATTTGCGCAAAAAGCTGGGTACCGCAGGCATCCTTGTTCGAACAAATCGGTCCATTCATTAAGCCTTTTTACTACGACAGTCCTGAAGCCGTTTTTGATAAAAGAATCATCCGCATGCTCATGCATTTCGGGCTGCTGCGCGTGGGTGAACATCAAGCCGCCGGAACCGTTGTGCAGATGACGGCGTGGGGCATGAGGACGGCGGGCTGCTGCAGCCCGCCAGGCACCGGGGCAGGAAAGAAGAAGGTTTGACAATAGTACGGCGTATTGCTAGAATCACACCCAAAACAGAAGGGTGGATTCAATATGATCGCTTATCAAGGGAAATGGCCCTCGCTTCATTCGTCGGTTTATACCGCTGAAGGAGCACGTATTATTGGTGATGTTACGATCGGACAGGATTGCTCGATATGGTTCAATGCCGTTCTGCGCGGCGATATGGCACCGATTGCGATCGGTGACCGCAGCAATATTCAGGATGGAGTCATCGGCCATGTCAATACCAACCAGCCGCTGATGGTGTCAGAAGACGTATCTGTTGGCCATGGAGCCATTATTCATGGCTGCTCTATCGGCAGGGGCACATTGATTGGAATGGGGGCTATTGTACTGAACGGAGCAGATATTGGTGAATATGCTTTAATAGGAGCAGGATCGCTTGTGACCGAAAACATGCGTATTCCTCCCTACACGCTTTCGCTGGGTACTCCTGCAAGAGTTGTAAGAGAATTAACGGAGGCCGATTTAAAGCGGATGGCGGATACAACGTTAAACTATGTGGCAAAAGGAAGAGCATATAAAAACTCTTGAGAACCCTTGTTTGGAGGTGCATCCTATGGATAAAATGAAGGTTACTTATGAAGTCATGCTTGGTCTGTCGGCGGAGCTGGTGCTGGATGAAGCATTGCGCAAGTACAAAAGCGACAAACTGTACCGTGAAATTGACGAGGCGCTTGCTTCCAAGGATGAAGTAGCTTTCCGAACTCTTACGGATGAACTGAAAACGTTGACTTAATGGCCATTGCAGGTATACGCTTGCGATTCAAAGCCAGTCACAGTAAAATAAAGTGGTTATGAAACCTGATCGCTCATGCGGTTAGGTTTCTTTTGGTACATAGATCAATTCGTACACCGCTTGAGTGACTGGAGGCCTGATGTAATTTGTCCATAACCTTTTTGTGGAGCAGGGAGTTGCTGCTGAACCGTTATTTTTTGTGGCTGCTCTTCTGGTGCAATCTGTTGGGGACCGTGGGAGGTTATGTATGGTATGACAACCAGCTCGCGTATACGTGGGATCGCTATCCTCACTGGCTGATCGTCTTCGTTCCTGACAGTCCCACAGCGAGCCTGTTTTTTACCATTGCTTTGCTGTTTCTGCTGTTCCCTCCTGTCAGCAGAGGCTGGACCGTACTCAGACATTTGGTTGAGGGACTGGCTGTCGTAACCAGTGTAAAGTATGGGATTTGGGCTTCTGCCATCATCTTCGCGGGAGCGTCACAAGGGGGGGCTATCGGTTCGCTTGACTGGATGCTTGTAGCTTCCCATACGATTATGGCGGTGGAGGCATTGGTGTATATCCGCTTTTTTGCAGTGCGATCCGCAGGCTTGACCGTCGCTCTCCTGTGGACGCTGCTGAACGATCTGATGGATTATACCTACGGGATTAATCCCTGGCTGCCGCGTGAGCTGTTTGACGATGTGCCTGCCGTCCGCAATTTTACAGTAGCTCTCACGCTGGCCAGCGCCGCTGCCTGCTGGCTGGTGATGGCCCTGTCGCGGAGGAGGGCAGGCACAAGCTGATTCTCGCCCACCGGTTCTCAGCTTTCGGTTCTAGGCCATTCGTCCATGCCATACAGATAGGGTAGGAGGGATGTCCAATGAACGGTGTTGCCGGTATCATCCGGGTGCTGCTGTGTACGGCGCTTCTGTTTGCCTTGCTGCCGCAGGCGGTTTCCGGCGCGTATGAAGCGGCCCCGGCACAAACTGCCACTCCGACACAGCAGCTTGCCCTTGACCAGGCAGCAGTTGCTTTGTATAAGCATGCCAAGGAAGGAAATATCATAGAAGTGCGCCGCCGTCTTGCAGAGGTTGTACAACTGTTTGGCACCGGAAACGTTCAGAAAGCGATGTCGGTGGAAGGGATTCATGCCTTTTCCGGGGCTATTCTGGACGTTCAGGAGGCGGTAAACGCGGCTGCCATATCCCCGGAGGCCGTCATTCAAGCCGCCGCAGGCTTGAGGCTGGCGGCTGATGTGCTCGCCCACCCCAAGGAGCCCTTGTGGCAGCAGTATTACAAAATACTGTATGAAGATTTAAAAGAAGCGGAGAACCAGTTCACAAAAGGGAGCGCTTCAGGATTTGCCCAGGCTGTGGGAAGGCTGGAGGATCATTATAATACGATAAGGCCGTCCGCTATCATCAGCATGCCGCCGTCTGCTGTAAACAGGACCGATTCGTGGTTATCCTTTATGAGGGGAGCGGGCGGAAGCCTGAATTCCGACCCGGCTGCCGTGAGGTCTGCGCTTACCGCCGGGCGTGAGACGCTGAACGTATTGTTCGGCCGTGAGAAGGATGCTGCGGCCTTTGGCCCATTCATGCTGGCCGCAGACGACGATGCGCTGGAATGGCTGATCGGATGTGTCATCCTGGCAGCCCTGGTTTATGCCGGCATCCGGAAATACCGGGGGGAGCACAGTTTTTTTCCTCCTGCCCGCTGATGTCTGTGAAGGTTGGCTGATTTAAAAAGAGCAAGTATCCGGTGGTCAGATGCGCCGATACTTGCTCTTTCTTCTTCACTTAATTCTTCTCAGTTCAGCTTCCTGCTGGATAGAACGGGCAGAAAGCAGCTCGATAATTTGATGTTGATTCTCCAAGATAGTTTCCACATTTTTGAGTCTGTCATTAGTCTCCAATACGGCACGTTTAATCATATCAAGGTCTTGTTTCATCTCTTGCTGCTCTTGCTTCACCTCAAGCAGGTCTTGTTTCATGCTTTGCTGTTCTTGCTTCATCTCTTGCAGGTCTTGTTTCATGCTTTGCTGTTCTTGCTTCATCTCTTGCTGATCAGTTTTTAATTCCGCAAGCTGCCTGCTAACAGGTTCCAACTCTTCTTTGATAACGGACCGCAACAGCTCAGATAATTCATTGCTCATATGTTCCGCTCCTTCGAGAATTTATATTGCTATTTTATCAAAGGCTAGAGTTTAATTCTATCGATATTTTGTGTTTGTTATGAGGCTTATTCTTCCCGGAAGCCCTCGCCATGCACGTCATGCACATCGTTGATGATTACAAATGCTTTGGGATCGACCGATTTCACAATCTGATGAAGCCGGCGCATTTCCTGTCTGGATACAACGCAATAAGCGACATATTTGGCCTGTTTGGAATAAGCGCCGATGGCCGGGATGATCGTCACTCCCCGTTCCATGTCTCTTGTAACGATCTCTGCGATCTCGTGGGCATAATCGCTGATAATCATGAACGCTCTGGCCGAATAAGCCCCTTCCTGAATAAAATCAATCACTTTGGACGCTATAAATACAGCAACCAGAGTGTAAAGGATTTTTTCCTTCGGGATATACAGTAGAGACAGGCCGATAATAAGAATATCGATGCCGAGAAGCACCTGCCCCATGCTCCAGCCGAATCTGCGGTTGAGGATGCGGGCGATGATGTCCGAGCCGCCGGTGGTACCACCGAAACGAAACACGATGCCAAGACCGCCTCCAAGCGTGACCCCGGCATAGAGGGCTGCCAGAATAAAATCATGCTCCGTGGCGAACGGCTCGATCCAGCCTGAATCAATCAGTTTTTCGAACAGCCACAGAAAGAAGGTTAAAGATCCGATGCCGACACCCGTATATACAATCTGGCGTCCGCCAAGTATTTTCCATCCAAGCAAGAACAACGGGATATTCAGCAAAAGAGTAGATAAAGAAGGTGAAATGGAGAATGCGTAATTAAGCAAAACGGTGATGCCTGTTACGCCTCCTTCCATCAGTTGGTTGGGAATAATGAAATACAGCAGACCGAACGCATACACCGCAGTTCCCAGCAGGATTGGAATGATTTGCTTCAGTTGTGAGCCGATATTAAACGTTTTCAATGTTACCCCTCGCATCAATCGTATTCGTTTGCCAAGAAGCCCATTTGGCAATCTTACCCTAGTATACCTTGTTCCGAGACGATTAAAAAATAATTGTTTTCAAAGTTCCTTTACGATAACATATGAATAAACCTTCACAATAAAGGAGAAAAGGCTTTTATGGAAAAAACGCTTGCTGAGCTCCAGCGTGAAGTCGATCAATACATATCGCAATTCAAGGAAGGCTACTTCAGCCCGCTGGCCATGCTGGCAAGAATGTCGGAAGAGGTCGGGGAGCTGGCACGTGAGGTCAACCACTCCTTCGGTGAGAAGCCCAAGAAGAAAGACGAAGCTGACAATTCCATTGAACTGGAGCTTGGCGATATTCTCTTTATTACGATCTGCTTTGCCAATTCACTGGGCATTGATCTGACGGAAGCCCATAATAAGATCATGAATAAATTCAATACACGGGATGCAGACCGCTGGACCAGGAAGGACACCGATTAGGCAGTCCATACATATGCTGTACCAAACGGTGGATCGCACGGAGGTGCAGCATCATGAAGGCGGATGAATATGTACAGAAAGCATATTTCAGTATTTTGAGCAACGATTTTGAAGAGGCTATCCGTTGGTTTGAGCGGGCGATAGCGGCCGAGCCCGACAATGCGGATTACCGCTACCGCTGCTCTATTACCTATGCGCGCAGCGGCCGCCTGGATCAGGCTCTGGAGCATGCAAAACTTGCCGTTACGCTGGCACCGGGACAGGATGAGTATAAAATTCACCTGAACTCTCTTGAAGCCAAACGCCTGGCCGGAGAAGTGCGAAAAATGCTGTCCGGGGGTGGTTCGCCGGATGACCCGGCACGTGCACGGGCGATAAACATGCTTTATGAAGCGGTGAAGCTGGATCCGCTGTGTGCGGATGCCTATGTTCTGCTTGCCCTTGCCCATAACGAGTTGAACCAGTTCGACGAGGCTCTGGCCGCCGTAGGGGAAGCGATAGACCTTTTGCCGCAGGAAGGGCAGCTGATAGAACTGCAGCTGGAGCTGCTGGAACGCAAAAAAAATTATCGGGATTCACAGAAATAGACTGCCATTTTCGCAGCATAAGGAGTTGTTTTCATGACAGATAAGATCAGAGTAGCAGTCGTTGGCGCCGGAGGAAGAATGGGCCGCGAGGTTCTGAAGCTCGTGCTCCAGGATGAGGGGCTGGAGCTGGCTGCCGCCGTGAACCGTTCCCACACGGGAGTGGATGCAGGTCTGCTGGTTGGTCTGCCGGAAGCGGGAATCAACATAACAGGCGACCTTGAAAGAGCTCTCAGGGAAAGCCAGCCCGATGTGATGGTTGACTTTACTGCACCCCATTCGGCATATGATCATACTGCACTGGCCATCGAGCTAGGTGTCAGACCAGTTATGGGGACCACAGGCTTTACGCCGGAGCAGATCGAAGAGTTGGACAAGCAGTGCCAGCTTCGCGGCATTGGAGGCCTGATTGCCCCCAATTTCTCAATCGGCGTCATTCTGATGATGAAATTTGCTGCCCAGGCAGCCAAATTTTTCCCTCACCTGGAGATCATCGAAACCCATGGAGACCATAAGCTGGATGCTCCTTCCGGAACAGCGATCAAAACGGCGGAGCTGATTGCACAGAACCGGGAGGAGCTGCGCCAGGGCAATCCGGCGGAGGAAGAGACGATTGAGGGTGCACGTGGCGGATATTATCAAGGCTTCCGCATCCACAGCCTGCGGCTGCCAGGTGTATTTGCACAGCAGGAGGTTATATTCGGCGGCCATGGGCAATCTCTCAGAATACGCCATGACTCCTATGAACGTGAAGGTTATATGCCGGGGGTAAAAATCGGAATCGAAAAAGTGATGAGCCATACGGGACTTGTCTACGGATTTGAACACTTTATAGATTAATGTTTGGTAAAGGCGGCAAGAAAAACGATACATCGGATGGGGGAGAGACGAATATGTTAAAAATATCATTCATTGCCCATGACCGCAAAAAGGACGAAATGATCAACTTCGTAACCGCATATGAGCATGTGTTCAAGGATCATCAGTTGTATTCCACAGGAACTACAGGGCAGCGGATTATGGAAGCTACAGGATTGAAAATTCACCGCTACATGTCTGGTCCCCTCGGCGGGGACCAGCAGATCGGCGCCATGGTGGCCCAGAACGACATGGACCTGATTATCTTTCTGCGCGACCCGCTCATGGCACAGCCGCATGAGCCGGATATCACCGCTCTCCTGCGCCTGTGTGACGTGCAGGGTATTCCGCTTGCGACGAATATCGCCACAGCTGAAATATTGGTGAAGGCGCTCGACCGCGGAGACTTTGCATGGCGGGAGCTGGTTCACAAATACAAGCCGGGCATTCAGGACGGTGAAATCAAATGAGCCTGGACATTCTTGTATTCGGCGCCCATGCGGATGATGCCGAAATCGGAATGGCCGGCACGATCGTCAAGCATACCGCGGCCGGCCTGAAGGTCGGAATTTGTGATCTGACCCGAGCGGAAATGTCCTCCAATGGTACGGTGGAGAGACGTGCGGCGGAAGCGGTTGCCGCTTCCGCCTTGCTTGGTCTCTCCGCACGCACCAATTTGGGGCTCCCGGACAGGGGATTGTACATCACACCGGAGCATGTGGCCACCGTCACCGCGGAAATACGACGCCATGCTCCGAAGATTGTATTTGCGCCGTACTGGGAAGACCGCCATCCGGATCATGTCATGTGCAGCAGGCTGGTGGAGGAAGCAGTCTTCAACGCCAAGCTGCGCCGCTTCATGCCAGAGCTGCCGCCTGTCCGTGTAGATCAGCTCTACTTTTATTTTATTAATGATCTGGGACGGGCTGATCTAATTGTCGATATAACCGGGTATTATAATCTTAAGGAAAAGGCGCTGGGCTGCTACAGCTCTCAATTTGAGCAAGGGGCTGCAGGAGCTGACGTGGTATCTACCCCTCTCAATCAAGGATACATAGAACGGGTCAAAGCGCGGGACTCCATGCTGGGACAGCGGAGTCTGACTCCGTTTGCCGAGGGGTTTGCGGTGAAGTCCCCTTATAAAGTTGAATTATTTTAAATTTATTTTTTCTTGCCGGAATGTGAAAAGGGGGCTGCTATCATGAATGACATGCTCAGAATCGGAATTACCTGCTACCCATCATTGGGAGGTTCCGGTGTCGTGGCTACCGAACTGGGCAAGCTGCTGGCCGAGCAGGGTCATGAGGTGCATTTTATTGCCAACGGGATTCCGTTCAGACTGGGCGGAAATTTTCATAAAAACATTTTTTATCATGAAGTGGAAGTCAATGATTATTATGTGTTCCGCTATCCTCCTTATGATCTGTCGCTGGCAACGAAGATGGCCCAGGTCGTGAAGATGAAAAACCTTGACGTGCTTCATGTGCATTATGCGGTTCCACATGCGGTATGTGCTTTTCTGGCCAAGCAAATGGTCGGGGATCGCCTGAAAGTCGTTACGACACTGCATGGAACCGATATCACGGTGCTGGCCCAGGACGAATCGTTAAAGGATCTGATCAGGCTTGCCATTAACGAAAGCGATGCGGTTACGGCCGTATCGAAGGATCTGATTCGTGAAACGCGGGAAGTGCTCGATATTACACGCGAGATCGATTTGAGTTATAATTTTGTCGATAAAAGAGTGTATTATCCGCGGGATTCCGCTTCGCTGCGCAGCGATTTTGCCGCGCCGGACGAGAAAATTATGATGCATATTTCCAATTTCCGTCCTGTAAAAAGGGTAGGCGATGTGCTTGATGTGTTTGAAAAGGTGCAGCGGGAGGTCAAATCCAAGCTGCTGCTCGTCGGCGAAGGTCCGGATCTGCCAAAAATCCGCAGTAAAATCGAAGAGCTGGGCCTGGAAGACAAGGTGTATTTCATCGGCAAGCAGGATGATATCGCGCAGGTGCTGTCCATGGCCGATGTACTGATGCTGCCCTCGGAAAAGGAGAGCTTCGGACTGGTTGCGCTCGAAGCGATGGCCTGCGGCGTGCCAACGGTCGGCTCCACCGCCGGGGGTATACCGGAGCTTGTCATTCATGGCGAGACCGGATATCTGGCCCCGATTGGAGATACGGAGCAAATGGCCGAATATGCCATCCGCTTGCTGACGGACAGCAAGGATGCGGCCAGATTGCGCAAGGCCTGCCTGCAGCGGGCGCAGACCGAGTTCTGCAACGACAGAATCAGAAGACAGTATGAAGAAATCTATTACCGTGTATTAGGACGCGAGGTGCCTGATCTGAAACCAGTGAACTGTTAGAGGTTGTTCAAAAAGTCATCTTTTGATCACGAAGGAAGTCAGGAAGTGGACTCGACATCGAATCTTGAATTCAGCCGGGCCTAAGCGGATGCTTCCGAAGCATGTTTCCTGCGGAAACATTTCAGGTGCTCACGTACCCCAAGTACGCTCCGCTCCTCAGTCCCTAGCTTCATCCAACCTTCTCGGTGCTGAAAACCTGACTTTTTGAACACTCACTATTAGTGCAAACGCGTCTGTTTTTGCGGATTACAGCAGTAAAGGTGGAAAGGCTATGAACAGTTGGCGTTACGCGGATCCGGATATGGCTCTGGAAGCCGGGCAGGTCCTTGACCGGCTGATCAGCGCCGGGCATGAAGCCTATTGGGTCGGCGGCTGTGTACGTGATGAACTGCTCGGACGCTCCATCCAGGATATGGACCTGACAACATCGGCAGTGCCTGATGAGGTGGTTGGGCTGTTTGACAACGTCATACCGACAGGGATTCAGCACGGTACGGTAACGGTCATCTCGGGCGGCTTTTCCTTCGAGGTGACAACCTTCCGGACCGAATCCGGTTACGAGGATCATCGCCGCCCACAGGATGTCAGGTTTGTGAAAGATATAAGGGAAGACCTGCGGCGCCGGGATTTTACGATGAATGCGATGGCGCTGACGAGGGATGGAAAGCTTGTGGACCCGTTCGGCGGCGAAGCCGATATTCGAAGCTGTCTCATCCGCTGTGTTGGTGCGGCGGATGAGCGGTTTGAGGAAGATGCGCTGCGGATGCTCCGCTGCATACGGTTTGCCGCTGTCTTTGGCTTCCGCATCGCGCCAGCGACCTGGAAGGCTCTGCTGCGCAAAAGGCATCTGCTGCGCTTTATTGCCATGGAGCGGGTGCGGACCGAGATGGAGAAAATCATGAAAGGCCCTGATCCGCTGCGCGGACTGGAGCTGCTGCGCAGAAGCGGCCTGTTGTCCAGCACAAAGGCGGCAACGCCCTGGCAGAGCATTCCCGCTCATTCCCTTGGCAGGCTGCATAACCTTCCTGAACAACAGCGCTGGGAGCTGCTTTTGCTGGCAGGAAGCTTTGCGCCGGAACAGGCGGCTGCCATGCTGCGGGACTGGACGTTCTCCAACGCTTTCCGGACCCGCATGCTGCGGCTGCTGGAATGGGAGAAAGCGGTCGCAACTGTTCCGCCATCTGTCTCTGATGAAAGGGAGCTGCGGCGGCTGTGGATTTCGTGGCTGCTCCGGTGGGGAAGGGAATCAGCTGAGGATTGGCTCGCTGTTAACGGAGCCCTGCCACCTGACTACAGGCAGGACGCCGCTTCCTGGAGGGTGGCGGAAGTGCTGGCAGCCAAGGGCAAGGAATGGACAGACCACACTGAAATCCTACAAATGAAGGATTTGGACA
Organism: Paenibacillus enshidis; assembly: GCF_042136365.1. Lineage (NCBI taxonomy): Bacteria > Bacillati > Bacillota > Bacilli > Caryophanales > Paenibacillaceae > Paenibacillus > Paenibacillus enshidis. Next base: position 299,181 of record NZ_JBHHMI010000002.1, on the reverse strand, counting down.
TTACGGGCAATGATCTGCTGGCGGTGCTGAACCGGCGGGGCGGGCCGTGGCTGGGCAGGGTGATGGACCGCCTTCTGCTGGCTGCGGCCTGCGGGGACATCAGAAACGAAAAGGAAATGCTGATTGAGGAAGCAAAGCGGGTGACGGAAGTTGAAGAAGCATGAGCTGTTGTTGAATATGCTTGAGGAAGCAGGTGCTTCCCCTGTATCCGGCGAGGAAGTCAGCCGGATGCTGAACGTAAGCAGAACGGCAGTATGGAAGCATGTGAATAAGCTGCGGGAGCTTGGTTATGTTATTGAGGCATCACCGCGGCTGGGTTATACGCTTGCGGCGAAGCCGGACAAGCTGAATGCCGACAAACTGTCAGAGGTGATCCGGACGCAGTCGTTCGGACGGCGTCTGCATCTGCTCGATACGACGGTGTCGACCCAGGGGGATGCGATGCGCCTGGCGGAGCAGGGAGCGCCTGAAGGCACGCTGGTGGTGTCCGAGGAGCAGACCGGAGGGCGTGGAAGACAAGGGCGTAAATTTTTTTCCCCGCCCCGCAAAGGGGTATGGATGAGCGTCATTCTGCGTCCGCAGCAGCCGTTGCAGTATACGCCGCAGCTTACGCTGTTGGCCGGTGTGGCTGTATGCCGGGCTGTAAGGCGTGTAGCGGGGGTCGAGGCATTTATCAAATGGCCGAACGATCTGCTGGTGGACGGCCGTAAAGTATGCGGCATCCTGCTTGAATCGGCGGTCGAGGATCAGAGGATCCGCTACTGCATCGCGGGGATCGGGATTGATGTCAACCTGGACGCCGAGGATTATCCTGAAGAGCTGAGGGCTATAGCCACATCGCTGAAGGAAGCGGCCGGAGCGCCTGTTGACCGAACCGCTTTGATCGCGGCTGTCATGGAGGAACTGGAGAGCCTGTATATGCTGTATGGTCAGGAGGGATTCAAGCCCATCGGCGTATTGTGGGAGGCGCTGTCGGCCATCGTCGGCCGCAAGGTGTCCGTCAGGGACAACGGGCAGCCTGTTGAAGGGATTGCGGAAGGGCTGGATGCTGCGGGAGCGCTGCTTGTCCGGCGCAGTGACGGGAGTCTGGCGACGGTCTTTTCCGGAGACATTCAAATTAATCAGTGAAAAATTTGATTCAATTTGTTATACTTTGCTGGAGGCGGTATCGGCTTGTTCCGAACTGCACTCCAGGGCAGGTTGCCCGCAAACTTGACCATCATAGCGCTTCATTGCTGGCTACGTTGGATTCTGCTCTGAGCCGAACAGGACCGAGACAGAAGGGACGATCGCGAGTGACTCTTTTTTGGCTGTTCGGACCTTTTCGACGCATATCCGAGATGAGATGCGTCTGCAAAAAGGTTTTTTTGTGTTTGTCCAAAAAAGAAGAAGGGAGCCACAAGGATGGCAAAACAGGCGCTAAACATTGTGAAGATGAAAAAAATGAAAGAGGAAGGCACCCCGATCAGCATGATCACCGCATACGATTACCCGTCAGCCAGACTGGCCGAAGAGGCGGGGATCGATATCATTCTCGTCGGTGATTCGCTTGGCAATGTCGTACTTGGATACGACTCCACCATTCCGGTGACACTGGATGATATGGTCTACCATACAAGAGCGGTGGCGCGTGGTGCCGAGCATACGTTTATTGTGGCAGATATGCCGTTTATGACATACCACGGGAGTATTCAGGAAAGTCTTGCCGGAATCCGCCGGCTGATGCAGGAAGGCGGAGCCCATGCCGTTAAAATGGAGGGTGGCGCTGAAATCGCTCCGGTCGTGCGGGCGGCTGTGCAGGCGGGTGTTCCAGTTCTGGGGCATATCGGACTGACCCCGCAGTCCGTCAATCAGATCGGAGGCTACCGGATTCAGGGCAAGGACGCTGCAGATGCGCGCAGACTGCTCACTGACGCCAAAGCGCTGGAAGAAGCCGGCGCGTTCGGCATTGTGCTGGAGCTGGTTACGGAGGAAGTGGCCGCTCTCATTGCCAAGGAGCTCTCCATTCCGACCATTGGCATTGGCGCCGGCCGGGGCTGTGACGGTCAGGTGCTGGTCTACCATGATGTGCTTCAATATGCGTCACCATACAGACCAAAGCGGTTTGTACAGACCTACGGAGACATTGGAACCTTGATCAAAGACAGCATCGGACGTTATGTGGCTGATGTGAAGGGACGGGTTTTTCCGGCGGAGCAGCATGTTTTTAGTGCAGATGACGGGGTAATGGATACATTATACGGAAGTCGCTCAGAAAAGGTGGAGAACAGATCATGATGATCGTCAGGGACGTCCAGCAGCTGCGTGCCGCGCTGGCTTCACGCCGGCGTGCCCCGGGCACGGGAATAGAGAAGAAGGTCGGCTTTGTCCCAACGATGGGTTATCTGCATGAGGGACATGCCAGCCTGATGCGTGCCGCCCGCGAGCAAAGCGATATCGTGGTGCTCAGCATATTCGTGAATCCTATTCAATTCGGGCCTGGCGAAGATTTTGAAAGCTATCCGCGGGACGAGGAACGGGATGCGGCGGTCGCCCGGCGTGAAGGGGTCGACATTTTGTTCATCCCAACGGTTGAAGTGATGTACCCCCAGCCCACCCGGACCAAAATCCGGGTATCCGGCCTGACAGACCGGCTGTGCGGAGCGTCGCGGCCCGGTCATTTTGACGGTGTAACGACTGTTGTCGCCAAATTGTTCAACATGGTTCAGCCGGACTACGCATTTTTCGGTATGAAGGATGCTCAGCAGGTAGCTGTTTTGCAGCAGATGGTGACTGACCTGAACATCAATGTCCAGATTGTTCCCTGCCCGATCGTACGGGAGCATGACGGACTCGCTCTCAGCTCACGCAACGTTTATTTAAGCGAAGAAGAGCGGGAGCAGGCCTTAGTATTGTCCCGTTCCTTGCGTGAAGCGCACGAAGGAATATCGCAAGGGCAAATGGCTACGGTGGGCGAGCTCCGTTCTTTTCTGGAAGCCGGCATAACCTCTGTACCACTTGCCCGCATTGATTATGTGGAAATACTGACCTTCCCGTCTCTGCAACCGCTGAAGGCTGAAGAACGGCTTGATGATATTAAGGAAGATGTTATAGCGGCGCTGGCTGTATTTTTTGGCAAAACGCGTCTGATCGACAATATGAGACTTGAAAAAGCGGAGGTCCTTTCCCATGTTTAGAACGATGATGAAGTCCAAAATTCATCGCGCGACCGTAACGGAAGCCAATTTGAATTATGTGGGCAGCATTACGATCGATGAAAGCCTGATGGAAGCGGCGGATCTGCTGGAGAATGAAAAGGTGCAGATCGTCAATAATAACAACGGGGCGCGTCTGGAGACTTATGTGATCACCGGACCGCGCGGCAGCGGCGTCATCTGCCTGAACGGGGCCGCGGCCCGTCTTGTTCAGCCCGAGGATACTATCATTATTATTTCTTATGCAGCCATGACCAATGAAGAAGCCAGGACCTATAAACCGACCGTCGTATTTGTGGACGGGGACAACCGTCCGATACAGACGATGCAGAAGGAAACACATGCGACGGTCATGTAATCGATGGGAGTGCGGATGAAAAGAGCTCTTTGGGCGAAAAATGTGACTGTACACTCATGGCGCTTAAAGCCGCAGGCCAGCAATGGCCGCAGTGGAGGAATCATTTTTCCATGAAGGGTGGGATGCACAATATGCTCCGGCATGTATTCGCAGAAATGAACGGCATGTTAGATGAAATTGTGAAGCAATACCCTTCGGCTCAAGGACCCCGCAAGGAAGAGCTCCTCCAAAAATGGAACCTGCTCCGTCGCATGAGTGATTCCATTATGGATGAGTGGCTGGCTTTTGAAGAGAAAATGGGAAAACTGGTCGGAAGCGGAATATTGCAATCCGCCGATGATGCGCCCATGTTACCCGAAATGGGCCATGAAGCGTTTATCCGTGGCCAGGGCTATTACAGACTGATGATGTACCCGGAGGCGCTTGCCCAGTTTGGAGAGGTTGCCGAATTTTATCCTCAAAGCCTGCTGATCCAAATGTACGCGGCCATGTCGCATATGCATTTGAATCAGCTGGAGGAAGCGGAATCGTTGTTTCATTATTCCCTTGGCCTGACAGAGAGCGGTCAGATCAAGGCGGCTATTTATAATGCTCTCGGCTGCGTACGGGCGAAAAAGAATCAACCCGAGCAGGCTGTGCAGCATTTTATGCTGGCGCTGCAGCTTGATCCTGCGCTGAATGAAGCGCGCCATAATATGGAGACATACCGCTCGGACCCCGGGCGACTGCGCTACAGCAGCCATTTCATGGCCTATATGTGAAACGTAACGCCTAATGAGCGATGCCTGCGTGCATCGCTTTTTGCTTGTTTCATGTTCAAAGAGCCCATCTTCTGATATGCTGTATGTATTACAGACCGGGTTATCCCACCCGGTTCATTGTTTCAAATAAACTCAAAGACTGAATGAGGGGATCAGGCTCAAGATGAAGTTTGCCGTATTGGATTTTGAAACGACAGGAACCCAGTCTGCCGATGATATCATTCAGGTCGGACTGGCTATTATAGATCATGATTACAGCATTTCACAGGTATATGCTTCCTATGTCAATCCGGGAAGGCCGATTCCGCCCTTTATTACGGGATTAACGGGCATCACGGACGCGGATGTAGAGAACGGTCCTTCTCTGGAGGACATGATGGTCGAACTTGTCCCCCTGCTGAATGATGTTGTGCTCGTTGGACATAACGTCGCATTTGACTTTAACTTTTTGCAAAATGCCCTTGACCGCTGCGGATACTTGCCTTTCAGCGGGCGTATTCTGGATACGATGGACTTTCTCAAGATTCTGTTTCCGTCCTTATCCTCCTATCAGCTGGGCTTTGTCGCGGCCGATTTCGGGATCGTTCATGACCGTCCGCACCAGGCGGACAGCGACGCGCTTGTTACGGCTGAGGTATTTCTCAAATGCCTTGATGAGTTGAATGCCCTCCCGGTTCTTGCCGTACAGAGGCTTAGTGATTTGTTCGCGGAGGAGGACAGCGACCTGGCCTGGTTTTTCGACGGAATCAGGGAGCAGAAGGAAAGAGAGCCGGTGCAGGAGCTGGAGGGGCATACGTATTACCGCCAGTTTGCCCTTAAAGTGGATGACTGGACGGATATTGAGCCGCCACGCAGCGAGCCTGGCGATAATCCGTTGTCAGGCGTGAGCTTTGACGAGTACATGGAGCAAGTGCAGGAGCGGCTGCGGACGTCCCTATCCCATTACGAGGCGCGGGAGTCGCAGAACCAGATGATCGAGAGCGTCATGACGGCGCTCAGTGAAGAGAAACATTTGCTCATTGAGGCTGGAACCGGTACGGGGAAATCACTTGGATATATGCTCCCCTCGCTGTATCACAGCGTCAGGAACGGGGAAAAAGTGATGATCAGCACCCACACCATCAACCTGCAGGAGCAGCTGCGGGAAAGGGATATTCCGCTGCTCACACGCGCGGTCCCGTTTCCTTTCCGGGCGGCCGTGTTCAAGGGCAGGGGCCATTATTTGTGTCTGCGTAAATTTGAACATAAAATAAACAGAAGAGATTTCGTAACCCCGAAGGAAGATTTGCTCACAGCTGCACAGATGATAGTGTGGCTTGCGCAAACCGAAACCGGGGATGATGAGGAACTGAACCTCGGCAGCCGTGGCGGGGACTTCTGGGAAACGGTGGCCAGCGACTCCGACTCCTGCCTTGGCAGACAATGCCCATGGTTCCGCAAATGTTATTACCATAGAGCACGCCAGGAAGCCGGAACCGCAGATGTTGTGGTCACCAACCACTCCAAGCTGTTCACGGATGTCAAAGCCAGCCATCAACTGCTTCCCGCATATGAGCATCTGATTATTGACGAGGCGCATCATCTGGAAGAGGTGGCAGGCAAGCATCTGGGCATGCATATGAAATATTTCACGTTCGTCCATGCGCTGACCCGTTTGTTCAAGGACAGCAAGAACGGGCAGCTGCCCGTCCTGCGCCAGCAGCTTATGTCTTCCGGGCACGAGAAGGCCACGGAATGGGCGTATGTGATCGACAGCCTGTATCCGGCGATGGTGGAGGTTAAGGAGACCTGGGATAAGCTCAGCGATATGCTTTTCGGCATGCTGCCTGAACGGAGTGACGCTCCCCCGGGGGAGACCGGACAGTTCTCGGCTCGTCTCAAGCCTTCCGATAAACCAAAGGGTTGGACGGAGGCGGAGCAACTGGAAAATCAGATTTATGTTGCGCTTGGCGAGATCGTCCGCAAGGGAGACAAAATGTTGCAGGAAATCAAGGACGAGCAGGACGATTACGGTTCCGAGAGTCTGGTAACCGATATTACAGGGCTGGTTAAAGATTTGGCTGCCTTCCGTGACAGCCTGCGCTTTTTTATCAAAATGGATGATCTGACCACTGTATACTGGCTTGAAGCCAGCGGCCAATTTAAAGGGAAATCGTTGCAGTTTTACGCCGTGCCGGTGGATGTCAGCCAGCAGTTGAAGGAGATGTTTTTTGACAAGAAAAAAAGCGTTGTGCTCACCTCCGCAACCTTGTCCGTAGACAAATCATTCCAATATATGATCGACCAGCTCGGTCTTCAGGAGGCTGCGGAGGAGGGCGGTCTGCTTACCTCCCTGCTGCCTTCCCCGTTCAACTATCGGGAGCAGGCGCTGCTTGTCATCCCGCGGGATTTTCCGAGCGTAAAAGGAAGCGTGGGGGACGCCAGGTTCGTGGACATGCTCGTGGACTCGCTCCGCAGCGCGGCTGAGGTAACTCAGGGACGGATGCTTGTCCTCTTTACCTCGTACCGGATGCTCAAGCAGGTATACGAGCCGCTGAAGGAGGCGCTTGCTTCGAGTAAAATTACGGTGCTGGGGCAGGGTATGGATAGCGGCAGCCGCAGCAAGCTGACACGAAGGTTTCAGGAAGCCAAGGCGTCCGTGCTGCTCGGTACAAGCAGCTTCTGGGAGGGTGTCGATATTCCCGGAGAGGCTTTGACCTGTCTGGCTATTGTCAGACTGCCTTTTCAGCCGCCGAACAGCCCGTTGCTGGAGGCGAAGAGCGAACTGCTCCAGGAGCAGAAGAAGAACCCGTTCATGAAACTGTCCGTGCCGCAGGCGGTCATCCGCTTCAAGCAGGGCTTCGGACGCCTCGTCCGTACGGCCAAGGACCGTGGAGTAGTCATCGTGTATGATACCCGTGTCATCGAATCTTATTACGGAAAGCACTTCCTCTACTCACTGCCGGGACCGAAAATAGAGCATATGCAGACCGAGCAGATGGTGCCCCGGATTTCCGAATGGCTTCATACGGAAGCGGGCAGCTAAGCTCATTACGATTCATTAGTCCGTGAATTTAGGAGGATTATGCATGAAAGCAGATAAAATATCCGAAGCTGTGGTGCGCAGGCTGCCCGTCTACCTGCGCTACCTGAACGAGCTTCATAAACGGGAGGTCACCACGGTTTCATCCCAGGAGCTGGGGCAGAAGCTGGACCTGAATCCGGCGCAGATCCGCAAGGACCTGGCTTATTTCGGTGATTTCGGACGCAAGGGAATCGGCTACGATGTGATGTATCTGATCGATAAAATACGCCATATACTCAAAATAGACCAGCAAATCAACGTTGCGCTGGTGGGGGCTGGTAATCTCGGGCAGGCGCTGTCCAATTACAACGCTTATTTAAAGGATAATATGAAAATCGTGGCAGTCTTCGATTCCTCGCCAGCCAAGATCGGGCGGCAAATCAACACCCTGACCGTGCAGCCGATGGAGGAGCTGAGAGATACGGTCAGAAAGCTGCACATCCGGATCGGCATTATCACTGTACCGGATTTTGAAGCCCAGCATGTGGCTGACGAGATGATCGGGAGCGGGATAGAGGCGATTCTGAATTTTGCGCCAACTATCATCAAAGCCCCTGCGCATATTCGCATTCATGCGACGGACTTTACGACAGACCTGCTGAGCCTGGCCTATTACCTGGAGAACGGAAAGGATGACAATGAAGATGACGACCAATAAATGGCTGATAAAAAATGGGGCATATGCGGTGAACCGTGATGAAAAAGCGGTTGTCCACGGCTACATGATCATTGAAGACAGCCGGATCACCTATATCGGAGAAGAGCTGCCCGCAGGAGAGGAAGCCACAGAGGTGGTAGACGGCACAGGACTGCTTTTTCTGCCAGGTCTGATCAACACGCACGGCCATGCCGCCATGTCGCTGCTGCGCGGCTACGGAGACGATATGGTGCTGCAGGAATGGCTGCAAACGAAGATGTGGCCGATGGAAGCCAAATTCACCGCCTCGGATGTGTACTGGGGGACGTCGCTGTCTGTGCTTGAAATGCTCAAGGGAGGCACGACCGCTTTTCTGGATATGTATGACCATATGGATGAAGTGGCCAAAGTGGTCGAGCAATCCGGCATCCGCGCCAGCCTGATGCGCGGCGCCATCGGTCTATGCTCGGAAGAGGAGCAGCGTGCCAAGCTGGCGGAGGCGGTAGCCTTTGCGAAAAACTGGCACGGGCAAGCCGGCGGCCGCATTACGGCCATGATGTCTCCGCACGCGCCGTATACCTGCCCGCCAGCTTTTATTGAGCAGTTCGTGCAGGCGGCCCATGACCTCAATCTGCCGCTTCACACCCACATGTCGGAAACGGCCGCCGAGGTGGAGCAGAACGTGCGTGAATACGGTCTTCGCCCTGTTGCACATCTGGATAAGCTGGGCTTCTTCTCCCGGCCTTCCCTGGTTGCGCATGCCGTCCATTTGAATGATGAAGAGATTGCCCTGCTCGCCGAGCGCAAGGTGGCCGTTTCCCACAATCCGGGAAGCAACCTCAAGCTGGCCAGCGGTGTAGCGCGGGTGACAGACCTGCTTAAAGCGGGGGTAATCGTGTCGCTCGGAACAGATGGTCCGGCAAGCAACAACAATCTGGACATGTTCGAGGAAATGCGGTTGGCCGCTTTGATTCATAAGGGAGTTACAGGCGACCCGACGGCGGTCCCGGCGGGCGAGGCCCTGCGCATGGCTACGGAATATGGTGCGAAATCGATTGCCCTGAAGGAAGTGGGAGCGCTCGCCGCAGGCAACAAGGCCGATTTTATTGCCCTGAATATGGATCAGCCGCATTTTCTGCCGAAAACGGATTTGGTTTCCCATGCTGTGTACTCGGCCAGCGCCAAGGATGTTCTGCACGTCTGGGTGGACGGCCGTCAGGTTGTCAAGAACGGTGAATGCCTGACCATGGATGAGGAGCGGATCAAGCACGAAGCGCAAGCGGCGTTTACCGGCTTGCTCTCTCGCTGATCAAACCACACCATCGGAAAGGAAGCTTGGATTGAAAAACAGAAAAACGATGATCGCCTATGCGGTGTTTATTTTCATCCTGCTGTTGCTCGCCCTTTACTTGTACTATTCCTATGTAACCCAGGGGCAGAAACAGGAGGAGAGCGACGCCATTCTGAAAGCGAAACAGACAGCGGGGCTGGCCGCAACGGATAAGACGTGGAAAAGCGTGTGGACCGAAACCTATTGGGTGGTGGAAGGCACGGATGCCGAAAACAGAAAGATCATGGTATGGGTGCCTTTTCAAAGGGTAGAGGACGGGGCGGACATCCCGCAGCAGGGAACCCAGGGCGTGCACAGTGAGCTGCTGCAAAACGGAGTAAGCGAGGAGCAGATTCGCACAGCCATCATATCCGCAAATCCCGATCTTGAGATTGTGCGTCTGCTGCCCGGTGTTTTTAACGGGGAATATGTCTGGCAGTTGTTCTATAAAAGCAACAACAGCTATTTTTATCAATTTTACAAATTTGCGGACGGAAGTCCGGTAGGCACTCCTTTTCAACTTCCCAATACCCTTCAGTGACGGAGGGCGCATGAAACCTGATCATATGTGAGCGGAATCGCTCCGGCTGCGGCTGGAGCCTTTTTGCATATTTCTGATTAAAATATCCGTTTGTGAAAAATATTACATATCTTATAAACTGTTCAAACTTTGCCTTCGAAATATGATATACGATATAATATATTCAAGCTTATACTAGTGATAGAGCGATAGGTTAACAAGGCTCATTTTTTACTTTACGGTTCAAAAAAAAGTCCCAATACGTTTCTGCTGGCATTTCATGATCGAGAGGAGGGCGTTTTTTTGAAACTTCGTATTTTGCCTATAGCTTTAACGGCGATCATAACAGCTTCCGTGCTGTTCGGCGGATGGTTCTTGTACCGTCATATGGCGATTCAGAATCCGCTTCAGCAGGTAGTGACTCAATATCCGGGCGTTTCCAGCGCTCAAATAGCGATTAAACAGGATGAAGTCGTTTTGAAACTTGTGCTGCAACCGGATGCGGATCTGCGTGGTCTGGTACAGCAGGTCAAGAAAGAAGGCCAGTCCATTATCGGCAGCCGCCAGTTAAAGATGGACATCCAGGACCGCTCCAGCGTACAGCTGGATAAGTGGTGGTCACAGGCCATGTTCCCGATTGCCGAAGCGATGGAAAATAAAAAGTACACGCAAATCCCGGCAACGCTGGAATCGCTGGAGCAGAAGGACTCCAAGGTACAGACCCAGACTGAAATGGACGATCAGAACGTCTATATAAGACTGAAGGAAGGACAAGCCAGCAAATTTATTATTCTGCCGCGCGAGCCGGAAACGATGGGAGTGTGGCCTAATGCCTAGATGGGTGAAGGAAATGCTGATCGGCATCGTGCCGGTCCTGGTGATTTTTCTTGTTTTTATCGGGTTTAATGTAGTGCCGCTTGTTATTGCGGTGGCGGTGCTGGGCGGACTGATGCTGCTGCTGCATATGCGCGGCGGATTGGCGGTCGGAGCGGGCCAGGAACGCAAGCGCAAGAAAATCGGGTCGACCGGGCTGACCTTTGAGCAGATCGGCGGCCAGGAGAGCGCCAAGCAGGAGCTCCAGGAGGCGCTTGATTTCCTGATCCGCCATGAAGAAATTTCGAAATTCGGCATCCGTCCCTTAAAGGGCATTCTGCTCACCGGACCTCCCGGAACGGGTAAAACCCTGATGGCCAAAGCCGCAGCCCAGTATACCAATTCAGTATTTGTGGCGGCTGCTGGCAGTGAGTTTGTTGAAATGTACGTAGGCGTAGGCGCGAGCAGGATCCGTGAGCTGTTCCGGGACGCCAGAGCGAGGGCCGCCAAGGAAAAAAAGGAAAATGCCATTATTTTCATCGATGAAATTGATGTCATTGGCGGCAAACGCGAAGGCGGCCAGCAGCGTGAATACGACCAGACACTGAACCAGCTGCTGACCGAGATGGACGGAATTTATTCGTCAGACACTCCGCGCATCCTGCTGATTGCGGCCACTAACCGCAAGGAGATGCTGGACAGCGCGCTGCTGCGCCCGGGCCGGTTTGACCGCCATATCCAGGTCGATCTTCCTGACAAAAAGGGCAGAAAGCATATCCTTGATCTCCATGCCAAGAACAAGCCCTTGGCTGTGGAAGTGGATTTGGAAAAAATCGCCGAGGAGGCCTACGGGTTTTCCGGCGCTCAGTTGGAGAGCGTCATGAACGAGGCGGCGATCTATGCGATGCGCCAGAACCTGGACATGATCGGCCAGAACCATTTGTCCATGGCGATTGATAAAGTGATGATGGGCGAGAAAACAGACCGTGAATCGAACGAAGAAGAGAAGAAGAGAGTCGCCATCCACGAGCTGGGACATGCCATCATGGCCGAGATTGTCCGTCCAGGCAGCGTGAAGCAGGTGGCCCTCAGCCCGCGCGGCAAAGCGCTCGGTTATGTGCGCCATAACCCGCAGCAGGAGCACTATCTGTATACCAAGGATTTTCTTGAAGAACAGATTATGATTGCCCTTGCCGGTGCCGTGGCTGAAGAAATGTACTATGGTGGACGCAGCACAGGTTCCAGCAACGATTTCGAACAAGCCCTGAGCATCGTGGAAATGATGATGAAGTCCGGCCTGACGTCCTTAGGCATCATGAACATGGAGATGGTGACCAAGGAAGAGCTGATGCGTGAAAATAAAGAGCTTCTGAACGCGCTCCATGCCCGTACCAATGAGCTGCTGGAGCAGCATCGCAGCATTTTTGACAATTCTCTCGAAATCCTGTTGAAGGAAGAAACGCTGACCGGGGAGCAATTCCGGTGTCAATTTCGTGAAAACAGCCTTTTACCAGCATAAATTATGATGCTGGTATTTTTTTTTACTTTTGTTCCGTGCTAAGATATTATTATCTATTGGGTCATAAATCTGTATTTTTCGACAGCGAAGGATACAATACATCAGAGAGACCTTGAAAGGATGGAGCCAAGAACCATGCAATTTAAAAAAATCGGCGTAATTGGCGGCGGTACGATGGGGCAGGGCATCTCCGAAATGCTTGCTTCCAAAGGCATCGACGTGCTGCTGGTTGAGCAAACCCCTGCAAAACTGGACTACGCGTACGAAATGATCGAAACCAGCCTGGACAAACAGCTGGAGAAATGGGCCATTACCCAGGCGGAGAAGAAGCTGATTCTTTCCCGTATTCACAAGGTGACCCATTTTGGTGAATTGAGCGCTTGCGATATGGTCATCGAGACCATCACGGAGGATTTGGATGCGAAGAAGGAAGTGTTCAAGCAGCTTGATCAATTTTGTCCGCGAAATATTATACTTGCAAGCAATACCTCCACGCTCAGCTTGACCGAGCTCGCCAGCTCGACCATGTATCCTGAGCGTGTCATTGGCATGCACTTTATTTATCCGGTGTCCCGCATCGATCTTGTTGAAATCATCCGTGGGCTTAAAACCTCAGACGAAATTTTTGAGCATACTAAATCCTTTGTAGAGAGCTTCCTTGAGAAAAAAGGCGTCATGGTCTATGAGTCTCCGGGTTTTGTCACGAGCCGCATCATCTGTCTGCTGATCAATGAGGCTGCGCATGTGCTGCAGGAGGGCGTAGCCTCTGCTCAGGATATTGATGACGCGATGCGGATCGGCTACAACTTCCAGCACGGGCCGCTCGAAATGGCCGACCGTTTCGGTCTTGATTCCGTACTGGCCGCGCTTGAGCGCATGTTCCGTGAGTTCGGCGAATTGAAATACCGTCCGTCCATCGTCCTGAAGAAAATGGTGCGTGCCGGCAATCTCGGTGTAAAAACAGGCGAAGGCTTCTTCAAGTACGACAAGGATGGTGACCGTTTATGAAAATTTTGGTAATCAATGCAGGCAGCTCTTCCCTGAAATATCAGCTGTATGATATGACGGATGAGTCTGTGCTCGCCAAAGGGCTTGTGGAACGGATCGGTATGGATTCCTCCATTCTGACACACAAACCGACCAATAAAAACGAAATGACAGAAGTCAGCGAGATTTTGGAGCATACCACAGCGATCCGCAAAGTATTGAACGCACTGGTGGACAAGGAGCACGGGGTCATCGGCAGCATCGATGAAATCGATGCTGTTGGGCACCGTGTCGTGCACGGCGGCGAGTCGTTTAAAGAATCCGCTGTCGTTACCGAAGAAGCGAAGAAGGAAATTCGCCGTCTGTTCGACCTTGCACCGCTGCATAATCCTCCTTCAATGATGGGCATCAAGGCTGCGGAAGTGAATATGCCGAACATTCCACAGGTGGTCGTATTCGATACAGCCTTCCATCAGACGATGCCGGAGAAGGCCTACATGTACGCTATCCCAAGAGTGCTGTACAACAAATATAAAGTGCGCCGTTACGGCGCACATGGCACATCCCATGATTTTGTCAGCAAGGAAGCCGCCAAATTCCTGGGCCGTCCGCTGGAGGAGCTGAAGATCATAACGTGCCACATCGGCAACGGTGCAAGTATAACAGCCGTAAAAGGCGGCGTCTCTGTCGATACGTCCATGGGGATGACTCCGCTGGAAGGCCTGATGATGGGGACACGCAGCGGCGATTTGGACCCTGCCATCGTTCCTTTTGTTATGAACAAGGAAGACTTGACGGTTAACGAAGTGAATTCGATGCTGAACAAACACAGCGGATTGCTGGCTATTTCCGGTATCAGCAGCGATATGCGTGAAATTACGGACGGCATGGAGAAAGGGGACGCTAACTCCAAGCTTGCGTTCGATATGTATACTTATCGTGTCCGCAAGTACATCGGCTCTTACGCAGCGGCCATGAACGGCGTTGACGCCATCGTGTTCACAGCCGGTGTTGGCGAGAACTCGGTCGTGCTGCGCCAGAAGGTGCTGGAGGAACTTACCTACCTGGGCGTGGAAATCGACGAGTCGCTCAATTCCATACGTTCAGGCGATCCGCGCCGCATTTCCACAGAGCAGTCCAAAGTGGAAATTCTCGTCATTCCGACAAATGAAGAACTGGTGATTGCCCGCGACACGTTCCGCCTTGTACAATAGGAACAGATATTATTAGCTATGCCTTGATCAAACAGCCTGCCCAGGGGGCAAGGCTGTTTGATTTCGGTTGCAGAGGAGAGATATATGTGGCTATAAAATGTACGATTTCCGAGGTCGGCCGCCATGTGGAGCAGACGGTTACCATTGGCGCCTGGGTCCATAACAAACGTTCCAGTGGTAAAATACAGTTCCTGCAGCTTCGTGACGGAAGCGGCTACATTCAAGGCGTTGTCGTGAAAAGCGAAGTACCGGAGCAGGTATGGGATGACGCGAAAAGCCTGACACAGGAAAGCTCCCTGTATGTGACAGGTGTGGTCCGCGAAGAACCGCGCAGCCAGTCTGGTTACGAGCTGACTGTCACAGGTGTTGAGATCATCCATCTGACAGAAAACTATCCGATCACGCCGAAGGAGCATGGCGTGGATTTTCTGATGGACCATCGTCATCTGTGGCTGCGCGCTCCGAAGCAGCGTGCGATTTTGCTGATCCGTGCGCAGATCATCCGTGCGGTGCAACAGTTCTTCGACAGCAACGGCTTCACCAAGGTGGATCCGCCGATTCTGACTCCGTCCTCTGCTGAAGGCACGACAGAGCTGTTCCATATCAAATATTTTGACGAGGACGCGTTCCTGACACAAAGCGGTCAACTCTACATGGAAGCCGCCGCCATGGCCTTGGGCAAGGTGTATTCCTTCGGCCCAACCTTCAGAGCCGAGAAGTCCAAGACGCGCCGCCACCTGATCGAATTCTGGATGATTGAGCCGGAGATGGCGTTTGTGGACCTGGAAGAGAGTCTGCGCATCCAGGAGCAGTTTGTAAGCTATGTCGTGCAATCCGTACTGGAGAACTGTCGCAAGGAGCTGGAGACGATCGGAAGAGACATCTCCAAGCTGGAGAACATCATAGGCGAGTTCCCGCGCATCACTTATGATGAAGCTATCGAATTCCTGCAAGGCCAAGGCTTCGATATTCCGTGGGGGGAAGATTTCGGGGCGCCTCATGAAACGGCCATTGCGGAAAGATACGACAAACCGGTATTCATCACCCACTATCCGGCAAGCATCAAGGCGTTTTATATGAAGCCCGACCCTAACCGCCCGGAGGTTGTGCTGTGCGCGGATATGATCGCGCCGGAAGGATACGGGGAGATTATCGGCGGCTCGCAGCGGATTGACGATCCAGCATTAATGGAACAGCGCTTTGCCGAACATAATCTGGCTAAAGAAGCTTATCAGTGGTACATGGATCTGCGCACCTACGGCACGGTTCCTCATTCCGGCTTCGGCCTCGGCCTGGAACGCACCGTCGCCTGGATTTGCGGCCTGGACCATGTCCGCGAGACGATTCCGTTCCCGCGTATGCTGTACCGTCTCTACCCTTAACCGATGAACAATCGGTTCCGTAATGAGGCGGGGCACTGGGCGGAAGGGGCCGCCTTCGCGCTGGAAGCCGGTGTTGTGCAAATTCCCTACGTTCTGCTGCGGCATTACCGCAACCTGCAATTGTCGGATGCGGAAGTAATGCTGCTAATCCAACTGCTGGCGTTCAGGCAGGCGGAGCATAATGAATTTCCGACACTGGACCAGTTGATGGAACGAATGGGCCTGTCTGCGGAAGCGCTGGGTAAAATGCTGCAAAAGCTGATGCAGGAAGGCTGGATCAGCATTGAATCCGGCTCCTATGAGCAGTCGGATGTGCAGTATGAGCGTTACCAGTTCACAGGCCTTTACCGCAAGCTGGCGGAACATCTGGCTGCTGAGCGGCGCCCGGCGGTTAGCGCAGAGCAGGACGAGGATCTGTTTTCATTGGGTTATGCTCTGGAAGGCAAGCGGAACCTGTTTACCATCTTTGAGCGGGAATTCGGCAGGCCGCTGTCTCCGATGGAGCTTGAAACGATCTCAGGCTGGGTGGATCAGGACCAGTATTCCGAGGATCTGATTCTAATGGCATTGAAGGAGTCTGTGTTTGCAGGCAAGGTCCATTTTCGCTACATCGATCGTATTTTGCTGGAATGGAGCCGCAATCGGGTGAGGAATGCGGAAGATGTGAAGGCATATACACAAAAATTTCGCACAGGCGGACGGTCATAGTAGTACGCTTAGTCTGGCTTTTATGAAAGACGCGCTTTCCATTGGAAGGCGCGTTTGTTATTTAGTCGGGATGGATGGCTACAACCGGTCAAATATGCTCAAGGCGTCTGCCTGTGTGTAAATATAAGGCGATTCGGGTTCAACTGCAGGTGTAATTTTGGCTGCGCGGATCTCCAGTCTCTCCACATCTTCATCTGTCGCCACACGCAGTATTCCTTCCACTTTGACCCAGGAATCCTTGGCCAGCTTTGGTGCATGCTCCGCCTCAACCATGATGCCGAACGGGGTGGCATCTGCAGGGCAGCACATGACCAGGAATCGTCCGATAGCAAAGATCATGCCATTCCCCATTTCCTTGTCTCTATACACAAAACCTGTAATGGATATCGGCTTCCCCTCAAACTCATGCTTATATAAATCGAGGGCCCCTATCGTCTCTGAAAATATTTTCTCATGGACGATGATTTTCGGCTGCAGATACATACGTTTGGCAAGCTCGGCAAACTCCGTATTGTATTCATCTGGTGGCATAAATCTTTCGTCCAGCGATCTCAAGACCGTTTCTTGTTCGTTCTCCATTGTCGCTTCTTGCCGCAGAGCCTGGGAGGAGTCAGCCTTTTCCTTTCGGCGAATCTCCTGACCGGGAAGTGAGTAGGACATGCCCTTCCTCGCGGCCATTTCGCTGCCCAGGGATTTGTCCGGCAGCAAGGTGCCGAGTAGAAGAGGCAGAACAAAAAGGCCGTAAACGAAGATTTTTTTGATTAAAGTATCCGGAAGGGCATGCCCACAATCGCAGAGCTCCCCGGCTCGGCCGGCAGCTGCATGGATTCCCAGCCCAAGGGCGATGAACAGCAGAGGAACAGGGCAGCACAGCAGCAGAAGCTGCATATGTGGAGCAAGATAATATTTGAGCGCATCCGTGTGGTTGAGATGCATGATGTAGACGGCCAGACCGGACAGCAGCAGTGAGCGCAGCAAATAATGCATTCGTATGGAGAAGGAAGGATTCATCAACTGCTCGCCTCCTTATGATTGAACAATACCGTTCACAGTGACGGAGCCTGCGAACACAAGCAGAATGATAAGCGCTCCAATCCCGATGACAAACCGGAGACGGAACGTGCTCAGCATCATCAGCGTACCCTTAAAGTCGAGCATGGGGCCAAGCACCAGAAAGGAAACAAGCGGTCCAACTGCAAAGGAGTGGACAAACGCCGAGGCGACAAAGGCATCTGAAGTCGAACAGAGCGAAAGTACATAGGCGAAGCCCATCATAAACCCATAAGAAAGCAGCGGCCCGCTGCCCATAGCCAGCAAGTCGTCACGGTGGATGAAGGACTGAATGGCCGCCGTCAGCAGACAGCCGATGATCAGGTATTTTCCCATATCGATCAGTTCATCCCCTGTGTGGACAAAAAAGCTAGTCCATGTTCGTTGATGACGATGATTGGACGCCTCATGCCCATGAGCCGAACGATGCTGCAAGGAGCGCTTAAGCGGGTCACTTTTGACAAAAAAGCACACAAGAAGCCCTGTGATCACCGCTACGGCGCAGGCAAGCCCAAACCGGGCCGCGACAATACCGGGCTGATCCGGAAAAGCCATCACCGTGGCGGCCAACACAATGGGGTTAATGATCGGTCCGCTCAGAATGAAAGTGATAGCAATATGCGCAGGCATCCCTTTCCGCATCAGCCGGCGTACGACCGGAATAAGCCCGCATTCGCAAATCGGAAGCAGAATGCCGAGCAGGACAGCAAACAGAACGCCTACAAATGGATTGGAGGGCATCAACCGGCGCACCCATTCCTCAGATACAAACAGCAGCACCAGCGAGGACAGCAGTACACCGGCCAGCATAAAAGGAAGAGCTTCCAGAAAAAGGCCCATAAAGATGGTTTTCATATGCTGAAGCGCACTGGATTTGAGCAATAACAGCCAATGCGGGCTAAAAATGACAATGACGGGAATGGCAAAGGCAGAGGACAGGAACAGGGGCAGCAGTTTAAAGAGCATGGTTTTTGGCATCTTCCGTCTCCTTTGCAATCGATCTTGAAGACATTGTATGCTTGTCCGCCTCAGAACAGAATACCCGTCTGGACGGAGGCTTTTTCCATATGGATGAATATACTGTTTTTGAATGTACAAAAAATAAATTGGACTGGAGGGGAGCACATGGATCAGGCGAATGGGCGGATGGAGCGGCAGCAGACGTTTTCCCGGCAAAATTTAGTGATACTCGTCTTGTTTTTGCTGCTGATCGTTATTCTTTTCGTTTTTTGACATTTGGGCACGGCAGAACATAAATATTGCGGGCTGGCTGGACATTCATCCATGCGTTAAATGCCCGTGGGTCATATAGTATGTTGTGAAGTATTTCTGGAGCAGGTGGCCCCAAATGAAGAAAATTGTGCAGCATTCTGCAAAGGAGGTGATCCAATGAGCTGCACAAGAGGAGCTTGTTATCCTTTTTTCACTTCCACTGGCGTAATTCTGGTACTGTTTATCCTGCTTGTAATCATCTCCCGTACATTCTTTATCTGAATTTAGTTAAAAGCAACCTTGTATTTTGGAGAGGCTCCCGGTGCTCCGGGGGTCTATTTGTTGCATTGAAGTGGCCATGAAAACGAGCAGGGGCTACTGAATATACTGAGCGTAAATGGGCCAGTAGAGTATTGATAGCATGTACGAGGTGGAGGTGATAACGATGCGGAAAGAAGCGCTTGAGGCGGCCAAATGTCTGATCCAGCAGGATTTCCCCAACTGCTCGCTTGCTGTGCTGGGGGGCAGTGTGATAAGGGATCAGGCTACGCCTTACTCCGATTTGGATATTGTCATCTATGACGACAGCCAGGAGCTTCCTTTTCGGAGAACCGTTACAACTTTCGGTTGGATTACGGAGCTGTTTATGCTGAATTCATCGTCCTACCGTGAGCTATTTGACGCGGGGATCCACGGTGGAAATCCCACGCTGCAACGGATCATAGCGGAGGGAGAGGTCATCCGTGCCGTTGACGATGGGCTTGATATCCTTGAGGAAGCATGTGCTGATCTGGATTACGGACCCATGCCCTGGGGGGATTACGAGCTGGATCAGGCCAGATATGAAATTACGGAACATATTCAGGATTTGAAAGGAAGCGTGCAGCTCTGTGAAACCTGGTTTGTGGTGAGCAGACTGAGCGAAGCGCTGTGCAAACTGATGCTTAGAGCGAACAATCAATGGATCGGGGAAGGAAAGCATTTAATCCGCAACCTGAGAGGATTCGATGCAGAGAAGGGAGCAGCCCTTGAGGCGGCCCTTGAGGAATTGTACAGGAATGACTCCATGGAGCAGCTCATAACGCTCGGTCTCCAATGGCTGGAACCGTATGGCGGCCCCTTGCTTGAAGGATTTGAAGAATACTGATCTCAGCTTGCACTCCAAAAAAGCCCCGGTTGCCGGGACTTTTTTTCGTAATTGACGGATGCTCCACGTTAATACCATACAGAACGAGTGATGATTACCAACAGAATGAACAGAACCAGAATGGCGCCTGTGGAAGTGAAGAGTCCGCTATACCCAACGCCCATGAGTTTTCGCTCCTTTCTTATCTAAAGTCTTATTACCAGAAGTATCCTGGATAGCCATAGCCGTAAGGAACCTGGTTTCCGTAGCCGTATGGGGCATACCCGCCATACCCGCCACCATATCCGCCATACCCGCCATAGGCATATGGGGCGGTGCCGATAGCAAGGAGGTCAAAAAGCACGAGAGGCAGGATTGCAGAGGTTTTCACTTTTTTATTCATATTGGCTACATAGAGTTTATTGCCGCTGATTCGCACAAGCTTGCCTTGTACGATGCTTCCGTCCTTTCTCAGGGCATACACTTGCTTGCCCACAAGCTTGCGGACGTCGCTTTTGCGGACTGCCGCTTTTGACATATGAGTCACCTCCGGTGTTGAGTCGTTATTCTCTTGGTTGTTTATTAAGTAACGGAATATTCTATGGATTATATCCACCCGGTGCCTGTATGTTGTCCTATATGAGAGCAATTGGACTTATCCCCCCCTCGTCAAACGGTTGACAAACAGAGTAAGGGTGTTTATATTAATCGTAATAATTACAATTTAAAAAAGGAGCAGTGATTATGGATCACAAAAGAGTGCCTGTCACCGTTTTAAGCGGCTATTTGGGCTCAGGGAAAACAACGGTATTAAATCATGTTCTGAACAACCGGGAAGGCATGAAGGTGGCGGTCATCGTGAATGATATGAGTGAACTAAACATCGACGCCCGCCTGGTTAAAGGGGAAGCGAATTTGTCTCGTACCGAAGAAAAGCTGGTGGAGCTGTCCAACGGCTGTATTTGCTGTACGCTGCGCGAGGATTTGCTGCTGGAAGTAAACAAGCTTGTGCAGGAAGGAGATTTTGATTACATCCTGATTGAATCGACCGGGATATCTGAACCGGTGCCGGTTGCCCAAACTTTTACATATGCGGATGAAAGTTTGAACATCAGTTTGTCTGCTGCAGTCAGGCTGGATTGTATGGTTACGGTGGTTGATGCATACCGGTTCTGGCATGATTTTGCGTCAGGGGAAAGCCTTTTGGAACGAGGTGAAGCTGCTGGTGCCGAAGATACAAGAGATGTCGTTGATTTGCTGATGGACCAGATTGAAACCTGTGACGTACTGCTTCTTAACAAATGTGATCTGGTGGAAGAGGAGGAGCTGAACAAACTGGAAGAAATGATGCGGAAGCTTCAGCCGACAGCCAAAATCATTCGTACCCTCAAAGGTCAGGTTGAGCCCTCCGAGATTCTGAATACAGGACTGTTTGATTTTGAACGGGCCAGCCTGTCCCCTGGCTGGATTCAGGAGCTCAACAAGGACAGCCATACTCCTGAAACGGATGAATACGGCATCAGTTCGTTTGTGTACCGCCGAAGAAGAGCGTTTCATCCGGGACGTTTGGCCGATTATCTCGGCAAATGGCCCGCAGAGATTGTACGAGCCAAGGGCCAGATGTGGATTGCGGTCGAGCAGGACTGGGCAGCCAGCTTCAGCCAGGCCGGACCCTCCATTCAATTCGGGCCAGCCGGAGCCTGGCTGGCAGCATTTTCGCGTGAGGAGCAGGAAGAGGTTTTTCACAGCTATCCTGAGGCAAGGCTCGCATGGGATGACAAATGGGGGGACCGATTGAACGAATTTGTGATGATCGGGATCGGTATGGACCGTGAAGCCATTGAACAGCATCTGGATGCCTGCTTGTTAAATGAAGAAGAAATGGCCATGAATTGGGCTTCCTTCGACAATCCTCTCCCGTGGCTGCCGGAAGAGAAAGGATAGCAAAAAGTAATAATTACTGTTAAAATAAGTATCGTCATAAGTTGCAGAAGCTGGCACTGTACAGCTTCTGCATTAGGGAAAGGACGATATGCCATGACAGAGCACGAGCATAAACAGAGCCATGAAGCCATGGTTAAGGATATGATTCATATCATGTCACAGCACGGCTGGCGCATCACCGAGCAGCGGAAGAAGCTTGCCGAAATATTTGCCAAGGCGGATGGTTATTTGTCACCCAAGGATGTCTATGATCAAATGACGGTCAACTATCCAAACGTAAGCTTTGATACCGTGTACCGCAATCTGCGCTTATTGAGCGAGATGGGCGCCCTGGAACAGTTTTATTTTATGGATGGCGGTTTGAAATTCCGTGCGAGCTGCACAGAACACCATCATCACCATCTGATTTGCGTTAACTGTGAAAAGACGCTTACCTTTGATTACTGCCCCATGGAGCAGTCTCTTCACCTGCCGGGTTCCTTCAAGATTATGAACCACAGGTTTGAGGTGTACGGTGTCTGTGAAGAATGCCAGATTCACAACGTGAAGCCGTAAAGAAGCTGTGCTGCCCGGCTTCTTTTTTGCGGGATTTTAAATAGGTTGACGCGGTGTGTAAGCGGGTGTTAAACTGATTCGTACGTAAAAATTACATTTAAGCAGAAAGTATTATTTTTTTCAACATAGATCGTAATATTTACAGGAATATTGATTGGCTGGAAAGGAAGCGAATTTGTATGCTTTTGGCATCATTACAGAATGTCGTGTTTGGTTATAACGATGTTCCGGGACTTGAGGATGCGAGTGTTGAAATTTATGCGGGCGAGTTTGTCGCCATCACCGGACCGAACGGGGCGTCCAAGTCGACGCTGCTGAAGCTGCTGCTCGGGCTGCTGCAGCCCTGGAAGGGCAAGGTGTTTCGCTCTCCGCTCAATGCTGAGGGCAAGAAGCTTGTGATCGGATATGTGTCACAGCAGATCGCGGCCTTTAATGGAGGATTTCCCAGCACGGTTCTGGAGTTCGTCCGTTCGGGCAGATATACGAAGGGCTCCTGGCTGCGCAGAATGACGGAAGAAGATCATAAGCAGACGGAGAAGGCCTTGCGGCAGGTTGGCATGTGGGGCCTGAGATACCGGAGAATCGGTGAGCTGTCCGGAGGGCAGAAGCAGCGTATCTGTATTGCGCGGGCACTCGCCCAGGAGCCGGATCTGCTCATTCTGGATGAGCCGACTACCGGTATGGACCAGCAAAGCCGCCAGGGCTTTTATGAATTGATGCATCACCAGGTAAAGGCGCACGGCAGAACCGTCGTTATGGTGACTCACGGACTTTCGGAGGTACAGGGTTACCTGGACCGCATCATCGAGCTGCAAAGAAAGGAGGAGGGCGGATGGAAATGCTGCACTACGACTTCATGCAGCGGGCATTTTACGCCGGTGGGATAATTGCGCTACTGGCATCGGTGCTAGGTGTCTACCTGATGCTGCGCAGACAGGCGTTGATGGCGGATATGCTGTCCCACGTCTCGCTGGCCGGTGTGGCAGCCGGAGCCTATTTGAAGCTGAATCCGACCTTGAGCGGTTTTGCGGTTGCGGTTCTGGGGGCGATCATCGTGGAATATGTACGACGCTCCTATAAAACCTACAGTGAAATATCCGTCGCCATCATTATGGTAGGCGGGCTTTCAACGGCTGTTATTCTGATGAGCCTCAATCAGAGTGTCAACAAAAGCTTTACGTCTTATTTGTTCGGTTCGGTCGTGGCGGTTAATGCAACGGAGCTTAAATTGATGTTTTTTGTAGCCGCTGTAGCTGCGGTATTCTTTATTCTTTTCAGACGTCCGCTGTATCAGATTACGTTTGATGAAGAAACAGCGAAAACGAACGGCTTGCCAGTTAACTGGATTTCGTTTGGCTTCAGCATCCTGACCGGGATGGTCGTCGCGGCTGCCATGCCAATCGTTGGTGTACTGCTCGTCTCATCGCTGATCGTGCTGCCGGCGGCACTGGCTATACGGATCGCTCCCAGCTTCACGACAGCCATCTTTCTGGCGATGGGGATCGGCCTGATTGGCGTTTTCACTGGCCTGACCGCCTCCTATGAATTCAGCACACCGCCTGGAGGCACGATTGCCTTCGCCCTGCTGCTGCTGTTGATTCTGGGAACGGGCATCAAACGGCTGGTTCTGAAGCTGGCCAAGCTCAAATCGGCCGGCAATCCAGAAGATCAGGCCAGAATTCATGAACAGGTTACAAATTTCACTAAAGACGTGCCTGAGCAATGAAGGTAGCTGCTCCGCCACGATAGAATCATAAGATGGGAGAGAAAGTTTTGAACAAGAGGTTTGCAAAAACATGGATGGTTAGTGCGGGATTGGCGCTTGTCTTGGCAGGCTGCGGCTCCGGGGCGGACAGCGCGACCTCCGGTTCCGGAAATCGTGCAGAGACGGAAGCGGACGGCGGCAAGCTGAATATTGTAACGACAATTTACCCGATGTACGAGTTCAGCAGACAAGTGGCCGGGGATCATGCCAATGTAACAGCCCTGGTGCCTGCCGGCACGGAGCCTCATGATTGGGAGCCAAGCGCCAAGGACATGGCACAGATTCAGGATGCGGATGTCTTTGTATACAACGGTATTGTGGAGACCTGGGTGGAAGATGCGCTGGCCAGCACGAATAACGATCAGCGTATTGCAGTGGAAGCCTCCAGCGGTATAGATCTAACGGAAGGAACGGAGGTAGAGCATGCTGAGGAAGGTGGGGAACACGATCATGAGGAAGAAGGCCATTCCCATGACTACGCGCTGGACCCCCATGTATGGCTGAGTCCTGTGCTGGCCCAGAAGGAAGTAGAGGCCATCAAGGCGGCGCTGATCAAGGCGGACCCTGTCAATCAGGCCGATTATGAAGCCAATGCGGACGCCTATATCTCCAAGCTTAAGGAGCTGGATCAGGCTTACCGTGACGGTCTTGCGGGCGTAAAAAGCAAAGAATTTGTCACCCAGCACGCCGCATTTGCTTACCTTGCCACAGAGTATGGCCTGACCCAGGTGCCGATCTCCGGCCTTTCGCCCGAACAGGAGCCTTCTCCGGACCAGATGGCACAGATTGTGCAATTTGCTAAGGAGCATCAGGTGAAAACGATTTTCTTCGAAACACTGGTTGATCCGAAAGTAGCCGAGACCATTGCTTCCGAGATTAGTGCCAAGGCCGCTGTACTGAATCCGTTGGAAGGGCTGACTGAGGATGAAATCAAGAATAATCGTGATTTTATCACTGTAATGCAGGAGAATCTCAAAGCTCTGATTACTGCGCTGAATGAATAAAGATGACAAACATATAGAAGGCATTATCGTTTATTTAAAGCATCCAAAAATTCGAGCAGCGTGGTGCCTTCTAATTCATCCAAAAGCTGATCCAGTCTGGTTCGTCTCTTTAAAGAGCCGCTTAGTACAATTTCCAGACGCTGATCTTTATCGACAAGAACAGAATCCACCGTTAATGCATTACAAAGCAAACCTGCAATCACTGCTATTTGCTGTGGGGTTAATTGGGAAATAAGGGGGGGATTGTTTTTATTATTCGAGTTATTATTTGCGTTATTACTATTTGAGTTTTTATTGTTTCTGCACTTTTTCATATTGGCCATCGCTGTTTCCCCCACGTAAGCTCTGTGATCATCCCGGGATAACAATTTCCGCAGGTCCCGGTGACGGTATTCCGAAAACCAGTGCTAAAGCGATAATAATAACTATAACAAGATTAATGCTACGGGTAGAAATGACCATTCCGTTCGCCTCCTTTATTTGTTTATTTCTATCTGAAGCCGGTGAAGTATTTTCCTTATGGAAGGGGACTGAATCGGTTGCCGCGGGAGCCGTGTGTACCGGAGTCTATTGAGAAGTTTGCGGGGCGACAAAAATCAGAAAAAACAATATGCTCGTAATCAATATGATGGATATGTCCTTGAAATTTTCCTGAGCCGTGCTGTCTTCAGTCTGGTCCATGATTTGCCTCCGCTAACGTTCGTTATGCTCTTATTATAAGGGTTTGATTAGAAAAAAGTTCGGGTTCAAGACAGGTCAAGCAAAAAAGGGCGCCGAATTGCTTGTCTTCCAAATCCCTTGCCTATTCAGCATATGTAGCTCATGGATAAAGGTGAAACGGGAGACCACTGTATTGGGCTCCCGTTTACGCGGTCTTGCAAATTATAGTAAATGCTGCTGATTGCGCAGTGAAAGATGAAAAGCGATACTGGTGATCAATTCCATATCATGATTCCGCACGGCTTCCTGGATCCGCAGTTTCATTTCCTGTTCCGTACCTCTCAAAAATTGGGTCATCCACAACGAAGTATACACTCTGTCCGTCATCCTAAGCCCTCCCCCGGGAAACATTTGTTATTGTGATTATATATGTACAACCTTAATGAAAAATGTCGGTTGCCTTAAAATCAGCTTAACGTCTTCATCTCCTGTTATACTCATGCTTGTGATAGAGCATAAACGGGAGGGGAAGAGAATGGGCTGGAGGACAGTTCATGAACCGTTATGTCCGCAAGGATGGGGATGTAAGCGGCTTTCAGCTGCCGGAAAATTTTCATCACGGTTGTCTGGATGAAATGTTTCAAGCTCTGGAAGAGGGGCGGCCGGCGGAAACGGACAGCAGGGATAACCGTTTAAGCATGGCGATGGTGCTCGGCGCGCTGGAGAGCGCCAAAAGCGGGCGCAGAGTGGCGATTAAAGAGCTGAACTGCTAAAAAGGAAGCCTGCCCGGCGTGGTGCCGTGCAGGCTTTACTTTGCTTTAAGATGTCACAAAGTATTGACTTCCTGGATAAGCTTCCTGATATCGCAAGAAAAACTTCGCATGCGGTCTGTATTTTCTTACCAGCGGCTTCCCGCGGGGGAGGGGCAGGTGGAGGCCTGGAGCTTGGCCTTGATCTCCATCAGGCAGCCGCACCAGCGGCAGGTGGTGCCGAATTGAAAGGCTTCGCACGCCCGGCAGGCCTGCATCCTTCGTCCGTATTCCTCCTCCGTTGCCAGGTTAAGGGAACGGATGCGGGCAACGCTGCCAAACAGCTGCCGGACTTCCTCCTCCGAAATATGAACCGTTGCGGTGCAGCATTTGCAGAAGCTGCTCTGCGACGGTGCGGACATGTTGGACATGCTCGCAACCTCCTCCTATTTGACACTCAGCACGACGACAGAGGCGGCAGGCAGCTTGATGAACCAGCTGCCAGCTTCCTGCCGGAAGTCACGGAATTCAGCTGGGGTAACCTGTTCAGGCTCATCGAAGGTATTATGGGCGTCCAGAGCGGAGGCTTGCAGTATTCGGCCCGAAACGACAGCGGCCTCTGTTCCGCGCAGTTCACAGCGCAGCTCAGCGGAATCCGCATGGTGCAGATTGCAGAGGGAAATATGCATCGTACCCTCGGTGTCGACTGAGGCTGAGGCGCTGATCTGCTCAATGGACTCGCCGTTCATCTCATAGCGCGGCGAATCCAGCGCTAGATCCACCCGCACTGCGTCTTGATGAACCTTGAACATATCGAAAATATGATAGGTTGGGGTCAGGAGCATCCGGCTGCCTTCAGTCAGAATGACGGCCTGCAGCACATTGACCAATTGGGCGATGTTCGCCATCTGCACCCTGTCGTTGTGCTTGTGGAATATGTTCAGGTTCACCGCCGCCACCAGTGCATCGCGCAAGGTGTTCTGCTGGTACAGGAAGCCGGGGTTGGTGCCTGGCTCGACGTCATACCAGGTTCCCCATTCATCCACGATGAGGGCGACTCTTTTCTCCGGATCGTATTTGGACATAATCGCATCATGCCGTTCGATTAACTCATCCATATAGACGGTCTGCTTGAACGTTTGGAACCATAGCTGTTCATCAAAGCCGGTAGAAGGGCCTTTGTTGCCCCATTCGCCTGTCTGGGTCGTATAATAATGCAGGCTGAGACCGTCCATCAAGTCGCCGGCTTCGCGCATGAGCACCTCGGTCCAGTTATAATCGGCGGTGTTAGGTCCGCATGCAATTTTGTATATTTTATTGGCTCCATAATTGCGAACGTAAGAAGAGTAGTGGCGGTACAGGTCGGAATAATACTTCGGCCGCATGTTGCCCCCGCAGCCCCAGTTCTCATTGCCGATGCCGAAGTATTTCAGGGACCACGGTTTTTCGCGGCCATTTGCTTCACGCCATTCCGTCATGGGCGATTCACCTTCGAAGGTTATGTATTCCACCCATTCGGCCATTTCACGGACGGTACCGCTGCCGACATTGCCTGCGATATATGGCTCCGTGCCAATGAGCTCGCAAAAGCGCAGAAATTCATGTGTGCCGAAATGATTGTTTTCCACAACACCGCCCCAATGGACATTCACGACTTTTTTACGCTGCTCATACGGTCCTACGCCGTCCTTCCACAGATACGCGTCGGCAAAGCAGCCCCCTGGCCAGCGCAGAACAGGGATTTGCAGGGCACGCAGCGCTTCGATCACGTCATTGCGCATGCCCTCCGTATGCGCAATGGGGGAGTCATGGCCGACCCAGATCCCTTCATAAATGCAGCGTCCGAGATGC
Source organism: Paenibacillus enshidis (assembly GCF_042136365.1). Lineage (NCBI taxonomy): Bacteria > Bacillati > Bacillota > Bacilli > Caryophanales > Paenibacillaceae > Paenibacillus > Paenibacillus enshidis. The sequence continues at coordinate 270,778 of NZ_JBHHMI010000002.1, read as the reverse complement.
TCGGCAAAATGGCTATACAAGTTGCGGTTGATCGTTCCTTTGTTAATGTCTGCGTTAATAATAAGCTTGCTCAAAGCTCCCATCTCCTTTTCATGTGACCTAAAATGAATTGAGAAAACGATTGCAAAATAATTCGCAGCAGCAGCAACTAATTTAATAAAAATATTTATCAATAATATATATGCGAATCATATGCTTATCTTATCATTCCATGGCCGATTTGCAATGAAAAAATAGCAGAAAACCAACAAAAATCAGACTTTTGTAAGCGTAATCAACAATAAAGACTTTTTTAGCGTTAAACTTAAGTTAGTTGAGGAAGTTATAAAATTCCTAAGAGGAGATGAAGAGCATGTCTGTTGGTGTATTGGCTCATTTATTCGGCAGCCTGCCTTATCGGGAACTGGCCGCCAAAATCGGGAATGCAGGCTTCACCCATATTCAACTGGCCTTGTGGAAAGCGGTCAGTGACGCGGATTTTACGAAGCCCGGCCGGCTTAGTCCGGGGCTGGTTATGGCCATGGCCGAGGAATTCCGCAAGCACGGTGTGACGGTATCCGTACTTGGCTGCTATCTGCATTTTTTCCATCACGATCCCGTGGTGTTGCGGGAGAACAAGGAGCGGTTTAAAGAGCTGATTCGGTATGCGCGGCTGTTTGGAGCGCCGATGGTGGCGGCGGAGACGGGAACCCATCCGGACAGGAAATATAACGAGCTGGACCGGATTATTTTGCGCGAGACGGTCCTGGAGCTGGCGGAAGAGGCGGAAAAGTGGGGCGTGTTTATCGGCCTGGAGGCAGCAAACGGACATCTCGTCGGAACCGCCCAGGAACTGAATGAGCTTCTCATGCAGGTGCCTTCCTCCCATATCGGGGTGGTGCTGGATCCCGGCAATTTGCTCCATGAGGGGAACATAGGCAGACAGGATGAGGTCATCCGGGAAGCGTTTGACCTGCTGGGCACGCGCATTATCGCCTGCCATGCCAAGGACCGCAAGCTCACGGAGGAAGGACGGGTTATCACTGTGTCGCCGGGCCTGGGAGACATGAATTACCCGTTGTACATGAGCCTTCTGCAGCAGTATAAGCCGGAGGTCCACATTATTATGGAACATGCGGGCGAGCAGGAAATGGCTGCCTGCAAGACATTTGTTGAGGACACACGGACTGAGGCGGCAAAGCTCTCGGTTGCGGCGGAAACTTCAGGAAGTACGGAGCGAACTTGACGATTGGCCAGATTGCAGAAAAAGCCGGAAGATCAGATTCCATGTGATCTCCGGCTTTTGCAGCTGCTCAGGAAGGAGAGAAACCTTCCTCCCGCAAATACTCTTCGGCTTCATCGCGTGCTTCGAACACCATTTCGAGGCTTTCGCCCGCGTAAATATACCACATATCGTCTTCCTGCATCAGCTTCAATGTATGCCCCTCCGAATCTGTCCAAACAGAGGTTTGCCCAGCTGTGCTTGAGGTGGGCGTGTATTCAGCAGCCCCCGGTTCCGGGCGATTCTGTCCCGAGAGCGAGTGAATCGAAGCCTGTACGATTGCTTTCAGCTCCTCGGTCGCGAAATCGCGGATATTCACGAGCCCTTTGGCATCCGTCTCATATTCCGGCAGAAGCCCTGCATATACATACCCATTTCCGTTGGGATGCAGATGGTGGACGACCGTTTTTTTATCAAAGACGCTGCTCTCATAGTGGAAGTTGACCCGTCCCAGAGAGACGTCCTTCCGTTCCAGCTCGGGGAAGGATTCAAGAATGCTGATTTTTTGCTCAAACGTTAGCATAAGGCCTCCGGTATATTTTTTCTTGTGATGAACCGGATTATATCACAATGCTTGCAGTTGCACCAATGAAAGGGCCTCTCCGCAGCAAGCCGCCTTCCCGCAGGTGGATGTACAGCAGTTTGCAATACCACCCTATTCCTTCAGCGAACCTATGAGCAGGCCCTTGATGAAATACCGCTGCAGGAACGGATAGAACAGCACCACCGGACCGATGGTCAGAATGGCCGTAGCCATCTTCACCGACTCCTGCGGCAGCGTCTGGGCGCCGTGAATAGCGCCGCTGCTTTGCATTTGCTGGATCATGCTGATCTCGGAGTTCAGCTTAAACAGCAGGTATTGAAGGGGATACAGCTTCTCGTTGTCGACTAGCATGATGGCATTAAACCAGTTGTTCCAGTAGGCAATGCCATAGAACAGCGTGATCGTGGCAAGGACGGGCATGCTCAGGGGGAAGAAGATCCGGAACGCAATATAGAAATCGCTGGCGCCGTCGATCTTCGCGGCCTCCGTGAGCGACGCCGGAATTTGGGACATGTAGTTGCGCACGAGAAACAGGTTGAACGGGTTGAACAGCAGTGATGGAATGATCAAGGCCCAGATCGTGTTGTTCAATCCGAGATTAAGGTTGATCAGGTACCAAGGCACGAGCCCCGTGTTGAACACCATGGTGATGAAAAAGAACAATCCGAGCCCGTTGCGGTAACGGATATGCCTGGCGGCCAGCGTGTAGCCGGCCATGGACGTAATGGTAACGGCCAGGATCGTGCCGATCACAGTCACGAAGATCGAGATCATATAGCTCTGGTACAGCGGCGTGTTGCCGAAGAGAAGCAGCTTGTAGGCATCAAGCGACAGCTCGCTCGGAAACAGCTGGTAGCCGTGCTGTTTAATGCTGGCCTCATCGGTAAAGGACACCATGAGCACCAGCAGCATCGGCAGAATGCACAGAATGGAGATGCTGCCGATCAGGAGGGCGTTCACGGTGTCGAACCATTTGGGTCTGGACGTCATCAGGTTTCGCTCCTTTCAGGACAGTTTCTGCTTGTGTTAGAACAACGCATGGTCCGGATTTACCTTTTTCACGATTTTGTTGCTGCTCCATACGAGCATAAAGCCGACCACGGACTGGTACAAGCCGACAGCCATCGCCTGCGCCGGGTTGCCGATCGTGCGGAGGGAACGGAACACATACGTGTCAATAACGTCAACGGTCGGATACAGGAGGCCGTTGTCTCTCACGACGGCATAGATCATATCGAAGCTGCCATACATGATTTTGCCGAGCGCCAGCAGGGTCAGAATAGACACGGTCGGCAGCATGAGCGGAATCGTGATGTGCCGGATGAGCTGCCAGCGGGTGGCACCGTCGATCCGTCCTGCTTCGTAATAGCTATCGTCGATGCCCGTAATGGCAGCCAGATAGATGACAAGGTTCATGCCTAGGTCCTTCCAGACCGCGGAGATCGTAAGAATCCAGGTCCAATATTGCGGCGAGGCATACCAGTTGACGGGATCGATATGGAAGAACGCCAGAATCCGGTTCAGGATGCCGTAGTCGGTCGACAGCAGGCTGTAAATGATGTAGCTGACGATGACCCAGGACAAAAAATGCGGGAACAGGATCGTGGATTGGGTCACTCGCGAAAACCAGCGGCTGCGCAGCTCGTTGAACAGAATGGCCAGCGCCATGGCGGCCAGCGTGCCGACGATAATGAACAAGAAGTTGAGCTTCAGCGTATTGAAGGTGACCTCCCACGCCCGGGGCGACGAGAAGAAGAACCTGAAATTGTCAAAGCCGACCCAGTCCGAGTTGAAAAGCCCGGTCTTGAAGTTGAATTTCTGAAACGCAATGAGCATGTACGGGAGCGTGAAGTAGCCGAAGACTAGCGTATAGATGGCAGCCGGTACGATAAGCAGGTACGCGGAACCGTTCGAGCGGATTTCACGCAGAAAGCTGGAGCGGCTTTTTTTCATGGGGGCACATCCTTTCATCAATGATAGGGGCTGCAGGCGTTAGCAGTTCTGTTTTGAGTGTAAAAAGAGTTGCCGTGGCCCGTAAACTATGAAAATGGGGTTTGTACGGATTGGAAGGCGGGAAGGGGGACTTTAAAAAAGGGCGAAAACTTCAAATTTTAGTATTCAGGACAGCGCTACCAGGATGAAAAATGGCGGAAAAATACCGGTTCTATAAGGTTTTTAGCTAGTGGTTCCAATGGTTGGAAGAAAGGCTTCGAAAAATAAGAATGCGTTTTCATATTGATGAATGGCCGCTGCAAATGTAATATGAAATAAAATGCAGATCTGATCCCGGCGTATCCGATGGCGAGATAACGTCGTTAAAATGACATATATATAACATATATATGTCATTTAACGACAGCGATTTTGGTTGAATGCAGATCGAAGCTGATGCTTCAAGATGATGACCAAATGGCAAGGAGGGAGAATATGATCCGGCAGCGATTGTTCCGTTATGCGGTGTACCGCAACATGTTTCTCAGTTTTGTTTTGCTTACGGCAGCCATGATTGCCCTCGTAACTGTCGTCCTGTTCATGATGTTCTCCTGGAGCACCGCGAAAGAGGTAGGGAAAATTTCCGAGTCGATGCTGAAGCAGAACAGCGCTGTGTCCAGCGTGATCCGCGACCAGGTCTATAATGTGGGCAACCTTCTGCTCAGCGACAAGGAGATCGTGGGCGCATTGTTGGACAAAGGGAGTGATCCTGTCAGGCAGTACGGGGTGTTTGGCACCCTTAACCGAATTCAGTCGACCTATCCGTTCATCCATTCGATCGGCATTTATAACGGCTCGAATAACACGTATCTCAACACGAAGGGCATTACCAAAGATCAGGAGAAGGAGCTGCTGGAGGAGATCAACAGCAAGAATACCTCCTACTTCCACCTCTTTCCGCGCCGGATTTCGGCCGCCAATTCTCCAAATCCAACCGAGGACGTTCTCACCTTTGTCCTCCTTCCGAGCTATTATTCGCCGCTCAGCTCCAAAGGCGCCATCGTGATCAACATGAGCACTGTCACCATCCAGGAGCTTATTGGAGGGTACCGGAACGAAACGGCGGATTCCCTGTACGTTATTGACGACAGCGGAACGATCATCACCCATTCGGACCGGGCCCGCTTTATGGAGGACGTCTCGCACGAGTCCTATGTGCAATCCATTCTTTCATCCCCTACAGAGAGTGGCTATTTCACTCGCTCCATTGACGGCCGCAAGAGCGTCGTCACCTACGTCAAGTCCAGAGATATGAACTGGACGTTTATCAGCGTAAGCCAATATCAAAATCTGCTGTTTAACATGCAGGCTTTGCGTACGACCGCCCTGGTTCTCGCTCTGGTCTGTTTCGCCGTCAGCATCTTCCTGTCGATCTGGCTGACACACCATGCGTACAACCCGATCCGCCATCTGCTGGAGAAAATAAGCGCTATTCCGAAAATGAAGGGGAGCCGGCGGCAAATCAATGAATTCGCCATACTGGTTACGACCTACGCGGAAATGACGGAGAGGATGCGGTCGATGGAATCCGAGGCTTCCGTCGCCCGCCAGGCCCATGTGCAGCAGCTGCTGACCGGCGGCGATGAGATGGCATTCCGCCGTCTGGCCGGGGACGGCAGGGGGCCGTATTTCCTGGCCGCTGCCCTGCTCCTCGATAGCCCAGATGGCTTGCCTGGGGGCGAGAATGAGGAAGTACAGTCGTATTCCTGCGCCACCGTCGCCCGGGCGGTACAGCAAATGCTGGAACCGGAGGGAGCAAGCGTGGCCGCGGTCGGTGAAGGCATCGTGGCGATTATCCTGCCCATCAAGCAGAACCGGCTTCCTATTGGTGTAGTCGGCATGCTGGAGGAGCTGCAGGGCGAGATTCTGCGCACGCTGCGCGTGTCTGTCACCGTCGGCATCGGGACGGCCGCACAGACGTACGACGAGCTGCGCGAATCGTTCGATTACGCTCAGTCCTGCTTCCGCCAGCGGTTTTTCGAAGGCAAGGGCAGGCTGTTCCACTGCGACCCGGTAGCCGCCACGGGAAAGGAGCGGTCCGACGCGCAGTATCCGGACAAGCGGGAGAAACGCATCATCGAGGCGATCAAGCTGCAGCAGCGGGATAAGCTGGAGAAAGAAATCGAGCTGTGGATTAAGGAAATGCGGGATTACACATACCACGAAGTGATGTTCTTCATCAATCAGTTCATCGGCGGGTTGTACAAGCAGCTTAATGTCCATACCGTGAAAAACCGGGAGAGCGCGGAGCTCTTCCTTGGCTTCACACGGCGGATTACCCGCTTTCAGACGCTTCAGGAAACGGCGGATGCCTTGAAAGAGCTCGCCCTGCGGCTCTGCAGCCTGTCCGAGGAAGCGGGCGCGGTACGGCATGCCGAGGTCGTGGATTTCATTCAGATGTATGTGCGCAAGCATTACGCACGGCCGGATATGTCGCTTGAGCAAGTGGCGGGCGAGGTCAAGCTGTCCCGCAGCTATGTCGGCAAACTGTTCAAAGCGCACTGCGAGCTGTCGTTCAATGATTACCTGAACGCCGTCCGCCTGGAAAAAGCGAGAGAGCTGCTTGCGAGCACGGAGCAGCCGGTGCAATCGATCAGTGAGCAGGTGGGCATCTTGAATACGACCTATTTCTATACGCTGTTCAAAAAACATTATCAGATATCGCCGGCTCAGTTCCGAAGCCAGCATGCAATGGAGAAGAAAGAAGCGCAGTGATACGCACTTCAAGCGTTTTAAAATGGCGGAATCCATCATTTTGAAGTATGCGCCGTTCTCAATGTCTTCTTAAGATAGAAATCGTACCGCAACCGCAGGACAATACTACTTCAAGTCAGGGGGAACAGGCATGAAAAAAAGGAAAGCGCTAGCGCGATGGTTAACCGCGCTCTTCATCGTTTCCGTGATCACTGGCTGCTCCGGTGCAGGTGATGCCGGGGGAGAGAACGGCTCGGCAAACGGGGAGAACGGCGGCGGGGACAAGCTGCCGGTCCGGTATTTGCTTCCGGGCAACGCACCGCAGGATTTGGACACGGTGGTCAAGGCGATTAACGAAAAGCTTGCGGCTGACGGTCTAAACCTTACGTACGAGCCGACGTACATTGCCTGGGACGCATGGGATCAGAAGACGAACCTCATGATGTCGACGGGGGAAGAATTCGAGCTGATCGCGATCATGCACGATGTGAAAGGACCGACGGTGCTTGCCGGCAACGGCGGGATCATTCCGATCGACGATTTGCTGAATCAGTATGGCAGCGAGTTGAAAAAATCTATGCCGGACTGGATCTGGGAATCTGCGAAAATCAACGGCAAGATCAGCTACGTGCCCAACTTTTGGGCGGATACCGCTTACAATGACGGCATGTTCACCATACGGACGGATCTGCTCGAAAAGAACGGTCTGAAGCCTCCGACATCGCCGGAGGAGCTGCTGGATGCGGCGGAGACGCTACAGAAGAACTGGCCGCAGGAGAACAAGAACGTGTATATCAAAATGTTGGAGGAGCCTGCCTACTTCCTGCATACGACGTACGACACCTATCCGTTTACCGTGGCCGACAACATGATTTACATTGACCAGCAGGGGAATGTGAAGTCCTGGCTTGAAACCGGGGAGTTCAAAAAAGATGTGCAGTACATGAACGAGGCCTATCAGCGCGGGTTGATCATGAGCGATTTGCTGACGACGCCGACGGAAGTCATCAACCAGGAGGAACTGGCCGGACGTTATCTGTACCGTCCGGGGGATGTCGGCTTAAGCGACGCTATTATGCAGACGTTCCCGGACGCCAAGCTGGACATTTACTATTTGGCTGAGCAGCCGAAGTTCAGAGCCTATGCGATCCGGAATTCCAACGGGGTATCTGCTACCTCTCCGCATCCGGAAGCTGCCATTCAATTTTTGAATTGGGTGTACAGCAGCCAGGAGAACATGGATCTCGTGCAGAACGGCGTGAAGGATGTGCATTGGGAGGATACCGGCAAGAACACCAAAGACTATCTCGCCAAGAACGAGAACGGCTCCCCGGCTTATGAGCTGCCGTACTGGCTGCTCGGCCATGTCGAGATGAACCGGTATCCGACGAACATCGACCCGGCACGGCTGGAGCGCCGCACGACGGTTGCCGACGATGCCGTGAACAGCATTGCGATCGGCTTCACCTTTGACCCGACAAACGTCGCTTCCCAATACGCCAACTGCATCGCCGAGTTGAAGACAAGCGTCTATCCGGTCATGCAAGGTGTCGTGAAATACGAGGACGGCTATGATAACATGCTCGCCGCCATGAAAGCAGCCGGTCTCGACGAGGTTGTGGCGGAATATAAACGGCAATTCGATGAGTGGAGAGCCGGTCAAGGAGGACATTGAAAATGACCATTCAGGAGCCATTTCCAGCCATTCGGGAAGGCTGGAAATGGTTTGGGGAAAGCCGATACGGCATGTTCATTCATTTTGGGCCATATGCCCAATACGGGCGCGGCGAACAGGTGCTGTTCCGGGAGCGTTTGGACCAGTCCGAATATGCGAGCAAGGCCTGCAAGTGGAACCCGGAGTTTTTTGACGCCGAGCTGTGGGCTTACACGGCCCGCAAGGCGGGCATGAAATATGCTTGCTTAACGACACGGCATCATGATGGATATTGCTTATGGGATACGGCCACGACGGACTACTCGAGCGCGAAGCAGGCGCCCGGCAGGGATCTGGTGCGGGAGTTCACCGACGCGTTCCGGGCTGAGGGTCTTCGGGTCGGCTTATATTATTCCTGGATCGATTGGCGAATTCCGGCTTATTTCGACGGCCCGGAAAAGGATCCGCAAGGCTGGGAGGACATAAAGCGGTACTTGCACGCCCAGGTGGAGGAATTGGTCACGAAATACGGGCGCATCGACCATTTCTTTTTTGACGGTGTGTGGCCGAGAACTGCCGAAGACCTGGACAGCATGAAGCTGGTCGAGCGGATGAAGTCGATTCAGCCGGATATTCTGGTCAACAATCGTCTCGGGCTGGCCGAGGAGGAGAAGCTGCATGCGGACGGAGGCGGCGGATCGGGAGATTCCGAGGTGCTTGGCGACTTTGGTTCGCCGGAGCATGTCATCGTTCCGGACCGGAAACGGCTCTGGGAATCTAGCCAGGTGACGACATGGCGGCTGTGGGGGTATACGAACGGTGAACGATGGCGTCCGGCCGACGTCCTGCTCGACATGCTGTGCGAGTGCGCTGAAAAAGGCGGCAGGGCAGGCGGGAATCTGCTGCTTAACGTCGGGCCGCAGCCGGACGGACTTCTGCCGCCGGTATTCGTGGAACGAGCGCTCAAGATCGGACAATGGCTGGAGGTTCACGGTGAGGCGATCTACGGCTCGGACGGCGGCAACCTGACCGAGTTCATCACGTATGGACGGCAGACGATGAAAGGCAATCATCTGTATCTCATTATCCGGTTCTGGGATGGAAGGCCTGGACTGCGGTTGGCGGATCTCGTTACGCCCGTGACCCGTGTGACACTGCTGACGACGGGACAGGAGCTCATGTTTCGGCAGGACGGCGACGTGCTCTGGATCGAGGGGCTGCCGCGGGAACGTCCGACCGAATTGTTCCCGGTGATCCGGATCAAATGCGAGAGCCGTCCGGAGACAAATCAATGGGGGCGCGAGCGTCTCTGGACGGGTGATCCTTCCCGGATAGCCGATTGGGCAAGGACGCGCGGGACATCCGTCTATGTCGACGGTCAGCCGAGACCCGGCAAGGAGTAGCCGATGAGAACCATACCGGCCAAGTAAGCAGGAGAACACGAAGTAGACGAAAAAATAACCGGACTGGGCCAGGATAATTCTCTGATCCAGTCCGGTATTGATTTACAAGAAAGCTGCTTATGGGACAGCTATCCGTTGAAGGCGGAACGCGGTGTCCATTTTTTGTTAGTCTGTTAGCAGAAAACCGGCACGTTCCAGGGCCTGGACTGCCTGTTCAATTCGTTCCTGATCCGGTGCAGTCAGCGTATGAAGATGAATGCCGCCGGTCAGCTCCGACAAATACGATGCGTTCGTGGAAGTGATGCGCAGAATGAATTCATGAACGTCCTGGCGGGTGGAAGCGAGAATGGGAGCTGTAATCTCACCGTAAACCGGGTGCTCGACAATGACGTCCTTTACCGTGACTCCGTAATCCACAATAAGCTGCAACTCCTCCTCAGTCCGCTCGGGGCCGTGCTGCACAGCGACAATCCGTTCAACAGGCCTGTCCGCCGCCTCCGGCTTAGCCAGATACATATAACCCTGACTTGTCGCCATAATCGGTTCATTCCTGGCCTTAAGCAGCGTGATGTCCTGCACAATAACTTGGCGCGACACGGATGCCCTCCGGGCCAGCTCGCTGCCTGTCAGCGGGGAATGCTGCTTCAGCCATTGCAGCAGCTTCTCTCTTCGCTCCGTACCGTTTAGCTTCATTTCTCCGTTCATCTATTTTAATTCCTCCTTTAACAGGCTACAGCTTGCTGATCGCCGTTTGATGCAGGGTGTTCAGGAGTGTGTCAATTTCCTGCAGGGTCGTATGCTGCCCGAACGAGATGCGTATGAAACGCAAAGCCTCCTGGTCCGATGCCCCCAAAGCCTTGACGGAAGGGGAGGGCTCCTGCTGTCCTGCGGCGCATGCGCTTCCGGTGGATATGCATATTCCGTTGCGGTTGCATTCTAACATTATATACTGCCCTTCGGCTTTCAGAAAATAGCAGCCTGCAATGTGAGGCAGCACCTGCGCGCGGGCTTCATCTACAACAGGCTTCAGTGGAATGCCAAGCCGCTGCCCTTCCATGAAAAGATGTGATTTTAATTTCCGGAAATGCTGCGCAAGCTCTGTCATTTGCCCGGTCATAGCAGCAGCGGCTGTTACAAAGGCGCCGATGCCCGGAACGTTGACCGTGCCCGGCCTGAAGCCTTTTTCGTGCGTGGTTCCGGGGTAGAGGGGCTTCCATTCGACTCCAGGACGAATATATACCGCGCCTACACCTTTCGGGCCGTAAACCTTGTGGCTGGACACTGTAAGCACATCAAAGCCCAGTTCATCCGCATGAACAGGTATTTTGCCAAAGGTTTGAACCGCATCGGTATGAAGGAGGATATTGCGCTTTTTTAGAATCGGTGACAGCTCCTGCAGGTCCTGAATGATGCCGGTTTCCGAATTGGCGTGCTGTATGGAGACGAGCCCTGTGTCTTCCCTTACATGGCTGAGCAGAAGTTCAGGGGTGATCCGTCCACTGCTGTCCGGCTGCATGACGGAAATACCCCATCCCTGACTCTGCAGCAAAAATACCAGATTGCGGATCGATGAATGCTCCACTGAGGTGGTAACAAAATGCCGTCGTGCTGCGGGCAACCCGTTTAATACGGATTGCAGGGCAAGTATATTCGATTCCGTGCCCCCGCTTGTAAAATAAATTCCATCCTCATGCCCATGAATCAGGCCGGCAAGCTGTCTGCGGCAATATTTAAGGATATGCTCGGCTTTGCCCCCTGCGTCGTGCAGGCTGCTGGCATTTCCGTAGACTTCTTGATTCAGTTCATGAAACACCTGCATGGCTTCATCGCTCATCGGGGCCGATGCGGCATAGTCGAGATAGATCATGTCATCTCTCCTCAATATGGAAGTTAAATGTGAAATAAAAGCCTTGAGTTTATTGTAGGGATGTGTAAATATATGTGTCAAGACACATGTAACGACAAGGGGTGTTTTTATGTCTTCACCATCGGTAATTGTGATTGGCGGCGGAGCTGCAGCCCTGTCCCTGGCTGCAGCAATGCCCGAAGATATACAGATAACGCTGCTTACCAAGAGCACGACGGGTCGAAGCAATTCCATGCTGGCACAGGGAGGCATTGCCTCCTTCCATCAAACGGGAGATTCTGCGGCTGAACATCTGGCCGATACGCTCGCTGCCGGGGGTGGACACAATGACGTTAATATGGCTGCCGGTATCATTAAGGATGGCAAACGCATGATTGAACGGCTGCTAGAGCAGCATTTTCCTTTTGACCTTGATGAGCATGGAGAACCGCAGCTTGGTCGGGAAGGGGGACATCACAGGAACCGGATCTTTCATGCAGGCGGGGATGCGACAGGTAAAATGCTGGTGCAGCATCTGGCGGGGCGTCTGCAAGAGAATGTCAGCGTAATGGAGCAGGTCACGGTGTATGAGCTGCTGCTGGAACAGGGCAGATGCACCGGAGTGCTTGCCAGCCATGAGGAAACGGGGTTATTCGAGATGAGGGCGGATGCAGTTATCATTGCAGCCGGAGGCTGCGGCAGCCTGTTCAGCCGCCATACCAATGATACGACCTTGACGGGCGACGGCCTCATGATGGCCTATGCGGCAGGCGCTGAGCTTACAGATTTGGAATTCATTCAATTTCATCCGACCCTGCTCGTTCATGAGGAGGTTTGCTACGGGCTTGTTTCCGAGGCGGTACGCGGTGAGGGCGGGGTGATCCGGGACGAAAACGGCAGACGCATCATGAGCGGGCGCCATGCAATGGGCGACCTTGCCCCGCGCGATGTGGTAGCCCGGGTGATGCATGAGGAAATCCGGAGCGGGCATTCACTGTATATCGATATCAGCGGTTGCAGCCATTTTGCAGAACGTTTCCCGACGATATCAAGCCTGTGTGAGACTGCGGGAGTGGATATCCACGAGGGCCGCATCCCGGTTGCTCCGGGTATGCATTTTCTGATGGGAGGTATCCGTGTAAACGAATGGGGCGAGAGCACAGTCCCAGGCTTGTATGCGATAGGCGAGGCCGCCTGCACAGGTCTGCACGGAGCCAACCGGCTAGCCAGCAACTCGCTGCTGGAAGCATTGGTCATGGGCAACCGGGCGGCACAGCGGATTGCACAGGTTGTGCCTGCCCGGATAACGGACGAGAGCACGCATAGCCTTTCGGCACAGGAAAGGGACGGCTGTTATGAAGTCCCCCACATCACCCTTGAAGAGCTTCAGTGGCACATGAGTAAATCTGTTTCCATCCAAAGGAGCGGGGAAGAGCTTCAAGCCCTGTACCGCTGGCTGCATGAAGTGCAGACCGACCCCATTCATGTGCAAAAGATCACAAAAGAGCAGCTCGAACGCCTTCATCTATGGCAGCTCGCCAAGCTCGTTACAGCCTCTGCATTGCTGCGTGAAGAAAGCAGGGGCGCTCATTATCGGACCGATTTTCCGGCAAGAGATGATGCGGGCTGGAAAGGGAAACAAATCATTCATAGCAGGGACGGCATACAAATCCGGGAGAATGAAGGGATTGCTCAAACATGGAACGTTTACAGCTGAAACGCATGCTGGAGGATTTTTTCACCGAGGATATCGGGAACGGCGATCTGACGTCTTCCCTGATCTTCGAGGATCAAGTCTGTGAAGCCATTATTCACAGCAAGGGCAGCGGTATCTTTGCAGGCAGCGATATGATCCGGGAAGGCTTTGCGCTGCTCAATGCGGACATCGAGGTGGAAATGTGCAGGAGAGACGGGGATGCACTCGCTCCCGGCACCGTTATTGCCGAATTAAAGGGTAGCGCGGCATCACTTCTGACGGGAGAAAGGGTCGTGCTGAATCTCATTCAGCGCATGTCAGGCATTGCGACGCTAACAAGGGAGTGCGTCACCCGGCTCAATGATTCAAGCATCCGGCTGTGTGACACCCGAAAGACCACCCCGGGCTTGAGAATGCTTGAAAAGTACGCCGTCCGCATTGGCGGCGGTCATAACCACCGCTTCGGACTTTATGACGGCATCATGATTAAGGATAACCATATCGCCGCCTGCGGCTCCATCCGGGAAGCTGTTGCCAAAGTCCGTGGCGCCGCAGGGCATATGGTCAAGATCGAGGTGGAAATCGAGGATGAAGGGCAGCTTCGGGAGGCGATCGAGGCAGGCGCGGATGTCATCATGTTTGATAACTGCCCGCCGGATACGGTCTGCAAATTCGCCGCACTGACCCCGCCGCATATCGTGACAGAGGCTTCGGGCGGCATTACCCCGGATAGTCTGCCTTTGTTCCGGGGGACGGGAGTGAACTGCATTTCGCTCGGATTTTTGACCCATTCGGTGCAAAGCCTTGATATCAGTATGGATGTAAAAATATAACAGGTGTGATTATAAAAATATGGGAGAGGAATGGTTGAACAATGTCTATTCTGGAAGCGTTGAACGGGCAGCACGGAATGATGCCTGAGCATTACAAGCAGATGACGACAGCCGAAATGGAGCAGCGTGTTGCCGTGCTGAAAGAAAAGTTCGGCAAAAGGCTGCTCATTCCAGGCCACCATTATCAGAAGGACGAGGTCATTCAATTCGCCGATATAACTGGCGATTCACTGCAACTGGCACAGCAGTCTGCGCTGAATACGGAGGCTGAATATATCGTATTTTGCGGAGTTCATTTTATGGCGGAAACGGCCGACATGCTGACCTCGGAAGGGCAGACGGTCATCCTTCCCGACATGCGTGCAGGCTGCTCCATGGCGGATATGGCCGATATCATGCAGACGGAGAGGGCGTGGCAGGAGCTGCAGGCCTTGTTCGGAGACACGATACTGCCTTTGACCTATGTGAATTCCACCGCTGAGATCAAGGCTTTTGTCGGGAGAAACGGCGGAGCAACCGTGACGTCTTCCAATGCCAGCAAAATAGTGGATTGGGCCCTTAAGCAGAAACAGCGGATCCTCTTCCTGCCGGACCAGCACTTGGGACGGAATACCGCTTATGATTTGGGCGTGCCCTTGGAGCAGATGGCAGTATGGGACCCACATGAGAACAGGCTGCTGACAGAACAGGACCCTGAAACTATCAAAGTTATTTTATGGAAAGGGCACTGCTCAGTTCATGAGAAATTTACCGTGGAAAACGTCCTTCGGCAGAGAGAGCTCGACCCTGAGGTCCGCATCATCGTGCACCCGGAATGTTCGCATGAAGTGGTGCAGCTGGCGGATAGCGCAGGCTCGACCAAATTTATCATCGAGACGATCCGCAATGCGGCGCCAGGCACCAAATGGGCGGTAGGCACAGAGATGAATCTTGTGCAAAGAATTATCCGCGAGCACCCTGAACAGCACATCGTTTCTCTTAATCCCGACATGTGTCCGTGCCTGACCATGAACCGTATTGATCTTCCTCATCTCCTGTGGTCGCTTGAGTCCATTGACCAGAGGGAACCGGCAGGAATTGTAAAAGTGCCGTCCCATATCCAGCGCGAAGCAGTGCTGGCTTTGGACAAAATGCTCCATATTGTATAACATGTAAGGATACAGACCTGAGCCACCAGTTCAGGCTGTATCCTTTTATTTCGTACAAAAGCGTTCATTGCCGGGCAAAACGGGTATTAAGACAGCAATGAAGGAGTGAGCGCATGGCAGCAAGAGACTATTATTTCGATAATGTAAAATTTGTACTGATTGCACTCGTCGTCACCGGACATTTGATTGAGCCGCTTGGCACCGAGCCTTTTTTGCGGCCGCTGTATTTGTTTATTTACGCTTTTCATATCCCGCTGTTTGTTCTGATATCAGGCTATTTCTGCAAAAACCTGAGCAGCGGCGAATATACCAATAAGGTGATCAGCAGGCTGGTTGTTCCTTATGTTATTTTCGAAACGTTGTATTCTTTGTTTGATTATTACGTGCTCGGTGAACAGACGCTGAAGTTTTCTTACTTTACGCCATATTGGCTGATGTGGTTTTTGTTCAGCATGATCCTGTGGAAGGTGGCATTGCCTTATGCTGTCAAAATCCGCTATGCGCTGCCCATATCCATTATGGTGGCCATCCTGGCCGGTTATGCGAATGATGCTCAGTATTATGCAAGCGTTTCGCGCACCCTGGTTTTCTTTCCGTTTTTTCTCGCCGGTTATTATTTGAAAAGGGAGCATATTTCCCGTCTGCGGACCCCGCTAATACGATGTATAGCGGTTATCATCGTTTTGACTGCCGCAGTGGCAATGATTTTGTACGGAAACGGTTTGGAGGAAAAATGGTTTTACGGCAGCGTTCCTTATGAAGCTATGGGACACCCGGAATGGAGTGCAGGCCTGTACCGGGCGGCTGTTTATACCGGGGCGGTTTTGCTTGGCGGAGCAGTGCTGGTGCTTGTGCCGGAAAACAGGATTCCGCTGATTACCGCCGGGGGAAGAAATACGCTCTATGTATACCTGCTGCACGGATTCATCATCAAGTTATTGGCAAAGGCCAGCGGTTTTTATGCGTTGTTTCGCTATCCGGCACTGCAGCTGCTTCTTCCGGTGGCCGGCATCCTGTTGACGGTACTGCTGTCCGGCGGCGGCCTCCGTCACTTGTTTAAAGGGCTGGTGGAGCCGCGGCTGAACAGATTGTTTAAAAAGCCGCTAAGCAACCGGAGTCAAAGCCGAACGATGAGCAGATAGGTTTTTATAGATAAAGGGAGTGTCCCAGGTTAATGATTTTTGGGACACTCCTCTCTTTTTGCCATGCCCCTAGCTGAGCAAACGTGTCGTGGCGGAGGGAGCGGCAGCCATTTGGCCATCAAGCATTGCCGTTTTCCACCGTTTATAGCTGTCCAGGGCAGCTCCGCTTTCGAGCGCGGCTTTACAGGTGTAAATCCCTTCCTCGATCGATTGCACACGTTCTCCGATATAAAGCCGCACCGCACTGTTCAGCAGCACCTGATTCGTAAACGCCATATGGCCGGTGCCGTTTAACACCTGCTCCGTCACCTCGATCTGGAGGGCCGGTGTCCAGGCCAGCTCGGGCGGGACACTTTCCAGGCCGAACATCTCGGGATCGATCAGTTCGAGCCGGGCCTCTCCATTTTCCACAAAATAAGTCCGCGTCGGGCGTTCGATGAACAGGTCCTCGGAGCCCTCACAGCCCTGGACGATGACCGCTTTACGGTAGCCGAGCTTGACGAGCAGCTTGGCGGTTCTTTCAAAGACGGTGTTGTGGAAAACCCCGAATGCAAGATAAGGCGAGCAGCTGTAATCAATCAGCTTCTCCGCCGTATTCAGCACGGTTCGCAGCCCCAGCTCTTCCCGGAGCGGACGCAGCCTGCCAAGAGGCGGACATTCCTGCTCGGCGGAGACGAACATCACCCCTGTGAGAGCCGCAGCTGCCGCGGCTTGGCGGCGCGGGACGCGGGCGCCGTCGATCCCCATCGCCCCAAGCAGCATCGGAATTGTAATTCCCCGCTTCGGCGGCAGTGGCTCGGTGCCATGCAGCATGACGGGCAGACCGCAGGACGCCACAATAAAGGCGGAGGCAAAAGTAGCCATAAACGTCGAGGTCCGTCCGTCATACGGACCTGCGAAATCGATGCCTTCGCTGCTGCCCGAACGGTTCGCAAAGCTGCGGCATACGTCCACGAACGCTTTGAGCTCGTCTACGTTTTCAATCTTGATCCGTTCGGCGGTAAGAAAGGCGCCAATCTGGGCCGGGGTTGCCGTTTGTGTGAGGATAAGCCGGGCGGCGGCGGCGGCCTCCTCATAGGTCAGATCCCGGGCTCCGCGCTTGCCGCGTCCGACTTCCTTCAGTAATTCAACCATATTCATATCCAATCTCCCCCTTTTGCGCTATGCCTTCAGCATTTGATGAGCCTTCACGATGGAAACGGCAACGTCCACGATTCTTTTCCGCTCGTTCATAGCTTTCTTGCGCAGCAGCTCGTAGGCTTCAGCTTCGGGAATGCCGTTGACCTCGCCCAGAATGCCCTTGGCCATATCAATCCATTTGCGTTCCTCCAGCCGGGCCTTTAACTGGTCACGCTCGCTCTTCCACTGCTTGCGTTCGAAAAAACGCTTGGCGCCAAAATGAAGCGCCCAGTTCAGCTCATGCTCCTTCATGCCGGGAGTCAGGATTCCGTCTATGGACACGTCAACCTCACAATCTTCCGTTGAGGAGAGGGCCGCGTCCGCACTGCACCACCAAAAAAGCGGCATCTCCTTATTCTCTGTCAACTCCACGCCCCACATCTGGATCGACGCGACAGGCAGATGCAAAATAGCGGCATCGACATCCTGAAGCTTCTGGCCGGCTGAAGCTTTGTCACGGACCAGGAAAACCTGATAACCGTAAGCTTCCAGGACGGCCTCCGGATTCGCGCTGCTCGGGCGTTCTCTTTTCTGAACATCAATGACCAAAAATGAACGCATGAAGAGGCTCCCCCTCCTGTAAATGACTTAGGTCCACATACTTCTATGAGTAAAAGATAAATGAAGGCAGAAAATCTGACACATCCTTTTGCTTATTTTGCTGTCTTTTGCATGAAAAAGCAATCGTATTTTTTGAAATGTGATAAATGATACCCGAAAAAAAGCGTGTGTATCGTAAACTATATTATTTGACTATTTTTACGTCAATAATATTGACATGAATACTGAATACGTATATATTGAAACCAATAATTTAAAATTTATGAAGTCGGATACAATGGCGTATCCATAACAAGCGGCAACGAAGCCCATTTTCACCTGTGAACAAATGTTTCAGGGGGAAGTGGGCTTTTTTGGTTTTTAAGAAGATGGTTGAGATGTGATTTGCGGAGGGGAGACGCGTTATGGAGAATAAAAAGAAGCTCGTAATGATCGGTAACGGAATGGCAGGGGTAAGAACGTTAGAGCATGTGCTGAAGGTGGCCCCCGGGCTCTATGATATTACGATTTTTGGCGCAGAGCCTTATCCCAACTATAACCGCATTATGCTTTCTTCCGTGCTTGCGGGGGGCACCGGTCTGGAGGATATCGTCATCAATGATTGGAACTGGTAC
Source organism: Paenibacillus enshidis (assembly GCF_042136365.1). NCBI lineage: Bacteria > Bacillati > Bacillota > Bacilli > Caryophanales > Paenibacillaceae > Paenibacillus > Paenibacillus enshidis. The sequence goes on along the minus strand of NZ_JBHHMI010000002.1, from coordinate 252,211 downwards.
GAGGAAAATGGCGTCCAGTTGTATGCCGGAGACCCTGTAATCGGAATCGATACGAAACGCAAGAAAGTAAAATCCGTCTCCGGCCGTGAAGTGGCCTACGACGTTCTGCTGCTGGCAATGGGCTCGAAGGCCTTTATCCTGCCTCTGCCAGGAGCTGATAAGGAGGGCGTGATCGGCTTCCGTGACATCAAGGACTGCCATACGATGATGGATGCGGCGGGAAAATACCGTAAGGCGGCCGTCATCGGCGGCGGACTGCTGGGCCTGGAAGCGGCAAGAGGGCTGCTGAACCTCGGTATGGAGGTCACGGTCATTCATAACAGCCAATATTTGATGAACCGTCAGCTTGATCCGGCGTCTTCCCTTATGCTGCAGCGTGAGCTGGAACGGCAGGGAATGACCTTCCGGCTGGGGTGCCAGACGGCGGCGATTGAAGGACATAAGCGGGCGGAACGCCTGGTATTCAGGGATGGCAGCTCCGAGCAGGCTGACCTGGTTGTGATGGCTGTCGGCATTCAGCCAGAAATCATGCTGGCGAAGGAAGCAGGCATCGGTACCGGACGAGGAATCCTCGTGAACGACTTTATGGAAACGAATGTGCCTGATATTTACGCTGTCGGGGAATGTGCAGAGCACCGGGGAATCACCTATGGGCTGGTGGCTCCGCTGTATGAGCAGGGCACTGTGCTTGCGAAGCGGCTGGCGGGAATTGAAACACCGGGTTATGAAGGCTCGGTCACTTCCGCCAAGCTGAAGGTTTCCGGTGTGGATGTATTCTCCGCCGGGCTGTTCGAGGATGCTCCGGGTCTGCGCGCTTTGCGCTATCAGGATGAGATTGACGAAGTGTATAAAAAAATCGTGCTCAAGGATGACAAACTGGTCGGAGCCGTATTGTTCGGGGATACGACCGATGGAGCTTCTTTATTTTCATTGATTAAATCCGGAGAATCCGTAGCAGGCAGGGAAAAAGAGCTGCTGCTCGGCTTCCCGGCCGGTAAAGCTGAAGCTTCCGGGCTGGCCAGATTCGAGCAAATGCCGGACGATGAGATTGTGTGCGGCTGCAACGGGGTCACCAAGCAGATGATCGGTGAAGCGGTAGCCGGCGGATGCCGGACAGTGGGAGAGATCAAGGCTTGCACGAAGGCTTCGGCATCCTGCGGCGGCTGCAAGCCGCTCGTGGAAGGATTGCTCCAGTTCTATGCGGGGGATGAAGCGGGAGAAGGCGTGAAGGAAGGCATCTGTTCATGCACCAAGCTGAGCCGTGAAGAAATCATCAGCGGTATCAAAGAAATGGGCCTGAGCACAGTGAAAGAGGTTATGAATGTACTGGGCTGGGATGAGCCTGGGGGCTGCTCCAAATGCCGACCTGCGCTGAATTATTATCTGGGCATGATTTCGCCCGCCACTTATAAAGACGAGAAAGAGTCCCGCATCACCAATGAGCGTTATCACGCCAACATTCAGAAGGACGGCACGTATTCGGTTGTGCCCCGTATTTATGGCGGTGTAACCTCTCCGGCCGAGCTGAAGAAAATTGTTGACGTGGCGGAGAAATACAACGTGCCTCTAGTCAAATTCACAGGCGGACAACGGCTTGACCTGCTGGGAGTGAAGAAAGAGGATCTGCCGGGAATGTGGGCGGATCTCGATATGCCGTCAGGGCATGCTTATGGCAAAACGCTGCGCACAGTGAAAACCTGTGTCGGCAATACCTTCTGCCGTTTCGGGACACAGGATGCAATGGGCATGGGCATCAAGCTTGAGCAGGCGTTTGAGCGTCTGAATGCGCCAGCGAAGGTCAAGCTTGCCGTCTCCGGATGTCCGCGAAATTGTGCCGAAGCGACGATCAAGGATCTGGGTGTCGTAGCCATTGACGGAGCCTGGGAGCTCTATGTCGGCGGCAACGGAGGCATCAAGGTCAGAGCAGCCGAACTGCTGTGTACCGTTAAAACGGAGGACGAGGTTATTGAATGGACAGCTGCTTATTTACAGTATTACCGTGAGCAGGCGAGCTGGAATGAGCGCACGGCGCACTGGGTGGAAAGGGTAGGCCTGGAGTCGATCAAAGCAGCGCTGGCGGACGTGGAAGAACGGAAGGCGCTGGTGGAAAGAATTACGGAAACACTCAGTTATACGACCGATCCGTGGAAGGAAATTATCGAGAATCCCGAGCTGCGCAAAAACTTCGAGCCGCTGGGCAGCCTGTAAACGGTACATGAGCGTATGCTTTCGAAGTAGTTTTGTACGAAGGGATATCAACGCAGTAACGCTTACAAAACTTTAAGGGGGAAGCATACATGGAGGAGAAAATCCGGGTAGCGAGTGTAGAGGAAATCGACCTCAGGGGCGCAAGAACGTTCCGGGTGGGGGAAATAGAAATCGCTGTATTCCGTTTGGACGACGGCAGCATTCAAGCATTGGAAAACCGTTGTCCGCATAAAGGAGGAAAGTTGTCGGAGGGCATGGTATGTGGTACGAAGGTGCACTGTCCGCTGCATGACTGGAAAATCGATCTGGCAAACGGGCTTGTCCAGGCCCCGGATGAAGGTTGTGTAACCACGTTCCGGACCGAAACAGACGACAGCGGCAGCGTGTATGTGATATTGGAGAAAGAAGAGCTGAAGTCTGCTTCAGGAACCTGATCAGCGGAGGTTGGCTTGAAGAAGTGATGAGGGGGGGACAGGTCGCTGAACGGGGGCGTCCATATCGCAGCCTTATATTTTTCGGTTTTGGTCCAATAACGACAAATTATTGTCGCTGTTGGATCTTTTTCGCATTTTATTATCGCTTGACTTGGTGTAAACACCAGGTTGTAGCATGAAGGTGCTCAGATCAAACTGACAGACAGGAGAGATTAGATAATGAAACATCATCATAATAAAGTTGCTCTTATAACAGGTTCCAATTCTGGCGTAGGATTCGAGCTGGCCAAGAAAATGTTGTCCGAAGGCTGGCAGATCATCGCACTGAGCCGTTCCAATTTTCCGGCTGATGAAGTGATTCAAACGGCTCAAAAGTCGAATCAGCTGAGAATTTATAAAGGGGATCTGGCTGATTTTTCAAGTCTCAGGAGAGCACTGGATCAGATTAAGAAGAGCGAGGACCATATTGATCTGCTTTTCAATAATGCCGGCGTGTCATTCGGAGAATTCCAGTACTCGATACAAGGGCGCGAGACGCATTTTGAGGTCAATACAGTGGTACCCTACATTATTTTCATGGAGCTGAGAGAGCTTTTGTTAAAGGGGGAACTGAAAACCGTTATCAACACTTCATCCAACGCCCTGCTGATGGTCAAACAGTTCGATTACAATACATTAGACAAGCCTGTCGGATTCAAAAAACTTCTGGGTCCGTACGCCGCCACCAAATTGGCCCTTTCACTATGGACCCAGCAAATCGCCCCTGCACAATTGACGGAGGAAATCCGTATTCGCAGCGTTTGCCCCGGCCCTAGCAAGACCAAGATGTCCAAGGGTGCAGGGATGCCAGGCTTCATGATTCCGATTGCCAACCTGTTCTTCTCCCATCCGAGTGCAGGAGCGGCCCGTTTATATGACGCTGCATTGGGTCATCATAAAGACGCTACGGGCATTTTTCTTAATAAAGGTAAAGCGACGCCCTTCAAGTTCAAGGACCAGAGCGCGAATGTTCTGGATAAAGTAGACAGAATCTATAAGCAGGAATTTGTATGTGCAAATATGTAATGAGTGTTAAATTAACCGCCAAGTGAAGCAAACGAATATATCGTTGGAGGGGAACGATTCCCGTCACAAAAACAATCGCCTTACCCATGTAAAGGGTAGGGCGATTGTTTTATTTAACGCTGGTTAAGGTACGTCGATAGCCGTTTTTCTTATAACATTAGCACGGGCGGGCGTTTCAAGAAACCGCCTTGCCTGCACTTGCCGTAGAGACGCGCAACCAGGTATTTTTCCATTTCATGTGCATGACGATAATCAGAGTGAGCGCTGCAGCCACGATCAGGCTCACTGTGATAAAGCCGGGAGCATACGAGCCGGTCGTTTTATACAGATTGCCGAGAATGAGCGGCAGGGCGTAACCGCCAACCCCGCCAGCGGCGCCGACGATACCGGTCATCAGGCCAATCTCATTGCCGAAACGCTGTGGCACGAGCTGGAACACGGCACCATTGCCTGCACCGAGGCACATCATACCGGCGAACAGAAGTACGATCACGACCGGCAGCGGCGGCAGCAGGGCCACACAAGCCAGCATGATTCCTGCACCTGCATAAAGGAAAGTCAGCATGCGGGCTCCGCCGATTTTATCGGACAAAAAGCCGCCGACAGGCCGGAAGAAGCTGCCTGCAATTACACAAATCGTTGTAATATCCGCCGCCTGCACAGCAGCAAGTCCATACTGGCTGTTGAAAAAGATCGTAAGGTAGTTGGCGAGTCCAACAAAACCGCCGAAGGTTACACAATACAGTCCACAGAACACCCAGGCGTCCTTTTGGCTGAGAATACCTGCGTAGGCTGACAGCTTTTTGGGCTCTGGACGGTTCGGGCTGTTGCGGGCAAACAGAGTGAATATGACAAATACGATGGCGATGGGAATAATAGCGAGTCCAAATACGATTTCCCAGCTTCCAAAATGCTGTGCCAGACGATTGGCGAACAAGGTGGCCAGCACAGTGCCGCTGTTGCCCGCCCCGGCAATGCCCATGGCCAGCCCTTGATGTTCTTTCGGGTACCATTGACCTGCAAGTGGCAAGGCGGCTGCGAAGGATGCCCCCGCCACGCCGAGCAGCAGCGCTACAACGTAAAGCTGATCCAGGGAATCGACCCACAGCCAGCCCAGCAGCAGCGGAAGCAGCGTCATCAGCATGCCGATCTGTCCTGTCAGCTTTGGCCCGATATAATCGGATAAAAAGCCGAACAGCAGTCTCAGAATTGAGCCTCCGAGCACCGGAAGGGCGACCAACTGTGCCTTCTGCACGGGGTCCATGGGGATATCCGCCGCGATGACAACGGCCAGCGGGCCGATCATGCCCCAGATCATAAAGCTGATGTCAAAATAGAGGAATGCTCCCAGCAGGGTGGGCTTATGCCCGGATTGCAAAAAACTTTTCTTCTCCATCCTTCATCTCTCTCCCTTTTGTTTTTCTCCTTTTTGTCTAGGTGAATCCAAAAGAGGCCGCAATTCGTCCGTGGAAGAACGATTTGCGGCCTCTTTGCCGTAGCGTTGAACACGTCATTGTGCCCCCCGCTGATGATTTGTTTTCACAGCATTGTGAATTTGATTTGATTCAAATTATAAAAAGCAGAAAAACAAATGTCAATATAGATAACACAAAAATTTGATCTATTAAAAACCTAGCTTGTTTCCATTAAAATGTGTCATTTTTATTGACATTAATCCTTTCATCGAATACCCTATTTTTATGAACTGTCACAATGGAGTGACGGTATACCCGGCAATGGAGCCCTTTTCTATTTACATTAGGAAAGGGCTTATTCTGTCTTCTGGCCGAGCAAATGGCTTGCTTGTTATAAGCTGTATATAAAGAGAACGGATTTGGTTCCTGAAGGGGAGAGGGTAGGATGAGAGAAAGACTGGTTGTGATCGGCAACGGGATGGCAGGGATAAAATGTGTGGAGGAAGTTCTGAAGCTTGCCCCCGAGAGGTTTGATATTACCATTTTCGGAGCGGAGCCCCATCCGAACTATAACCGGATTATGCTTTCTAAAATGCTGCAGGGAGATGTAGCCTTTGATGACATCGTGCTGAATGACTGGGCCTGGTATCCAGAACACGGCATTAAGCTGCATGCAGGAGTACGGGTAGACCGGATCGATACAGCCAGCCGTGTCGTAGTAGCAGCCGACGGCAGCAAGGTCCCTTACGATGTGCTGGTGCTTGCTACAGGTTCTTCGGCCTTCATTCCCCCCATATCTGGAGCGGATAAAGAAGGGGTCATGGCGTTTCGTACAATGGAAGACTGTGAGGCATTAATACAAAGCGCGGGCAGCTACCGTAAAGCAGCGGTGATCGGCGGCGGGCTGCTTGGTCTGGAGGCGGCGCGGGGGCTGCTTCATCTCGGTATGGAAGCACAGGTGATTCATAACGCACCTTACCTGATGAACCGTCAGCTGGATCCGACGGCGGCAGGACTGCTGCAGACCGAGCTTGAGCGGCGGGGCATGGTATTCCACCTCAGCAAAAATACGGTCAAAATTACGGGCCGCAAACGCGCGAACGGATTACGTTTTGCAGATGGCAGTACATTAGACGCAGACGTGATCATCATGGCGGTGGGTATACAGCCTAACATTGAATTGGCCAAGGAATGCGGCCTGCGCACGAACCGGGCAATTGTTGTTGATGATTATCTTGCTGCGAGTATCCCGGGAATTTATGCGGTCGGGGAATGCGCCGAGCATCGGGGCATCGCTTATGGTCTGGTGGCCCCGCTGTTTGAGCAGGCCAGAGTGCTGGCGAATGTGTTATGCAACAGGGAGACGGCACCCTACACCGGCTCCATCCCTTATTCACAATTAAAGGTAGCGGGAGTCGATGTGTTTTCGGCTGGAGAAATCGGGGGCCGTGGCATCATTACAGCTTTTCAGCAATATGACGGCATCCGCAAAACCTATAAAAAAGTAACGATGGTCAATGGCAGGACTGTCGGGGCCATCCTGTACGGGGACACCTCCGAAGCTCCAACTCTCCTGAAGGCGGTCCAGTTTGGTGAAGAGGCAGCCAAGCTTGCCGTGTCTGAAGGCGGCGAAAACCCGATGGAAACCGCAGTGATGGCGATGGCAGAGCAGGAGACGGTGTGCGCCTGCAATGCGGTCACGAAGCTGACGATTCTGCAGGCTGTTACCCGAGACGGCCATAAGACGGAAGAAGAAGTACGGAAGCATACGAAGGCTTCCTCGTCATGCGGCGGCTGCCGTCCTATGGTGCAGGTTTTGGTCAAGCTCGCAGCATCCGGGAAGGCTGTGGCCGGGACAACTGAGGAGCCTGCTGCAGCCGAAAAGGTGCCGGTATGCGGCTGCACCTCGCTGGACCCTGCGGAACTCAAACAGGCTGTGAACAGTCTGTCCGCCTCCACGCCTGGAGAAGCATTCGCCCTTTTGGGATGGCGGCAAAAAGAAGGCTGTGAGGTGTGCAGACCGGCAGTCCATTATTATCTGGGCATGCAGAAGAGCTCGGAAAAAGCATTTAAGCCTCGTTCGTCCGCTATCTATGGGAGCACAAAACCATCCATGGTCACCTTTATTCATGATGGAGCCCTGGAGCAAGGTTCTGGCGCTGAAAGCTGCACTGGCTTGGTGGCCGAGTTGAAGCTGAGATGGAACGGATTGAGTTTTCCTGTCCCGATTACAGCAGCGGTTGCCGCCGGAACCGCATCACCTGCCGCTGTTCTAATTCGTGATATCGGGCTGGCTGCCTGCCCGGCAGGCTGGGAGGTGTATGCAGGCGGGAGCGGACGTCCTGTGCGGGAAGCCCAACTGATCGGGGTGAGCGAGACGGCGGAGGAGGCTGCAAATTTGGCAATTGCCTGCCTGCAGCTGTACCGGAAGGAAGCCTGGTATGATGAGACTTTGTGGAAATGGTTGGAGCGCGCAGGTCTTCTTTCGGTAAGAGAAACTTTGTATGACCCTGCGGTGCAGCAAAGTCTGTTGGCAGAATTGCGGGAGCTGCCGCAGCCGGTTGAAACGGCTTAAATGATGAAGTGAAGGTAAAGGATAGAGCGGGAGGGTGCATTGGAATGAAAGAGTGGATGACAGGGACTACTGCTGTTCAGGATCCTGACGGAACCTGGAACAAGGTGCTGCAAACCCAGTGCCCGTTTTGCAGCGTGCAGTGCAAGGCGCAAATTACAATGGAAACAGCTCCCTCAGGGACCGTATCCTATACCGTCGAAGGGCTGCCTAATGCGGCATCCGGCGGCAGATTGTGTGTCAAGGGACTGAATGCCCACCAGCATGCGCTCCATACTGAACGGCTGCTGCAGCCTCTCATGAGAAAAGAGGGGGAACTGGTTCCCGCCACATGGGAGGAAGCGCTGCAAGCGATCGCGGAACGCTTTGCCGAGGGGGCCGCAGCGTATGGCCCTGACTCTATTGGGGTATATGGCGGCGGATCGCTGACCAATGAAACAGCTTATTTGCTTGGCAAGTTCGCCCGTGTTGGCATCGGAACGAAGTACATTGACTATAACGGACGGTTCTGCATGTCGGCTGCCGCCTCGGCAGGCAGCAAGACCTTTGGCATCGACCGCGGGTTGACCTGCAGACTGGCCGATATTCCGCTGGCCCGCTGCATCATATTGGCAGGCACCAATATCGCAGAATGCCAGCCGACCTTGATGCCTTATTTTAATGAAGCGAAGGAAAAAGGGGCGTTCATTATTGTCATTGATCCGCGCGTTACGGCAACGGCCAAGATGGCGAACCTGCATCTGCAAATTAGGCCAGGGACGGACATGATGCTGGCGGACGCCATGCTGAAGGTCATGCTTGATGAAGGATGGATCGATGAAAAGTTTATCCGGGAACGGACGAGCGGTTATGAGGAATTACGGTCCCGTATGCAGACGGTCGATTTGGCGGAGGCAGCACTGCTATGCGGGGTTGAAGAGGAGTTGATTCGCAAGGCGGCATCCGTCTACGGGCAGGCGGAGACTGGCATTATTTTCACGGCAAGGGGCGTGGAGCAGCAGACGGACGGACATCTGGCTGTGAGGGCATTCCTGAATCTGGTGCTGGCGAGTGGCAAAATCGGCCGGGAAGGCTGCGGCTACGGTGCGGTCACCGGGCAGGGCAACGGCCAGGGCGGCAGGGAGCACGGGCAGAAAGCAGACCAGTTGCCAGGCTACAGATCAATCGAAAACGAGGCGGACCGCGCCTATACGGCTTCCGTGTGGGGAGTGGCACCGGAAGACATTCCCGGCAAAGGCGTATCCGCATATGAAATGATGGAACTGATGCACCAGGGACAAATCAGGACGCTTTTCCTGATGGGCTCCAATCCGATTGTATCCAATCCCAATGTGAATCTGGTTAAAGAGGCGCTGGAAAAGCTGGATTTTCTGGTGGTGGCGGATATGCTGCTCTCCGAAACCGCCCGTTTGGCGGACATCGTGCTCCCCGTTACATCTTATCTGGAGAACACCGGCACGCTCACGAACCTTGAAGGAAGAGTGCTGCTGCGGGAGGCAGCCCTTCCGGCGCCGGGAGACGCACGTCAAGATTGGAGTATTCTGTGCGCCATTGCCGCACGGATTGGCAAAGGGAAGCTGTTCTCCTATTCGTCTTCTGAAGATATTTTCGAGGAATTAAGAATGGCGAGCAAAGGCGGGGCGGCGGATTATTACGGCATTACGTACGACAGGCTGCGCAAAGAGGAGGGTATCTATTGGCCATGTCCTTCAACGGATCATCCTGGAACGCCGTTTATGTTCTCCGCTGCATTCGCCCATCCTGACGGGAAAGCCGTATTCACATCCCTGCAAAATCCCGTTTCCAAGGAAGCTGTCAGTGAGGAATATCCGCTTGTCCTGACAAACGGCAGAGTGCTGGCCCATTATCTCACGGGTGTCCAGACGAGAAGAAGCCCGGCGCTGGCAGCGAGATCGGAGGCCAATTTTGCAGAAATTCATCCGGATACAGCCCGCCGTTACCGGATTGAAGAAGGCCAATGGATCGAGATTGAGTCGGTATGGGGCAGCTTCTCCGTCCGCAGTCGCATTTCCGGCCACATCCGCAGGGACACTATTTTTGTGCCCATGCATTGGGGAGGTGTGCAGAACGTGAACCTTGCAACCACTCCTGCGCTGGACCCGTTCTGCAAAATGCCTGGTTTTAAGGTGGCTGCAGTGCGAATCAAGCGGGTATATTAATCATCAATCGAAACAGTCTTCTCACCGAGAGGAAGGCGTATGGGATTTTCCAAACGCCTTTTTTTTGTCCTAGTAAATCCTTGCTTCTATTTAAGCACAGTGGGAAGCTTGACAGCAAAGAGCTTGCCTCCGCTCTGAATGTACAGCATTCCGTCAGACTGAATGGTAGGTCCGAAGCGGCGTGAGCCTGTATCCAAAGTGAAGACGGGTTCTAATGTATTGAGATGAAAAGCGCGGAAAACTCCGTCAGACTGCCCTATATATACACCTTTACCGAAGATATCCGCTTGCACTGTCGGGTTATCCCCTAGGTCATAATTGATCTCCTGCCCGTTTGCCAGCTTGATTGCCACCAAACCGCCGGTATTATAGTTTTGGTAAAACATTTTGCCATCATAAACGGTGTATAAAGGCCGTCGGTTTTCATATTGCTGACTCCACTTTTTCATCGGTTGCTGGTCCTTGCTATATTTCCAAAAATCGTATTTAACCAAAGTCCCCTTCTCAAAAATATAAAAGTCATTGCCGTCCAAAAAAGCGGAATTAATAGTTCCCCCAGAAGATATGGATCCATTGTTATTTTCTCTATCTGTCCAGCGGTATACACGTTTTCCCTTGTCCTCACCGGTCTGCAGATCAAAGATGGCTACTTCAATTTTTCGATCCACCGGGTCCTCCATGTTAGGATAGAGGTCACTAATCGAGTAGACAAGACCATCCTTGACAGTAAGCGGGTAATTCTGTCTGATATGCTCCCATAGCTTTTTGCCTGTTTTGGCGTCATAAGCATTGATTTGTATGGCGGATAAAGCCCCTTGCACAAGATAGGAGCGGATAATAACGTTTCCGCTTTGCATCATTGTCGGATCACCTGCTGAATATGTGGGATCGGTTTCTGAAACGGTCCATTTGACCTTGCCGGTCGCTGCATCTACGGCGGCAAACTTGAGGCCGGCGGTTACATATACGGTGTCTCCAATCCACTGTATGCTGTTAACGCTGCTTAATTTGAGGGAAGCGGTCCATTTCCTTTGACCATTCTCATTTAGAGCGGATAGTGTGCCTTTCTGGTTAATCCCGTAAATAGTCCCGTTGCCGTGCAACAGGAAAGGCAGCATATCCGATCCATACTCCCACAGCTTTTTGCCGGTTTTGGCATGAAGAGCAGCCAGTTTACCTTTCTTGTCCAGGACGATGAGCTTTTCTTTGACAGCAATAACGTTAGTCATAAAAGAAGATTCGGCGGTGTTGAATTCGCTAATTCCGTAAGTCCAGGCCGATTTTAGCGCAGGGGCTTTGATTTCATTGTGCAAAGGATTGCTGATGCTGACAGAAGCTTGTTGTGCGTTCACAACAGGGGCAGTTACTCCGCTTAGGTCCGCAAGCAACAGAGCGGTTGCCAGACATGCGGCGGTCTTATGTCGCGTTAATTTTGTTCTCATCCTTTAGAGCTCCTTTGCAATGTAAATTTATGTATATGAGTTAGACGTGAGCGAACATGAAAAGTTGCTTTGAAGCCGTGATCTCACGTATTTTCTTGCCATTGTACTGGACGGTGAGCGGCGCATCTCTTGACCTTTCAGCAACCAGGCCCATCCCAAGATTAGTAAGAATAAATCTGTGATATAATAATGACCAGCAATGCGAAATGGACTAACGGGCGGGGATACATGTGAAATTGGAGCGATTGGTCTCTATCATCTACAAACTGCTGAATCACGAAGTTGTGTCTGCCCCCGTGCTGGCTGAGCAGTTTCAAGTTTCCCAAAGAACCATCTATCGGGATATCGATGTGATCTGTGCCGCGGGCTTCCCGGTCGTATCGTATCAGGGAACTAAAGGCGGGTATGGCATGATGGATGGATATAAAATGGATAAAAGCCTGCTCGGTTCTTACGATGTCAATTCCCTGATTACCGTGCTCCACAGCCTCTCCACCGTGTTTGAAGACGAGCGTGCGCAAGGAACCATTGAACGACTGCAAACGATTGAAACGGACTATCAGACCCCGAGTCTATCGGTGGACCTTGAAACTCACCGGACGGCTCCCGAAGCGCTTCGTCAATTGCGTGCAAGTATTTTGGAGCGAAAGATCGTCCGCTTTGATTATATTAATGCAAAAAATGAACGTACGGTCCGTGACATGGAACCGCTGCGGCTTCATTTTAAATATCGCAATTGGTATGTTTATGGGTTTTGCCGAACACGACGGGATTATCGGGAGTTCCGGCTATCCCGGATGTTGAACTTGTTCCTGACCGAGGAAACTTTCGGACCGCATCACGAGCTGCCGGAAGAGGCTGCTTCTTCAAACAAGGAATGGCAAGGACAGTTGGAGGATGTGGTGATCCGGGTGGGGCCGGAGGCTTTGGCGGATGTGATTGATCAGTTTCCCCAGGCAGATAAGCAATTTCATGCCGATGGAAGCATGACGATGCGAATTCCTGTTTATCAGCCATTGCAAGCACGATGGCTTTGGACCATTCTGCTGGGTTTTGGCAGCGGTGCCGAAGTCCTCGAACCCCCTGCACTGCGAGGCATTTTAAAAGAACAGCTTCAAAAGACACTCAAACTTTATGAAGAAGTATGACAGGCTGCTGTCATGCTTCTTTGCTTATACTAATAACAGATGCCATAACAAATCCATGACAAATCAAAAGGAGACGATACGAATGACGAATCATCCAGTTTTGGTATCAGCAACCTGAGGAGTCCGTTTAAATATTGCTTTGAAGTCATTCAATTCATCCCAAAAAAGGTCGATATTTCTGAGAACAGAGAAATCGGCCTTTTTACAGTTGATCCCCATTCTTAGAAAGGAGAATGTATTGTATCTATGGAAATTGAAAATCTAATTACAGTAAAATCGAGAGAAGATTTGAGGAATTGGCTACAGGAAAATGGAAAAACCAAAAAATTTTGTTGGGTCGTAGTGAGCATGACGCCAACCCCTGATACATTGTTATATTTGGACGCGGTCGAAGAAGCTTTGTGTTTTGGATGGATTGATGGAGTCAAAAAGAAAATATCTGACACAGAGCTGGCGCAGAGACTGTCTCCCAGAAGCCCCAAAAGTTCATGGACTGAATTGAATAAAGAACGTGTCCGCCGCCTTGAAAAGCTGGGGTTCATGAGCGACGAAGGAAGAAAGGTGCTTCCTGATATGGACCACGATTCTTTTAAAATAGATCCGATTATAGAGCAAAGACTAAAAGAGGACAGGCAAGTATATGAGAATTTTTTGGCATTTCCGGCTCTTTATAAAAGAGTCCGGATCGACACGATACAAAGCAATAAAAATCAGCCGGAATTATTTGAAAGCAGATTAGACAAATTTATAACAAACACGAAAGAAAATAAAATGTATGGTCAATGGCATGATCATGGACGCCTGCTGGATTATTAAGATGCGCTAGAATATAATTAGGAGATTGTGTATTGGCTTGACCTTCACTGGGTATGAATCTGCGGGGAGGATCTGGGATGAACGTAATGGTTGAACGTGTGGAATGGGGTTCACCCGAATATGAGCAGGGGCTTGAATTGAGAGACCGGGTGCTGAGACAACCGCTCGGGCTTAGCATTCAGGATGATCCTATCCATGAGGAGAACGGGGATTATCATTTTCGCGCGGTTGCAGACGGACATACGGCAGGCGTGCTTCTTCTGAGAAAATTGGATAACAGCCGGCTGCAAATGAAGCAGGTAGCCGTGGATGCGGCCGTACAGGGGCAAAGTATCGGGAGGAGAATGGTCGAGTTTGCGGAACAGACAGCCCAGGAGCTGGGATTTTGCGAAATCCTGCTGCATGCCCGCCTGACGGCGGTACCTTTTTACGAGAAGCTCGGTTACGTCAAAGAGGGAGACTTGTTTACAGAAGTGGGAATCCCCCATTTTCATATGATCAAAGATTTACACGGGCAGGGGCAATAATATTTAAGTAAATTCCAATTGCCATATACTTCTGACAACCATCCAATGTTATAATGATTTGGAATACATAACCAAGAAGATGGTGGATTCGGGTAAACCGCAGGTTTGTGGAATGGATATATACAGGAGGAAAGATTATGGATGAAATGACCCGGATGATGAAGGAGCTGACGGAAACGGATGGAGTTTCGGGCTTTGAAGGCAATGTCAAGGATAAAATGCTGGAGTATTTGCAGCCGCTGACAGAAGAGATCGTTAAGGACCGTCTCGGCAGCGTGCTGGGCAAAAAGACAGGAGACGCTACTGGACCGAAGGTGCTTTTGGCCGGCCATCTGGATGAAATCGGCTTTCTGGTGACCGCCATTACGCCGAAGGGTTTTCTGCGCTTCCAGCAGCTTGGCGGCTGGTGGCCCCATTCGGTGCTTTCCCAACGGGTAAAGGTAAAGACGCGCAAAGGAGATTACATAGGTATCGTCGGCTCCAAGCCACCGCATATTCTGGACAAGGCCGAGCGGGACAAGGTCGTTCCGCTCAAGAACATGTACATTGATATCGGGGCTAAGGATGCAGAGGATGCGAAAGCGATGGGCGTGCGTCCGGGAGACTGGATTGTGCCTGTATCTGAATTTATGACCATGCGCAATGATGAGCTGTGGGTCGGCAAAGCCCTCGATAACCGCGCAGGCTGCGCGCTGGCTGTAGAAGTGCTGAAAAGGCTGCAAAATGACAGCCATCCCAACATCATCTATGCCGGAGCTACAGTGCAGGAGGAAGTAGGACTGCGCGGCGCCGTAACGGTGGCCAACGCGGTTCAGCCCGATATCGCCTTTGCGCTGGACGTGGGTGTAGCTTACGATACACCGGGCAATGAGTCCCAGCATACAGTTTCCAATATAGGGGAAGGGCCGCTGGTGCTGCTATTTGACGCCAGCATGATTCCTCATACCGGCCTGCGTGATCTGGTGATGGATACGGCTGAGGAACTGAGCATTCCGGTTCAGGTTGATGTCATGCCAGGGGGCGGGACAGACGGCGGCAGATTTCATATCAGCGGCATTGGCTGTCCGACCTTGTCTGTCGGGTTTCCGGTACGATATATACACTCCCATAATGGTGTGATGTCCAAGCAGGATTTTGATCAGGCTGCGGCACTGCTAACTGCAGTCATCAAGAAGCTCGACCGTGACAAAGTGAATGAATGGTTTGGCTGAGTTTTGACACAAAATACAAAATCATGTATACTTATTGCTAATTGCGAACAGAAAACAGCATATGCTTTAAACCGGAGGAGCCTGCCAACAGCGGGCTCTTTTTGTGTTTTTTTGGGATTTCAGGTCAAAAAGCCGGTATTTATGGAAAAGCTGAAGGAGTAACATCCGTGCACAAGCTTTCCTTAAATCGCAGGAAAAACATCCGCTTACTGTAGTTTTCCGTAGTCTGTCTTCTGTGAAAGTACACCGATAGGCGTTCGGCTTATCGCAAATGTTTCTTAGTTAAGGGGGAGAGAAACTTGTCTTTGCTGCATGCAGCCATCTTACTGCCCTTCATCTTTGCCGCAGCCATCCCGCTTGCCCAGCGGCTGGCTCGCCGCGTGCATGCCGGCTGGTTCGTTCTTCCGGCCCCGGTTCTGCTGTTTGTGTATTTTCTGGGCCGTCTGCCTGATGTGCAGAATGGCGGGCAGGGCCTCTCGGTCTTGCCGTGGATGCCATCGCTGGGAGTCGACTTTAGCGTCAGACTGGATGGTCTGAGTCTGCTGTTCGCCTTGCTCATCAGTGGGATCGGCTCTCTGGTAGTTCTGTATTCATTATTTTATCTCGATAAAAACAAAGAGGCGGTTCACCGCTTTTACGTGTACCTGCTCATGTTTATGGGCGCTATGCTGGGCGTGGTCTTGTCCGACAACCTGATGGTCCTGTACGGTTTTTGGGAGCTTACGAGCGTGTCGTCGTTTCTCCTTATTGCCTTCTGGCATCACAGGGAAAGATCATTATACGGGGCTCTGAAGTCCATGCTGATTACAGTATTCGGCGGTCTTGCCTTGTTCAGCGGCTTTATCCTTCTTTATGTCATGACCGGAACGTTTAGTATTAGCGAGATTATGAGTCAGGCGGGGTTGTTGGCTGATTATTCGCTGCTGGTGCCTGCCATGCTGCTGATCCTGATCGGCGCATTCACCAAATCTGCCCAGTTTCCGTTTCACATCTGGCTGCCGGATGCGATGGAAGCACCGACGCCGGTCAGCGCTTATCTGCATTCCGCCACAATGGTGAAGGCGGGCATTTATCTGGTTGCGCGCTTGAGTCCGCTGTTTGCCGGTTTGGCAGGCTGGTTTTGGCTGGTTACCGGGTTTGGTCTTCTGACCCTCATCTATGCCTCTTACCGGGCGCTAAAGCAGACCGATTTGAAAGCCATGCTGGCGTTCTCCACCGTCAGTCAGCTTGGTTTGATTATGAGTTTGCTGGGCATCGGTTCTGCCGCTGCGTTTTATACGGGAGAGGAAGCTCTCTTTTATACCAAGGCTACAACAGCGGCCATCTTTCACCTGATCAATCATGCGATATTTAAAGGCGCTCTGTTCATGGTTGTGGGAAATGTCGATCATGAAGCAGGCACGAGGGATATCCGCAAGCTTGGCGGGTTGATGGCGCTTATGCCTGTGACCTTCACAGTCGCTTTGATCGGCACATTTTCCATGGCAGGACTGCCGCCGTTTAACGGTTTTCTCAGTAAAGAAATGTTCTTCACCGGTGTGCTGAGCGTCATGGAATTGGATGTATGGAATTTGCATACCTGGGGGGCGCTCATCCCTGGAGTTGCCTGGATTGCCAGCATTTTTACCTTCGTGTACAGCATGCTGCTTGTGTTCAAGACTTTTACCGGAAAGTTGAAACCGGAAGAATTGGAGCGGAAGCCTCATGAAGCGCCGCTCGGCATGCTGATCCCGCCTGTGGTGCTTGGTTCGCTCGCTGTTGTGTTTGGTCTGTTCCCGAATTTGCTGTCCCAATTGCTGATCGAGCCGGCCATGTCAGCCGTTCATCCGAATGTGCTTGCAGCCGGTGAATCGTTTCATGTCCATATTTCCTTCTGGCACGGCTGGACGGCGGAAATATTCATGACGATCGGGGTGGTGCTGCTTGGCGCCGTACTGTACAGGCTGCATGGACAGGTACGTGTGCTCCACCAGCCGCTTACTGAGCGGATCAGCATCAATCAGGCATATGATTCAGGCTTGCAGCTGCTGGATAAAGTGGCGCTTAAAGTCACGAGGACTTATATGACCGGATCTGTCCGTCACTATCTGTTGTATATTTTTTCGTTTTTGATCGCTGCTTTGGTGATCGCATTCTACGCGGCGGACGGGATAAGCCTGAATATGGAAGGCTATGCCCCAATGTCGTTTTACGAAGTCGTTGTGCTGCTTGTGCTTGTGCTGGCGACGCTGGCTGTCCCGTTCGCGAAATCACGTGTCACCTCCATTATTTTGACGGGGGCCGTTGGGTATGCGGTCTCGCTGTTCTTTGTTGTATTCCGGGCGCCGGACCTGGCGTTGACCCAGATTATCGTCGAGACCGTGTCGGTGACGCTCTTTCTGCTCTGCTTCTATCATCTGCCGAAGCTGCGCAGGGACCGGTCATCCCTGAAGTTCAGGCTGCCGAATCTGGTCATTTCCATCGGAGTCGGGGCAGTTATGACCCTTATCGCCCTTGCTGCCAGCGGCAGCCGGGCTTTCGATTCCATTTCGGATTTCTTCCTGGCTGAAAGCTATAACCTGGCCGGTGGACGCAATGTCGTCAATGTCATCCTCGTTGATTTCAGAGGATTTGATACGCTGCTGGAGATTATGGTGCTCGGGATTGCCTCTTTGGCGATCTTTGCATTGGTGAAACTGAGTCTGGATGCAGATATGGGTATGCCAAAGTCCCAAAAAAAACGCCCGGGAGCAGGCATGTATCTTGCCAGGAGCAATGACGTTATTCTCCGGACAGCAGCCAGAACGGGCGTTGTATATATCGTGATGACGTTTGCGTTATATCTGTTTTTTGCGGGACATCATGAGCCGGGAGGAGGTTTCATCGGGGCATTGATGACTTCGGGCGGGCTGGTGCTGATGCTGATGGCTTTCGGAATGAAGACTGTAAACCGGCTTATTCCGATTGATTTTATAAAGCTGATCGCCATCGGTCTTTCAGTTGCCCTCTTGACAGGCATCGGCTCCTTCGTGTTCCAGGTTCCGTTTCTAACACATGCATTCGGTTATTTTCAGCTTCCGCTGCTTGGCAAAACGGAGCTGGCCACGGCCGTGCTGTTTGATCTTGGTGTCTATCTGGCCGTCATCGGCGTCACGATGAATATTTTGTATACGATTGTGAGGGATGAGTAGGCATGGAACTGTATATGGCTTTGGCAATTGGTGTGTTATTTTCCGTAGGAGTATATATGATCCTCTCCAGAAGCCTGCTGCGGGTCATTCTCGGCACATCCCTGCTGACACATGGCGTACATCTGCTGCTGCTCACGATGTCGCGGCTAAAGACTGGCGCGCCTCCGCTGCTTGGGGAAGAAGCGCAGTCCTATGTGGACCCGCTGCCGCAGGCGCTTATTCTAACCTCCATCGTCATCAGCTTTGGCGTGACATCCTTTTTCTTCGTACTTGCTTACAAAGGCTATCAGAAGCTGGGTACGGACAGCATGGATCAGCTTGGGGAGGAAGATCATGAATAATCTGCTTGTTTTGCCGCTTTTGCTTCCTTTGTGTACGGCGGTTGTACTTGTATTTCTTAAAAATAGAGTTTCAGCCCAGCGGATCATCAGCGCCGTCAGTGTCTTGTTAAATTTGATTGTTGGGGCTGTCATCGTACAGCAGGTTCGTGAACAGGGAATTCAGACGCTTCATATGGGGGGATGGATGCCGCCGTATGGCATTGTGTTTGTGGCAGATATGTTCGCGGCTCTGCTGGTGCTGACGTCGGCGGTTGTCAGTGCAGCCTGTCTGTTTTACGCCTTCGGCACGATCGGAGAGCAGCGTGAGAAGCATTATTTTTATCCGTTTTTTCAATTTCTGCTCGCCGGGGTGAACGGTTCATTTCTAACCGGGGATATCTTCAACCTGTTCGTCTGCTTTGAGGTGATGCTGATCGCATCTTATGCGCTGCTCGTTCTGGGAGGAACGAAGTTGCAGATCCGCGAGACTTTAAAATATATACTCGTCAATATTGTGTCCTCCACCCTGTTCGTAGCTTCGGTAGCTTATTTGTACGGTGTGGTAGGCACCCTGAACATGGCGGACTTAAGCTTGCGCATTACAGAAACGGGGCAAGGAGGAATTCTGTCTGTCATTGCGATCCTGTTTCTGATCGTGTTTGGTTTGAAGGCTGGTCTGTTCCTGTTTTTCTGGCTGCCGGGCTCCTACAGTGCCCCGCCTCCGGCGGTCGCGGCCCTGTTCGGTGCGCTTCTGACCAAGGTGGGTTTGTACGCTATCATTCGTACATTTACACTCATTTTTCCGCAGCAGCTCTTTGATATCCAAAGCTGGATCGGCTGGCTGGCGGCAGGCACGATGATTCTGGGAGGCATCGGAGCCGTTGCTTACGGAGATATCCGGCGCATCCTGAATTACAATGTCATCATCGGTGTTGGTTTTATCGCATTCGGCGTGGCCGTCGGGAACGGAGACGCCATGAACGGGGCTGTGTATTACCTGGTCCATGACATGATTGCCAAAGCGCTGCTGTTTTTCCTGGGCGGCATGATGATTGCGGCTGCAGGTACGGATAAGCTGAGCGAAATGGGCGGCATGATCAAGCGTTATCCCGCAGTAGGCTGGATGTTCCTCATTGTGGCGCTGGCGCTTGTTGGCATTCCGCCGCTCAGCGGCTTTCCTGGCAAGCTGCTGATTGTACGCGGCGGTCTGGGGGAAGGAGAATATTGGCTGACAGCTGTAGGCGTTGCTTCCAGCCTCATCGTGCTTTATTCCCTGATCCGTGTGTTCATGAAAGCGTTCTGGGGAGAGGAGCAGAGCGCTGCTCCTGCTGTCGGGAATGTCGGGAATGATCCCAAAACCACGATGTCGTGGAAGCTGGCCTATATCCCGTCGGTTTTTCTGCTGCTGTTCGTCTTTATTCTGGGCTTCGCTTCGGAAGGGATATATTCGTACGTGTCCCAAGCGGGAGAGGTGCTGATACAGCCGGCCCTTTATATTGAAGCCGTATTAAAGGAGTAGTTGAGATGGCCTATCAAATTGGGTTGAATATTGCGATTGCGCTGGTATGGACCTTTCTCCACGATGAATGGTCGGCTTCACGGTTTGTGGTGGGGTACCTGATCGGCATGGTGCTCATATGGGCGATTTACCGTGTGCGTCCGGACAGGTTTTATATGCAAAAGGCGCTGGCGGTTATTTATTTGCTGCTGCTGTTTCTGAAAGAACTGTGGGTATCCAGTCTGGCGGTTGTCCGGCAAATTCTCCGCCCCAAGCTGAACATTCGTCCTGGCATTTTCGCCATGACCACGGAGCTGGAGACGGATTTTGAAATTACGCTGCTCTCCTGCCTGATCTGTCTGACTCCCGGCACGCTGACGCTGGAGGTAGGGCATGACGGACGGACGCTTTATATTCATGCCATGGATATTGAGGATGCGGATGAATTATCCCGCCAGATTAAAAGCACCTTTGAAAAGGCGATTATGGAGGTGACACGGGTATGATGCACGGACTGCTCATTGCTTCGCTGGCTATTATGTCGCTGGCAGCGCTCGGCTGCCTGCTGCGGCTGCTGATGGGTCCTTCCATGGCGGACAGGATCACGGCGCTGGATACGATCGGCATTATCATCCTGTCCATGATTGCCGTGCTCAGCATGCTGCTGGAGACGAAGGCTTTCATGGATATCATTCTGCTATTGGGCATTTTGACGTTTATCGGAACGACCGCTTTTGCCAGATATATAGAAAGGGGCGTGGTGATTGAACGTGGAGACGATGATCATCATCGGTGAATGGATTTGCGGAATCATTGTGCTGGTTGGTTCGTTGTTTACCGCGCTCAGCGCCTTCGGATTGCTGCGGCTGCCTGACGCGTATTTGCGCTCCCATGCGGCCACGAAGAGCGCCACGCTTGGGGTGCTGCTGGTGCTGTTGGGAGCGTTCCTTTACTTTTGGCTCTATTTGGACCATGTGAGCGTCAAGCTGCTGTTGGGCATTCTGTTTGTATTTATCACCGGCCCTGTGGCTGGCCATTTGAACGGCAGAGCCGCTTATCGTTCCGGCGTTTCGCTCTGGGAGCAGAGTGTGCGGGATGATCTTAAAAAGGCGCATGCGGAAGAGAAAGCCAAGAGTAAAGCATAAGAAATCCAATTAAACCTTTGTAGCTGCTGGTTTGCCGGTTTCATGCTGCGAAAGTTAAGGCTTGACAGTCAAGCCGCCTGTCGAACGTGGCAAGGCATGTGAACCCGCTTTTCGGGAGCCTTGCATGATTATCCCGATGGATCAGGTTATGAAACGCTGAAAAACGGGAACCGAAAATTCAGCGACTGGAAACATTTGGTCAGGGGGACGGATTCGTTCAAAAATCGTGCCGATCAAAGCTGACGTTTGATGTGCACGCTTTGCACATTCGAACATGAGGATGCGTCGGAAGCCAGATGACTGCAGTGGGTATGAGCGCAACGCGGGCAGGCAAAGCCGTTCGGTCACTTCATTGCAATCAATGCTTCCATGCATGCCTGTCCGTTGTGATCACGGCTGCTAAAGAATTGAAGTTCTGTTCCCACTTGGGCCACTTTTTTTCGTATCTCGTTTCTCGGTTCTCTTTCCTTCCCCTAAGCCCCCTATATCCCAACCCTCAACCCCCGCATTCTGATCGAAAGGGATAATCATGCAAGGCTGTATGAAGAGGCAACAGTCTTCAGGTAACGGACATCAGCATCAAGCG
This sequence comes from Paenibacillus enshidis, assembly GCF_042136365.1. NCBI lineage: Bacteria > Bacillati > Bacillota > Bacilli > Caryophanales > Paenibacillaceae > Paenibacillus > Paenibacillus enshidis. Next base: position 230,474 of record NZ_JBHHMI010000002.1, on the reverse strand, counting down.
ACGGAAGGTTGTAAGGACCTGCATTCGCATCGGTTAGCAGCCGGATAGAGATATGAAAACTATTGAAAATTGAGGGAGTTCCAGTAATGTATAAATGCTATAGAAGGTACCCTTTTCATATTTTATGCATAAAAATAGAAAATTCGTTTTTTGTAATTGACCAGTGGGAAAAAATGCTATATTATCGATGTATATGGAACGGATAGGAGGGAGTAGCATTGGATGATTTACATTTAGACGGTCTAAAAATTGACTCCTTAGTAGACTTACTTAAAGCAGCGTATATTTTAGAAGATTATGATCATATGATTGAGATTGCTGATAAACTTCTTATATCAGCAGAAAGGGTGTATTCAAAGCGAAAACAATCTTTAGAGTTAGGGAAACGATACGTTTATTTGGATGGAAAGCGCCACATCGTCTATTATTTCGGATTCAGCCAACTAATGAAGGGTATTGCATTGGGAAAGAAGGAATTGTACGAAGAATCATTGGCCTGCATAAAAGACTATGCCGATCTGTCTTGGTTAGACGATGGGAGCAAAGAAGCAGGTGAAGAAATATCCGCCTTTAAAATGTTCGCTAAAGCCAATACATTCTCTGTTTCCCTTCTAGATGGAAAGCAGGAATACCTCGACCCTTATGTCCAATTCCTTAAAGAGTCCAGAGTTGAAGAGCTGCTGCCAGGGTTAATGACGATCCTTATTTCAGCAATTAACCACGGTTTTCATGTTGATTCAGTTTTCGATCACTTCAAGGGTAAAATCGGTGAGGCTATCGAGATTTGCAGCAAAAGTGGCGAAGCAATTTACATAACAAAGTTCTTTTATACGCTGTTATCGTATCATTTAAAAATGAAACAACATCATGTTGTATTACATAATGTATTGCAAGCTTTAGAAGCATCTAATAACTTTAAAGATGTAAGTGGATATAAAGTAAATATCTCTGTGAAGGATATCATCGCCATATGTTCCTATGATGGAACAAAGTAAGTTACAAATACTGGAGCAGGTACCCAATCAATAACGCGTATTGTTGCTATTGAGAAATTTGGACAGGTGTCGGTAGGTGCAGAGACGGAGTTCAATATCATGGCCCAAAAAGTTAAAGCAAGTGGTTCATTCTCCGGTGGGAAGAAAACCACTAAGACAACTGCTATCACTTGGACGGTTCCTGCGAAAAGTGTTTATACGCTTCGGGCAGGAAGTGTAACCATTAAAACTAATGGGTACATGGAAGTCGCTAATAGTGCTGGAGTAGTTGTGAAAAGAACTTATAATTCAGGTCATTGGACGACAGCGGATTTTTCAGATTCTATTTTTGTGAAGAAATTATAATTTGCGTATATAAAACTCAAGGAACTCTTATTGCATAAGAGTTCCTTATATCAGTTTGCAGGGGGAGAAAAATTGAAATTTTGGTCTAAATCAATAATTATCTTTAGCATAATGATAGCCGTCTCAGCTTGTTCAAACGGGAAAAATACCGATTCGGAAAATAATCAATCTGAATCAAATAATAGTACACAGGCTGTTAATAATTCCGAAGAACAAAAAAGTCAAATTGAAGGGGCAGAGGAGGAATTTTTAACAGGTGTACATTTTCCGGACACTAATGATTTTTTGGTCCACAAATTCGATATTACTTATGACTCGGCAGCTAACACAATAAATTATGATGTAGTCTATAGTTTTGGAGAGATACCAAAAAAGTATTTATTACAGGGAGAGCATTCGTACTATCTATATTTAGACATCCCGCAAGAATATGCTAAGTTTTTCACTTCTGAATTAACAACGCCTGTAAAAGGAGAGACCCTAATTCAGGGAGATGATAGTTATCGTACTGATAGATATCAGATAAGTATAAAGGCTCCTTTACAGGGGAAATTAACAAACGATATTATTGATTCAATAGTACAACATCCCCAAGGTTACTCTATAACTGTATTTGAAAAACCAGATTATCCTGCCAAGCGAATCGTGGGGGTTTATGAATTCATTGACTACTTGCCTCCAAATTTAAAATAAATGGGGTAACTCCAAATAGGGCTTAACGCTGATTGATAAAAGGCGTTGAGCCTTTTCATTTCTTTATTTCAGAAAGAAAAAATATTGACATATTTTATCACGTTAAAGTAACATCAAATTCATGAAAATGAATAAATAAGCTGAAAACAGGAGGAAATATGGCATTCACAGAGTATTATGACGAAATTTATAGTGTGGCGCGTGATATTTTCGAACATCCAGAGCTGGGTTATAAGGAAAATCGCACCAGCGCGCTGATTGCTGAATTCCTTCGCAAGGTGAACCCGGACATTGAATTGGAGTCGTTCAGCACCACCGGGTTGAAAACGTACTTGGGTGAGGGAAAAACGCTCACTGTCGGATTTATTGCAGAGCTGGACGCCGTTTATGCTCCGACCCATTGGCGTGCCGATCCGGTGACAGGTGCTGCGCATAATTGCGGACATTACAGTCAGGTTGCCATCGCACTGGCCTTGTACAAGCACTTTTACGCGACAGGGCTGTATAAAGCGTTGGACTATAATGTAGCGTTTGTCTTTGTGCCTGCCGAAGAATACCTGGATCTGGAATACCGGCAAAAGCTGCTGGATGAAGGCATGATTTCCTATTTCGGAGGCAAGCCTGAGGCCATGAAGTTGGGTATTTTTGACGATATTGATGTGGGGATATGTGTTCACGCCATGGGCGGAGAATATCCGGTGAGAACGGTGGAGATCAACTGCGACCTGGCCGGATTTTTATACAAAAAGTATACATTCCGGGGTAAAGCCTCGCATGCGGGCTTCGATCCTTTTTCAGGCAAAAATGCGTACAGCATGTCTACACTATTCAACGTTGCGCTGGGGCTGGCGCGTCAGCAAATGAAGGATGCGGAGAAGGTGCGCATGAATCCGATTGTCATGCATTCGGATATGTCCACCAACGTCATCCCTAACCACATTACGGTGGGAACGGATCTGCGCACCCAGACGGTCGAATATATGAAAGAGGCAGCTGCTAAAATGGACGCCGCCGCCGAAGGCAGCGCGATTGCGCTCCAAGGTGAGGTTGAGATCGCCACGCAGATGGGGTATCTTCCTTTCGTGCAGAACCGCTATCTGTCCACGTTTGTTATGGAGGCATTTGAAGCAAGCGGGGAGATTCAGGACATCCTGAACAACAACGCCATCAGTGCGGCGGGCGATATCGGAGATTTATCGTATATGATTCCCTGTATACAAATCGGCTACAGCGGTTTTTTCGGCACGATTCACGGCGACGACTTCAAGGAAATCGACCCCGAATTCATATATGAGGTATTTCCGCGTTTTCTGACCGATGTTTTCGAGCGCATGAAGGGCCGCATTGACCGTGAGCAGCTGTATCGCCGAAGCTTTGCCGCGTATGAAGAACTGTTGGCCTCCATTATGAAAACCGAATAGGAGAAGAGACAACCGATGAAATTTAAAGCTACATATATATACTTGCTTGCTTTCGTGCTTTTGGTCATTGCCGCGTCAGAGTTTATAGGTATTCAATCCTTTATGGTCGGAAATATCCGCATCAATCTGCTGCCGCTTGTGTTTGCGATCCTGATCACGATGGTGCTGGGGGTGCCGGTGTTCCGCAAAGGGCTGCTCAAAAAAATTTACAGTCCCGACAATGTGGGCTTTGCGGGAAAATATCTGATCTTTATCATGCTGCCGCTTATGGCCAGATACGGAGCGGATGTGGCTCCCAAGCTGCAGGATATTTTCGCCGTGGGCTGGGTGTTTCTGATCCAGGAGATTGGCAACCTCGGTACCGTTGTGTTGGGGCTTCCTATAGCCATTTTGCTTGGTCTGAGACGTGAAGCGATTGGCGCGACTCTGGGGTTGGGCCGTGAAGGAGAGCTGGCGTATATTTCGGAGAAGTACACCCTGAATTCTGACGAAGGTCGTGGTGTGCTGTCCCTGTACATTATTGGCACGCTGTTTGGCACTTTGTTCTTCAGCATTATTGCGCCGGTGCTGCACGGTTTGGGCTTTTCCATCGAAGCCTTGGCGATGTCGTCCGGGGTAGGCTCGGCCAGCATGATGACAGCTGCGTCGTCGGCGTTAGTGTCACAGCAGCCGGATATGGCGGAAACAATTAATGCATACGCGGCTGCCAGCCAGCTGCTGACAAGCTTCCTGGGCACGTATACGATGGTATTCCTGGCCGTTCCGCTGCAGCGTTTGATGTACAAACTTTTCGTAAGAGGTGGAAACAAGTGAGTAAAGGCTTGAATCAATACGTTAAATATGCACTAATTCTTCTGCTGAGTGTCTCGCTCATTTTGTTTACGGAGCAAATGAAGTTCTTGAAGGCCGGCGAGGGTGGACATGTAACCTGGGGCACGATCAGCGGTCTTGCTGTTCTGTGGCTGTTTTCCTTTATCGGCATTTTAATATCACAGCTTATGAAAAAACAGCCCCTCAAATTTCTCGCCGAATTCCCGGTGCTGGGCTGGGTATCGATCACGTCCCTTGTATTCTGTCTGATTTCCGATGTGTTTGTTAACGCGATTGCACAGGTGAATTTCCTGTCGATCACGACACCGATTCTGGCCTTCGCCGGTATTTCTGTCGTGGATCGTCTGGCGGATCTGCGCAAAACGTCCTGGCGGGTCGCCATCGTTGCCATTTTTGTATTTACAGGCACCTAGCGCGATTCTGTCGGAAATCGGATTGGCACTGTCAAGCAAATAGTCATTTATGTTACCCAAGCGAAGGAGTGCCCGGAAAGGTCTATTGACCTGGGGCACTTCTTTCTTTTGTTGTGCGTTCTGCGAACAAATCATTCCTCTAATTGCTGTTGTCCTCCACCTTAACCCCTATTTATGGTGTTAATACACCTATAGGAATTATTTATGACGTTATATATGCTGTAATATGTTGCGTTATCATTATTTATGACGTATTATATGTTTAAGTTAATTGTTGGAAAGTGGAACAAAGCGGAGGGATCAACATCGAACTAACGCCAAGACAGATGGAAATCGTAAAAATTGTGCAAAAGCATGCCCCAATCACAGGGGAACAGATCGCAGAGATGCTGAAAGTGAGCAGGCCGACACTGCGCTCGGATCTGTCGAAGCTCGTCATTCTGAATTATATCGACGCCAAACCGAAGGTTGGCTACTTCCTCGGCCAGAAGGGCAATACGAGACAGGAAGAAAAGTTTAAAATGCTGCAAAAGAAGGTCGGGGAAATTCACAGTGTTCCCGTCATTGTGAGAGAAATGACAACTATCCAGGATGCGGTGGTGTCGCTGTTCCTCGCCAATGTAGGCAATCTGATCGTTACGGATGAGAAAGGGAACCTGGCGGGAGTAGCTTCAAGAAAGGATCTGCTGAAGGTGACGCTGGGCAACCCGACGGCCGGGTCTATTCCGGTCAGCATGGTCATGACCAGACAGCCCAATGTCGTAACCGTATCCCCGGAGGATACCATCCTGGAGGCGGCGCGCAAAATTATTGCCCACCAAATCGACAGTCTTCCGGTCGTCATACCGTCCGACTCCGAGAAGCCGGGGTCCCATTGGAAGGTCGTGGGCCGGATTACGAAAACCAACATTATCAAAATGCTGCTCGACATGGTTGCCGAGGATTAACGGGAGGAATGAAATGGTACAGTCGTTAAGTCACTTTATTGCGATATGCTCGGACTCGATCGGGGAAACTGCAGAGGCCGTCGTGCAAGCGACGATGCGGCAGTTCGATTTGCCAAACACGGAAATCAAACGTTACATGAATGTCAGAGATGAAGAGGAATTAAGGCAGATGATGGAGGAGGTTGCGGAAAGAGGCGGCTTGGTCGCCTATACATTGGCCCTTCCGGAGCTGCGGGAAGCGATTAAGGAAGAAGCGGTGCGTTTGAATGTGCGTGTGGTGGACGTGATGGGGCCGATGATGCAGGCGGTTGCCGATACGTTCAATAACGATCCCTTCGAGAAGCCTGGACTTCTTCACCGTATGGATGAACCTTATTTCAAAAGGGTGGAGGCGATGGATTTCGCCGTACAATACGATGATGGCAAGGATGTCAGCGCGATTCTGAAGGCGGATATTATTCTGCTTGGCGTATCACGCATATCCAAAACCCCGCTGTCCATGTTCCTGGCTCATAAAGGCTACAAAACCGTCAATTATCCGCTCGTTCCCGAGCTTACGCCGCCGGCTCAATTATATGAAAGGCTGGAGGGCAAAATATTCGGCCTGACCATTAACGCAGAGCATTTGCTCAAGATCCGCAGCGAGCGCCTCAAGGTGATGGGACTGCCGAATAATGCCCAGTATGCTTCAATGGAACGTATTCAGGAAGAGCTTGCATATGCCAACCGCATTTTCGGGGAGCTGGGTTGCCCGGTTATCGATGTGACGGATAAAGCGATTGAGGAAACCGCGGGTCTGATTCTAAATGACCTATTAAGATAAATTATACAAATGAGATAAATTGTACAAACAAAACAATATTAATTTGGAGGGATGAGGAATGGAGAGTCAACTGGCATTGGAATTGGTGCGAATTACGGAAGCGGCAGCATTGGAATCGGCAAGATGGATCGGCAGGGGAGACAAAAACAGCGCCGACGATGCAGCGACGACTGCCATTCGCAGCCATTTTAACACCGTTCCGATGGATGGCACCGTGGTCATCGGCGAAGGAGAAATGGACGAAGCGCCCATGCTATATATCGGTGAGAGGGTCGGCAACCGCAAGGGACCGAAAATGGATATCGCTGTGGATCCGCTGGAGGGAACTGAAACCGTCGCGAAGGGGCTGAATAATGCCATCTCGGTTATTGCAGCGGCTCCCCAAGGAAGTCTGCTTCATGCGCCAGATATGTATATGCAAAAGCTGGCCGTCGGACCCAAGCTGGCAGGCAGTCTGTCACTCGACGATCCTCTCGAGCAGACCCTGGCCAAAGCGGCGCTGCTACTGGATCGTCCTTTGACAGATCTGACGGTATCCATCCTGGATCGTGAACGTCATCGCTCCATCATTGAAGTGCTGAGACAAGCGGGTGTACGCATCAAGCTGCTCGGACATGGGGATGTCATGGCAGCCATCGACACCTGCACAGAAGACAGCGGCGTTGATCTATATATTGGCTCTGGAGGCGCCCCGGAAGGTGTGCTTGCCGCCGCGGCTATGAAGTGCATGGGCGGTGATATCCAGGGCCGACTGCTACCCGACTCGGATGAAGATATCGAGCGCTGCAAGCGGATGGGGATCGAGCAGCCGGAGCGCCTGCTGACCATGGACGATATGGTAGGACGGCAAGGCGTGCTGTTTGTGGCTACAGGCGTGACGTCCGGCGATTTCCTGCAAGGAGTTCGCTACCTGCCGGGAAGCCGTGCGGAAACCCACTCGGTAGTCATGTATTCCGAAACGAAAACCGTCCGTTTCGTGCGGAGTGTTCATCAGTTGAAAGAGCAGCTTGGCACATTGGCTCAAGCCGTTTCATTTTGAATAATTTGTAAGACTCACTGCAAATGCGAGCCGGCCTGAAAATGAAGGCCGGCTTCTTTATTTTCGAAGCTTCATAGTGTAAAACGAGTTGGCGCACAGTGTCTGTGAGTCTAATGGAGCTTGTTCAAGCGCTTTTTAGGAGCTATAATATAAAAGGTTATGTTTGAAACGAAAATGAAGTTTCTAGATTCAATATAGAAAGAGAGCGGAACAGTATGGGTCGTAAATGGAATAATATCAAAGAAAAGAAGGCGTCCAAGGACGCCAATACGAGTAAAGTATATGCGAAGTTCGGCGTAGAAATCTACGTGGCTGCCAAGAAAGGCGAACCGGATCCGGAATCCAACCGTGCTCTGAAGGTGGTACTGGAACGCGCTAAAACTTATAATGTACCTAAAGCCATTATTGACCGTGCGCTGGAGAAGGCCAAAGGCAGTGCGGATGAAAATTATGAAGAGCTGCGGTACGAAGGCTTTGGTCCTAACGGCTCCATGATTATCGTGGACGCGCTGACGAATAACGTGAACCGCACGGCGCCTGCTGTACGTGCTGTATTCAGCAAAAACGGCGGCAACATGGGTGTAAGCGGCTCGGTGGCATATATGTTTGACGCAACGGCCATCATCGGCCTCGAAGGAAAAACGGTCGACGACGTTATCGAAGTTATGCTTGAAGCGGATGTGGATGTGCGTGACGTGCTGCAGGAGGACGAGGCTGTCATCGTCTACGCGGAACCGGATCAATTCCATGCCGTGCAGGAAGCGTTGAAAAATGCCGGAGTTAACGAGTTTACCGTTGCGGAGCTGACAATGCTTCCACAGACGTATGTAACGATTCCGGAAGACGGACAGGCACAGTTTGAGAAGCTCATTGATTCTCTGGAAGACCTGGAGGATGTGCAGCAGGTTTATCATAATGTGGAGTTTGAAGAGTAATATTTAAATAGTATAGTTATTAAGCGAACTCGCTTTTTGTATGGATTTATTCATATAAAAAGCGAGTTTTTTTGTTGATCACTTTGTTATAATCTTGTCAAACAAATGAGAGGAGGAAAAAACCTTGATTCGCATTGAAAAAATGACGTCATGCACCATTGATGAGGCCGTGCAGGCCTGGAACGACGGCTTTGAAGGGTATTATTTTAATGCTGCCACCACACCGGAGGCGTTTTTGAAAAGAATGGTCGCAGAGGACTTGTCGCCCGCGCTTACATTGCTCGCGTTTGACGGAAACCAGCCCGTCGGGATCATAATGCATGGTACACGCACCGTGCAGGGCAGTTGCCATTTTACCGTATCTCCCATCCCTGGCAAACGCACTGGCAGAGTGCAAAGGATGGCGAGGCGGTCATCCTCCGCAGCGGGCAGGGAGAAGCGACGGGATATGCCTATTACCGTAAAGCATTTAATCCGGATGGCGATCACATATCCACCACTTTGTATCAGTGTGAAGTGCTTCCTGACCACCCTGATAGTGAATATTTGATACATATGATGTTAAGCCATGTGTTTGGCAAATTTGCAGAAAATATTAACCGTATCGTTCCCAATCTGCCCAAAGGTGCGAGCCCCCTGACCGGGGCAACCCTGAAGCAAATCGGATTTTCCGTGTATGCCGAACAGGTGCAGATGAGCCGTCAGCTCTGATCTGCGCCCCAAAATTCTATACAAAATTAGCAGTATGGATTTGGAGGACTACACGACGGAAGAGGTAAAGGCCAAATATCCTAATCTTCCGATTGGCGGCAAGCTTCCGAACCCGCTGGCTGATCTCGTAAGTAAGGGGACCATTACAAAAGCCCAACAGAATGCCATTGATCAGGCGCTCAGCCAAGACAAACAAAAAGCCATCGCAATCGGCCTTGATGAACATAAAAGCAACGAAGAAGGGCTGAGAGAAGCCCTGGCCGGTATTGTAGCCGATGGCACGATTACGCAGAAACAGGCAGATATCATCGTTAATTTGTTTAAATAAAGCGGTTTGAGGGGCAGCCAAAGGTCTCAGTGACCCTAGGCTGCCTCTTTGTATCCATCCTTATTATTTTGCTTTCGGAACATTTCATGTTTACAGTTCTAAGGTGACATGGTATGTTATATGAAATTTTCCAACGACAGGGGGAGCGTTGTATGATTCGCAAGCTGACTGAAGCTGACCGTGAGAGAATGTGAGAATACTGGTAAATGGAAAAAAAGTGTATTTAGCACGCTTTTTATTTACTGATCGTTCTCAATATGTTAAATTAATTGAAGGAGGGAAATGAAATGTCGAGAAGTAAGGAGTTTGATGAGACCGAGGTATTGGATAAAGCGATGCAGCTTTTTTGGGAACAAGGCTACGAGAAGACCTCAATGACAGACTTGGTTAAGCATATGGGAATCCATCGGAGAAGTTTATATGACACATTTGGAGATAAGCATACCCTTTTTCTAATGGCGTTGGATCGTTATGACAATAAAATCAGTGATGCTCTTTCAAGAGGAGTTAATCGATCCCGAAATGCTAAGGAAGCACTCCAATCTGTTATTAACATTATGATCTGCGGAGAAGAAAACTCGCCAACAGGATGTCTAATGGTAAATTCGGCAGTGGAGTTGGCTGTGCGCGATGCTGCTGTTAATGAAAAATCTATTTGTGCGTTCTTAAAAGTAGAGCAACTCCTCAAGGATATTATTCTTTGGGGGCAGAAAGAAGGTGAATTCACCTCTGAGTACGATGCTGAGGAATTAGCGGAATATCTGCATAATGTAGGAGTCGGGTTAAGAAGTATGTTAAGAACTTCAATTCCTATAGAGAAACTTCAGCGCATAGCCAATATGTCAATGAGGATTTTGGAAACATGAACAGCCCTTTATTTTCTCATTTTTAGAATGAACATTCTTGTATTTTGTGTTATTTTTAGCACAAACTAAGATCCACAAACAAAATTGTACACTTTTTATTGCTAGTATTCGCTGTGACTTAGAAAATGCCATGAACCGATAATTGTTCACACAAAAAATAGAGGTGAAATTGTAGGATGAAAAAAACTGTACTTATTACAGGAGTATCAGGTGGAATTGGGAAAGAGTTAGCGGATCGTTTCGCTAAGGATGGATTTAATTTGGTGTTAGTGGCTCGTAGTAAGGGGAAACTTCTTGAGCTTGCAAAGGAATATCAGAAGAAGCATGGAACCCATGCGGTAGTCATTGCCAAGGATGTTGCGTCACCTGGCGTACCTGAGGAGATTTTTACAGAACTTAAGGAGAAAGGGATCGTAGTTGACTATCTTGTTAATAATGCCGGCTTCGGCTTATATGGAAAATTTTTGGAGACGAGCCTGGAAGAAGAAACGAATATGATTGATGTTAATATTAAGGCTTTGACAATTATGACAAAACTGTTCTTGCCGGACATGGTCAAAAGAGGTCAGGGCGGCGTGATGAATGTAGCTTCCTTGGTGGCTTTCTTTCCGGGACCTATGATGTCCATTTACTACGCAACGAAAGCATATGTTTTATCATTCACCGAAGCTCTTGAAAACGAACTGAGTGGTACGGGAGTGACTGTGACGGCATTATGCCCAGGAGTTACGTCAACCGGCTTTGTAGACCGTTCGGGCATGGGCGATTCAAAATTGATAAAGAATGGTGCAATCATGGAGGCTGGTCAGGTGGCTGAGGAAGGGTATAGGGGCTTCTTGCGTGGCGATACTATCATCATACCTGGGGCTCGCAACCGACTAATGGCCTTTATTCCGCGGTTACTGCCACGCAAATTGGTTACCCGTATGGTTAGATCCACACAAAACAGAACGGGGCATTGATTTCACTTTCTACAAGCTAAATTCACATTCTGCAATAATTATCAAAAGCTTTTTATCAAGTATGAAGAATAATTGTGCTCTGTCGTGGGGAAGATGTAAGTTATCTTAAGAATTTCAACCGCTTAAAAGTTAAAGATACAAGTCAAATTACCTTGATAAAAATACTTTACTGATCGTTCTAAAAATGATAAGATTGCTCTAGGTTAAAAAATGTTCATTATGATAAAAATAGAACGATCATTCTCTAATGGTCGCTCAAATTAAAAGGAGAGAATTGCATGAAGTATACAGTAATTACTGGAGCAAGTTCAGGAATTGGTTATGAGACTGCGTTGGCGTTTGCTGCTCGGGGAAAAAACTTGATCATTGTTGCCAGAAGATTAGATAAGTTAGAAGAACTTAAATCAAAGGTTAAGGAGATAAATTCAGATCTTGATGTTGTTGTTGTTACAAGTGATCTCTCGGTTACTGATCAGGCATACAATTTATATAAGGATTTGAAGAAATATCCGATTGAAACATGGATTAATAACGCAGGGCTTGGAGAAGGAGCCTTTGTTGCTGATCAAAAATTGGAAAAAGTAGAGAATATGCTGAGAGTGAACATTGAATCCTTGACAATTCTTTCTACGCTCTATGTTAGAGACTATGCTGATGTAGAAGGCGCTCAGTTGATTAACGTATCTTCAGCACTTGGATATGCTATCGCTGTAGGCAGTGTCACATACTCTGCATCCAAATATTATGTTAGTGCCTTTACTGAAGGGCTTGCTAAAGAATTGGAACTAAAAGGTGCAAAATTAAAGGCGAAAATTCTAGCACCAGCTATTACGGAGTCAGAATTTGCACAAAAATCAATAGATGCTGAAGCTTTTGATTTTAAAGCAAACTTGCCTAAATATCATACTGCTAAGGAAATGGCTGGTTTCATGGTGGAGCTGTATGATAGCAACGAAGTGGTAGGCATTGTAGATCAAAATTATACTTTCAATTTAAGAGGACAAATTTATCCAGTGATTTCAGAATTTTAAATATAGTTGTAAATCTATCCACTCAATTAATCTGACTTCAATCAGGAGGAATAAAGATGACGAAATTATGGAGTAAAACAAAAATTGGAAACATGGAATTGCCTCATCGACTAGCGATGGCGCCAATGACACGCAGTAGAGCACAAGAAGATGGTACACCTGGAGAGTTGGCTGCACTCTATTATGCTCAACGTGCCTCCTTGGGACTTCTAATTACGGAAGGTGCACAACCATCAGACGATGGTCAAGGATACTTAATGACACCTGGGATCTATACAGAAAAGCATATTGAAGGATGGAAAAAGGTGACCAGTGCCGTACATGAAGCAGGCGGATACATCTATATCCAGTTAATGCATGCTGGTCGTGTGTCACACCCTGACAATACACCGCACCATCGACAACCTGTCGCGCCATCTGCAATTGCTCCGGGGATAGAAACGTTTACAGCTACAGGTATGCAGGAGATCCCGGTACCACGTGAACTAAGTAAAGAAGAAATTCAAACCACCATTCAAGATTATCGAAAAGCCGCGGCTGCAGCTATTGCAGCAGGTGCAGACGGTGTTGAAATTCATGGAGCAAACGGATATTTAATTAACCAATTTATTGGAGAAAATTCAAACACGCGGACTGATGAGTATGGTGGTTCTATAGAAAATCGCGCTCGCTTTGCGATTGAAGTAGCCAAAGCTGTCGTTGATGAGATTGGCCCAGAGAGAACTGGCTTCCGCATTTCTCCAGGGACGCCTCTTGGCGGAATTCAAGATGGTGAACAAGGGCCAGAGCTTTACCGTTACTTGACGAAAGAATTAGCTAAATTGAATTTGGCTTATCTTCACGTCATGCACCTTGGAAATGATGAATTACTTCAAGACATTCGTTCCTTATGGACGAATCCGTTATTAGTCAATCGCGCTGGACGGACACTAGAAAATATCAGCGTTGATATCGATAGTGGTCTTGCAGATCTGGCACCTGTTGGGGTATGGTCATTAGCTAATCCGGATTTTGTGGAACGGCTTAAAGCAGGCGCTCCATTAAATGAAGCAGATCCTGCAACATTTTATGGTGGCGGGAGCAAGGGGTATACGGATTATCCTACATTGAAAGAATTAGAGCACCAGGAAAGTAAGTAATTGGCTTCAAATTAAAATTGAAAATTATAGAAATAGAAATGCTCAAAATGGCGTACAACTGAAAAATTGTACGCCATAAATTTATCTATGAAAAAAACGACTTAAGGAACAATTTTTTTAGAGAAATCCTATTTGGGTTCTATACTAACAAGTATTTGCTGCTTTGATTAACTGATGAATTATGGAAATATCTTTTATCAAGCATTGCTTTTTGCTTTGATCCATTTGCACTTCTATAAGGAAACAAACGGAAGGATGTTAATGAATAATGAAAACACTTATGAAAGCAGCTCAAATTACCAAGTATTCAAAAGAACTCCATGCTCAAGTAAATGATATTCCAATTCCGGAAATTGCTGACAACGAAGTTTTGGTAAAGGTCAAATCCGCCGCCGTCAATCCACTCGAAATGTTAGTTATTACAGGTAGCGTGAAACTGATTCAAGATTATAAATTCCCGCTGACACTTGGTAATGAATTGGCAGGAATTGTTGAAAAAGTAGGGAGAAATGTAAAAGGATTTTATATAGGTGATGAAGTCTACACACGACTACCACTAAATAAAATTGGTGCTTTTGCGGAATATGCTGCGATTGATGCTGACGCAATTGCGCCTATGCCTAAAAATTTGTCCTATGCAGAAGCCGCTGCCGCAGCATTGACCGGGCTTACGGCGTATCAGGGCTTGCATGAAGAACTTGAGGCACAGTCTGGAAAGTCTGTATTTATCCCAGGTGGATCGGGTAGTTTTGGTCAAATGGCTGTCCCGATTGCAAAGGCTATGGGGCTAAAGGTTATTGTTAGCGGCAACTCACAAGCACGCGAGCGTACTTTAGAAATTGGTGCAGACCAATATATAGATTACACCAAGGAAAACTATGTTGATTTGTTGTCAAATATTGATTATATAATTGATACCTTGGGGCCAAGGGAATTCGATAATGAATTGAAAATTATTAAAACAGGCGGAAGACTGCTCTCTCTGAAAACGGGACCAAATAGACGTTTTGCAGAAGATCATCATCTTCCATGGTGGAAACAAAAGCTATTTTCTGCTGTTGGAGCAAAATATGATAAAAAGGCCAAAAAGAAAAATGTGGAATATCGTTTTATCTTCGTTCGTTCTGACGGCGCACAGTTAAAAGAAATTACCAAAATTATTGAAGAAAATAATATTGTTCCGCCGCTGCATCCAAAACAGTTTACGATTAGCGAAATAAATGAAGCGTTAGAATTAGTCGCAAATGGACGTCCAAAAGGGAAGGTGATTATAAATTTCTAAGGAGAACACGATGAAAGCAGTCCAAATAAACGGTTACTCGAAAAATCTGAAGGCTCACATCAATGATATACCCATCCCCAGAATAGACAAGCACCAGGTATTAATAAAAATGTATGCTGCAGGTGTTGATCCACATCTCAAACTAGCGATTAATGGAAAGGTGCGTGTATTTGACCAATATAAGTTCCCATTAACGCTAGGCATTGATGTTTCAGGTGTAATTGAAGCGGTGGGTCAAGACGTTAGAGATTTAATAACAGGTGACAGTGTATATGCGCTACTGCCCCTGAATACAATGGGAGCTTTTGCAGAATACGTTGTTGCTGATGCAAGTATTGTTGCGAAAATGCCCAAAAATCTTTCTTTTGAAGAAGCCGCAGCAGTTCCATTATCAGCTTTGACGGTTGTGCAGGCATTGAATGTACTGAAGGTGAAAGCTGGCTCGAAGCTGTTCATTCCCGGTGGAACGGGGGGCTTCGGACAAATTGCCATTCCGTATGCAAAATCAAAAAAACTTTTTGTAGCTGTCAGTGGTGATGAATCGTCTCGCCATGTAGCATCCTCTATTGGTGCAGACCATTTTATTGATTATCAAAGGCAAGATTATGTTAAGCTACTGAAAGATTTCGATTACGTGATTGACACCCGAGGTGCAAGCGAGTTCAGGAAAGAATTAAGTATATTAAAATCTGGTGGGAAATTGTTATCATTGATTGCTGGGCCCAATGCACGTTTTGCAGCTCGACAAGGTGGATTTTCAACGATACAGAAATTTATTTTTAGTGCGATTGGAATGCCATTTGACATAGCGGCGTATCTTCAGCATAAAACATATGATTTTTTATATGTTCAGCCCAATGGCGTTCAATTAAAAAATATTACTCAATGGATCGATGAAACAGGTGTGAAACCAATAATTGATTCGACATTTCCATTTTCACAAGTGAATGAAGCTATTGCAAAAATCGCACAAGGAACAGCCAAAGGGAAAATTCTTTTAACTATACCCAGGAGGTAGAAACAATGTTATCCATGGCTCAGATCTCCCAAGATCGGTATTTCACGTTATACCTACAAGTTTGCTGAATGCTCACTTCAATGTAAAATGAAAGAGCTATTCATCTTTTTTGGGTGCAAGGTTATGAAAAAACTTCGATGCAAGAATTGGTTGAGTATATGGGCATTCACAGAAGAAGCATCTATGATACTTTTGGAGATAAGCATGCCTTATTTATGAGGGCACTTAAACGATATGAGACTATCCAAAAAAAAATGAGGTTACTAGGGCGTGTCTGAAAACTAGCTATTGCTTCAAAAGCGAAGCTGTAGCATAATTTTACCAAAATGAAATCATAAAGGAAGAGGTAAAGGCCAAATATCCTAATCTTCCGATTGGCGGCAAGCTCCCGAACCCGCTGGCTGATCTCGTAAGTAAGGGGACCATACACAAGCCCAACAGAATGCCATTGATCAGGCGCTCAGCCAAGACAAACAAAAAGCCATCGCAATCCGGCCTTGATGAACATAAAAGCAACGAAGAAGGGCTGAGAGAAGCCCTGGCCGGTATTGTAGCCGATGGCACGATTACGCAGAAACAGGCAGATATCATCGTTAATTTGTTTAAATAAAGCGGTTTGAGGGGTAGCCAAAGGTCTCAGTGACCCTAGGCTGCCTCTTTGTATCCATCCTTATTATTTTGCTTTCGGAACATTTCATGTTTACAGTTCTAAAGTGACATGGTATGTTAGATGAAATTTTCCAACGACAGGGGGAGCGTTGTATGATTCGCAAGCTGACTGAAGCTGACCGTGAGAGAGTGATGATGCTGGTGGGCCGGGAGCCGTCTCTCAATTTGTTTATTATTGCGGACGTGGAGAATTTCGGCTTTGAAAGTGATTTCCAGGAGCTGTGGGGAGAATTTGATGTGGTTGACGGCCGCCTAAAGGCTGTGCTGCTGCGGTATGATGGCAGCTACCTTCCTTATGCGGAGGGAGAATTTGATGTGCAGGGCTTTGCGGAGCTTGTGTTATCCGGCAAGAAAAAGGAAATGGTATCCGGCTCATCGCCAATTGTGGACCGTTTGGCCCAAGAGATCAGCTTTACGAAGGAGAAACGCCTGTTTTTTGCAGAGCTTATCACTCTGCAGGAAAAAGGCGAGACAGAAACGGGTATTAATTTTCAGATCAACCAAGCCGGTGTAGAGGATGTGGAAGCGGTCTGTTCCCTGCTCGACCAGATTCCGGAGTTCAGCTCAAGTGGGGAATCCATGCGGAGCGGCATGCGACGCACGTTGGAAAGCCGTACGGGCCGCAGCTATTTCGTTGAAAAGGACGGGAAGGTTATCGCGGTTGTATCGTCCACGGCGGAAAACTCGCTGTCTGCGATGATTGTCGGGGTGGCTACACATCCCGAATACAGAGGACAAGGGCTGGCTTCGTACCTGATGCGGCGCCTTTGCGCTGACCTTTTGGCAGAAAGCAGGACCGTCTGTTTGTTTTATGACAATCCGGTTGCAGGTGCCATTTACAAGCGGCTTGGCTTTAAGGATATCGGCGGCTGGTCCATGATGTACATATAGTAGTTTTATTTTTATCCATCCAAAGAAATGACATCCACAGCTGGCTGATAATTAACGGTAAAGTGGACCACACTAATAGCTGTATCCCGAATACAGTCATGGTGGGTGAAGCAGTTGTTGACGCAAAATGGCAAGAGCGTTATTTATCTGTTGATTGATTCGCTGCTGGCTTCGGCCATTGACCGGGGTGTGGCACAAAAGAAGCTGCCTGCTCTGCAATTTTTGATTGAACACGGTCAATATTACCGTGATGTGGTCACTTCTTTTCCGACGATGTCCGTTACGATTGACTGCTCGCTGGTGACGGGCACCTATCCGGATCAACATTCTGTCCCCGGCCTGACTTGGTATGATTCGGATGCCGAAAGGGTGATCAATTACGGAACAGGTCCCATGGAAGTGATTCGGCAAGGCATACCGGCGGTGCTTGAGGATGCGGTCATTCGGTTGAACCGGGATCACTTGAATCCCGACGTACCGACCATTTATGAAGATCTGGCACGGCTGGGCTTTACCTGCGGAACGATCAACGGACTTGTATACCGTGGTTCCGTTCAGCACACGATGACGATTCCGTTCTGGATGCGCATGCTTACTTCATGGCCCGACCGGGTTCAAGTTGCAGGCCCGAACTGGTTCAGTCTGGGCGGTTTATCCAACCCGTTAAACGGTAAAATACAAGCACCGCAAAGCATATTTCACCGTTTGGGTCTGAATGATACATATTCGGTGGAGACACTAAAGCACATGATCCGGACGGATCAGCTGCCTGATTTTGTATACGTCTACATGCCCAGTATGGACAAGCTGCTGCATAAAAAAGGACCGTCCGTTCTGAAAGGAGCCGTGGAAGCGGACAGGCAGGTTCAAGACGTGCTGGAGGCTTTCGGCTCTCCGGAACAGGCACTGCAGCGGGCGGTATTTGTCGTTTCGGGGGATAGCGGAGTCAGCCAAATCAGGCCGGCCCAGGATCAGCCGATCATCCAACTGCACAAGCTGCTTGAAGGATATAATGTGCTGCATCCGGGTTATAAGGTAGGTGCTCATACCGAAATCGTATTGGCTGTCAACGAAACAATGGCCTATGTTTACTGCCTGAAGGAGACACTGGATTTACGGCATATTGCAGAGCCGCTGAGTGCAGATAACCGGATCGATTTTATCGCCTGGAAGGAAGAAGGATGGATCACGGCAGCGAGAAATGGACAGGAGCTGCGTTTCAAAGCAGGTGGGACATGGACGGATGGTTATCAGCAGAAATGGACGATTGAGGGGCAGATGGAGCTGCTGGATCTGGAGCCGGATGAGTTCGCCTATGAAATCCGGTACGGGAAATATCCGGACGTCCTGCAGCGGATATACGGCTCCCTGAACTCCCACCGGGGGCGGTATCTGATCGTGGGAGCCAAGCCCGGGTATGAGCTGGCTGACCGAAGTTCCCCAACGCATAAGGGAGGGGGAGCACATGGCTCTTTGAGCCTGAAGGAGTCGCTGATCCCGCTTATTATCGCCGGAACGGACCTGAAGCCTTCCAGGCTGCGCCTTGTTGATCTAAAAGCCTACCTGATGGAAGTGGTTTCATCCGAACGCAGGACACTACAGGTTAAGGAGTGAACCGGGTTGAAGCAACCTGAACAAGGAACAAGCGAGAATCTGTCAACACATAACGCCAACTTTGCCTGGAACGGTCAGCCTCTCCCTCATTTTGAGCCCACGAACGGGCAAAGCTCCGGGCAAGGTAAAGATGCGCAGCAATCTGAAGCAAACGGGACTTTTATGCAGGAAGGGACCCGATATGGAGCCGGCCCGCACACGATTGATCCGCGCAAGGCACAAATCGAGGCCGTGCATTACGAAAACGGAGCGATTGCCGCCGTCCGCCTGAACAACGGGCAGGTGGTTGACATTGCAACAGCCATCGGAATGGCGGAAGCAGAGCTGATCGAGGATGTGAATACAGGCTTAAACCGAGAAGGCCAAAAAACGTTAAGGTCATACCCGGACGGGAATCCGGACAACAATCTGTCCAATCTGCCGCGGTTCTGAACAAATTGGCAGCATAAACTGGCAGCCTGGCATTAGCCGAGGCTGCTTTGTTCTATTTGCATACTTGACAGAAGGCGCTTTTGCGGCAATTATCATTAAATGAAGCTGTATCAGCTCATTGTAACGGGATGATGGTCCACAACCCACAAAATTGTATAGCAGGTGAACAATGTGAGCAATATCATTGATAAGATTGCATGGATTTACATTGAAAATGGCCGCATCCTCGGCGCACGTTCGCAAGGGAAAGAAATATGCTATATCCCGGGAGGAAAAAGAGAGCCTGGCGAGACGGATGGGCAAACCCTTATCCGGGAAATTAAAGAGGAACTGTCTGTTAACATTTTGCCGGAGACCATCTCTTATGCCGGAACCTTTGCGGCGCAGGCGGATGGCAAGCCGGAAGGCGTGAGCGTGCAAATGACCTGTTATACCGCAGAGTTTAGCGGCGAATTACAGCCTGATGCGGAAATTGCCGAACTGGTGTGGCTGACCTATCAGGATCGTGAACGCGTTTCTCCAGTGAGCCGGATTATTTTTGATAAGCTACATGAGGAAAAGTTGCTGGTGTGAATTTTTCTAACGGAGTACGACTCTCCAGGCAATTGAGCTGCTGCGCGAGGAAGTACAGGCTAGAATAAAATGAAATAAATAAACAGCGGACTCTTCCTGCCGTCGTGGAAGAAGCCGCTGTTATTTAATAACGGTTAATGTAATTATGCATTTGCCAATTGCATAGCCGGACCAAAAAACTCATAGTGAATTCGCTCTTCATTCATTCCCATGGCCCGCAGCTCACGAATGATGCTTTCCATGAAAGACACCGGTCCGCATACATAAGTGTCGCCCGTAATATCAACATACTTTTCCAGCACGGCCCGGTTGATAAAACCGTCCGGCTGACTGGAATAAAAGGTATTGTACTTAACATTGCTCATGCCCGCAGCTTTCTCCTCAATATCGCCTTGGAAGGCGGCGAGCTCTTCATTCCGGGCGGCATGCAGAAATACCGTCGGCCGGTCAGGTGTCAGATTGGCGACAGTCTCGAACATGCTCATCATTGGCGTGATGCCGACTCCGCCCGAGATGAATGCAACCGGGGTTGTTTTTGTTGTATCGAGCACAAATTCACCGGCTGGCGGGCTCACTTCAACTGTGTCACCTTCATTCACCTGTGTATGCAGATACACAGAGACAACTCCGTTTGGATCATTGTCCGCTTCCCGTTTCACGGAAATACGGAATTCACCCGGGGTTGGTGCCTGGGACAAGCTGTATTGACGGATCATCATATATTTCTCGCCCGGAATCTTAACACGGACGGAAATATACTGTCCCGGCTGATACGCAGGCACGTTCAAGCCATCTGCCGGCTTCAGATAGAATGACATGATATTCTCGCTTTCTTTCACTTTCCGCACTACAGTAAACGGCTTGAAGAAATTCCATCCGTTTTCCTGCTCCCTTGCTTCCTGGTACATTTTTGCTTCAACCCCGATAAATGCAGCGGCAATGACGCCGTATGCCTCCTTCCAAGCGTCAAGGATTTCATCGGTCGCGGCATCGCCGAGCACCTCTTTGATTGCCTTCAGCAGATGTTCACCTACAATCGGGTAATGCTCAGGCTTGATGCCGAGGCTCACATGCTTATGAGCAATCTGCACGACGGCGGGCAGAATATTTTCAAGATTGTCGATATGGACGGCGGCTGCATACACGGCGTTGGCAAGCGCCGTCTGCTGCCGGCCCTTGGCCTGATTGGCATGGTTGAAGATATGCAAAAGCTCCGGATGGGTTTCAAACAAATTCCGATAAAAGACCTTAGTAATTGTGGTGCCGTGTTCCTCCAGAACAGGGGCCGTTGATTTGACGATTTTTCGTTGTTCCACAGTTAGCATACTTGAAGAAGCCTCCTTCATTAAAAATTTAGTTAATAAAATGATTGTATTTAAAAGATCAGGGTTAATTTGTGATTGCACTCACAACATTTCAATTTTTAATGATTATGCTTGGGTAGCCAAATCAGGGAAAGCGCATCATGGGAAATGTAATTTCAACCAAGGATTTTATTGACTTTGTCTTAAGGCTATGGTTAACTGACCATTATGGTAATGATAATCAGTATCATTATTTGGATTGGATAAATAATTTGGCAGCTTTAAAGGGGATGGACCTGTGCCTTTACTGGAAACTCAAGCATTAACCCTGTCCTACGGGGACAGCCTTATCATAGATGAGCTTCATTTGCAAATTCCCGAAGGGGAAATCACCGTCTTCGTCGGAAGCAACGGATGCGGAAAGTCCACCTTGCTTCGTTCGTTGGCACGCTTGCTCAAACCGCAAAAAGGGGCGGTATTGCTTGACGGAAAAGCCATCGCCAAGTCACCGACGAAAGAGGTAGCCAGAAGTATTTCCATTTTACCCCAAGGACCGATTGCCCCTGAAGGATTAACCGTGCTGCAGTTAGTGAAGCAGGGAAGATATCCGCATCAAAACTGGCTTCAGCAATGGTCGGAGGAAGATGAGCGGATGGTGGTGAAAGCCATGGAGGCGACGAAAATCAAGGAATTTGCGGATAGGCCGGTTGACTCCCTCTCCGGCGGGCAGCGGCAAAGAGCCTGGATTGCTATGACTCTTGCTCAAGGGACGGATATCCTGCTCCTGGATGAACCGACGACCTATTTGGATTTGGCCCATCAGATCGAAATTCTTGATTTGCTGTTTGAACTGAACGAGCAGGAACAACGGACCATTGTAATGGTGCTGCATGATTTAAATCTGGCTGCCCGTTATGCGCATCATATGGTCGCCATTCACAACAAGCAGGTATATATGCAAGGCAAACCAGAGGATATTATTACACGTAAAATGGTTCAGGCCGTATTTGGCATGAGCTGTGAAATCACCATTGATCCGCTGTTCGGGACACCTGCGTGTATTCCGCATGGAAGGGGGAGGAAGATCACCGATGCAAAACGTGCAAATGCCGTATTTTAGTCCGAATGAATTGCAAATATTAACGGATCATTTTCGCCTATCCCCAGGCAGGCAGGCTGACAGTCCATTATTCGTGCCAGCGGTGGAGCTGCTGGATTTGGAGAAATGCCGGGTTTATCTGGAGCAGGCTGCCGCCATTTTTCAAACCCCTGCCATTGCAGCTGCGGCATCACAGTTTTCAAAACGGTATGCCTACCTGACGATGTCATCCGGTTTATACGCAATGACCATGTTTAATAAAGGAATGACTTATGAGATTACAAATTGCCGTATTGAGTCCGTATTCCAAGGCAATTCCTGGCTGCCAGAAGTATGTCTGACCGACCGGCAGGTCACCCAGCCCACAGTAGAAGAACGGAATGAATGGCGTGATCGCATGATCAGCAGCATTTTCGCTGAAAATATTGCAAAGGTATGGCGCTCGATTTCCAAAGCTGCGAGAATCCCCGCTTCAACTTTGTGGGAGAATGTGGCGATTTCCGTGTATTGGCTGTATGAGCAGCGAATGGCGAAGGAAGCTACAGAGGAGCAGAAGCTGCAAATCCAGGCTGATTTTTATTATTTGCTGCATGAAGCACCGGCACACTTATTCGGAGAGGAGCATAATCCGCTCACCAGATACAACAATTCTGAAATGGTTATCACCGCTTCCAATATCCCCAAGCGCAAACGTAAAACATGCTGTCTGCTTTACAAAATTTCTCAGGAACATAACTACTGCACCACCTGCCCTTTGAGAAAGGAATAGTTTCTATATTGGTAAACGGCAGCGTTAATCCACAGCTAAAATAATCCTTAACATGGTGAAGTTAAAAGGATAAAATGTAGGATGTGGATTGGAGGTACATATGTGTTGAAAAGAAATGGAATGTTTTATGTGGGGTTGCTGCTTGTCTGTACAGGATTGGCGCTTCTGTTGTCGGCGTGTGAGCAAAGGGAGACCCCACAGCCTCAGGAAGCCAACACAAACAAGGCAGGCACTTCTCAGCAAGAGGGAGTGAAGACAGAACTGGCACCTGTTACGGATGGACAGACCAGCAAGCCGGACAGCCCGGATAATGACTCGCTGCCTGTGGTTGCCGATCCGGATGCGGTTACCGTACTGGTGAATAAACAGATCCGTCTTCCGGAAAATTACATCCCCGCAGATTTGGTTTATCCGGATGTCCGTTTCGTCTTTAAAGAAAAGATCGAGAAACGGATGCTGCGTAAAGAAGCCGCGCAAGCGCTTGAGACGATGTTTGCTGCCGCCGGGAAGGACGGAATCAATCTCGCAGGGGTGTCCGGCTATCGGTCGGAGGCGAGACAGAAGGTTATTTTTAATCAATATGCTGCCAAGGACGGCGAAGAAAAAGCTAAAACCTACAGCGCCTATCCGGGAACGAGCGAGCATCAAACCGGACTGGCTATCGATGTTTCGGGCAGTGACGGAAAGTGTGCGGCAGAGTCCTGTTTTGCAGGCACGCCGGAAGCTGAATGGCTGGCAGCACATGCGGCTGAATCCGGATTTATTATCCGCTACCCGGAAGGCAAGGAAGGCATTACCGGTTATAAATACGAGCCATGGCATATCCGGTACGTAGGTGTTGAGCTTGCTAAAGAGATCAGCGCAAAGGGAATCACGCTGGAGGAATACTTTGGGGATGCCGTGCCTGTGACGACTCAGCCTTGATCAACGGTTCATGTAAGACATATTCAGTGAAATATTTTACGATCAGGTGCAAATTTATCCTGGCTCCAGAAAGAAATAATCACGGATGCTGCTTTTGATCGGGATATGGACAGCTTGTAATTATCCGCCCAATACAATAATCGAACGGCAGGGCTTTTTCAGTATCAGATGGAGACAGGGCAGAAGCTTGCGTATACTGCGATAAATGAAAGAGGGGTTACCGAACTTTACGGAATGTATATGGACCAGAAACACGGAAAGGAGCCGCGCGGGCATTCTCTGTTATACAGCAATCTGCCCAATGTGCAGGCTCTCGCATGGGCGGATAATCGGCTGTTATGTTTAAACCGCCAGCCAACCGGAAGCTACCAACTGTACAGGTTTACGTTGAAGAATGAATAGTCGAAAATGTTATGAATAAGGCAAGCCTGCTGCTGTATATATCTTTCTTAACTAACAGCAATTTGCGGGGTGGGGTATGAAACCGGCATCTGAACGTCCTTTTCAAGTGTATGTGGTAGAGATGTCCTCGATTAAAATGTTTATTCTGATCGAAATCGGATTGGGAACGCTGATTTATAACCTGTGGCTGGTGCTGCTTCATAATGCCTTGCTTGCAGGATCAAGCGGTTGGGCGACGACAGAAGTCATCAAGCGCACGCTCAAGCTGCTCAAGTTGTAACTGCAAAAGGTCAAGATCAGGAGTAAGTTTTCCTGTTCTTGACCTTTGTTTTTTTAAAAGGCCAATTTTGGTCATAGCTTGAAGCAGGGGGATGTGGTTAGGGTATAATACACGAAGAGAAGTGAAAAATAAGCGGCGAAAATTTAATGAAAATAGGTGCTGTTATGACGGAAAATAAAACAATTCGGAAAGCGGGCTGGAATTTAGACAACAGTTATGCAGAACTGCCCGAATTATTCTATAGCAGGCTTCAGCCCACTTCTGTTCGCTCCCCAAGGCTTGTTCTATTTAATCATTCCTTGGCGGAAGCTCTTGGATTAAATGGCCAAGCTCTGCAAAACGCAGAGGGTGCTGCCATATTTGCAGGAAATCATTTGCCCGAGGCAGCGTTTCCTATTGCTCAGGCCTATGCAGGGCATCAATTTGGTCATTTTACGATGCTGGGGGACGGGCGGGCGATTCTGCTCGGTGAGCAAATTACCCCTGGGGGCGGAAGGTTCGATATTCAGCTTAAAGGTGCTGGCCGCACGCCTTACTCGCGGGGCGGTGATGGACGGGCGGCCCTTGGTCCGATGCTGCGTGAATACATCATCAGCGAAGCGATGCATGCTCTTGGAATTCCCACAACTCGCAGCCTTGCGGTAGTTACAACCGGGGAAACGATACTCCGGGAAACGGATTTGCCGGGTGCAATTTTAACCCGCGTTGCCGCCAGCCATTTGCGTGTAGGCACCTTCCAATATGCAGCCAATCGGGGGACAAGAGAGGGGCTGCGCACGCTGGCGGATTATACGCTGCAGAGACATTTTTCGGATGCTGCTGATGACGAAGATAACCGTTATTTGCTTCTGTTACGGGAAGTAATCCGCCGGCAGGCAGCGCTAATCGCGAAGTGGCAGCTTGTCGGTTTTATCCACGGCGTTATGAACACGGACAATATGGCGCTTAGTGGAGAGACGATTGATTACGGTCCGTGTGCTTTCATGGATGTATATAACCCGGGCACGGTGTTCAGTTCAATCGATGTTCAGGGACGTTATGCTTATGGCAATCAGCCTCATATTGGGGCCTGGAATATGGCCAGATTTGCTGAAACCCTTCTGCCACTCTTGCATGACGAGCAGAAGGAGGCGATTCGTTTGGCCGAGAATGAAATCGCAAATTTCCATGAGCTGTTCGAGCAACAATGGCTTTCGGGTATGAGGGCGAAGCTCGGATTGTTCAATGAAGAAGAGCAGGACCATTCGCTTGTGGATGACCTGCTTCGTTTGATGGAACAGCACCAGGCGGATTATACCAATACGTTTCTGGCGTTAACTTTTGATAACCGGGAGGGCCATGGGCTGTTCGACTCCTCTGAATTTATCCGTTGGCATGAACGGTGGCAGGAGAGATGCGGCAGACAGCACGAGTCTCTTGACTCTTCGCAGGAGCTGATGCGAAACAGCAATCCGGCTCTGATTGCCCGTAATCATCGAGTGGAGGAAGCGCTTGAGGCTGCCGTGCAGCGTGATGACCTGAGTGTGCTGCAGCGACTGCTGGCCGCTCTAGCCAATCCATTCAAGCATTCACCCGAGCAAGCGGAGTATTGCCAGCCGCCTGCCCCATCAAGCCGTCCTTACCGCACCTTCTGCGGGACTTGATCTGATATATAGCCGATGGATTTCGGTCTTAAAAGACAGGGTGCCTCGAAAGGTCTGCGACCAGGGGGCACCTTTTTCTGCAGAAAATAATATTCCTTGACAGGAATATTCCCTAAAGGGTATATTTAATTCATAGTTAAATCACATCCTAAGAAGGGAAGTGAGAGCTGGGAATTAACAGTAGCCCAGTAAGAAGCTTTGAAGCCATAAAGTATAAAAATTAAGGAGACAGGTTATGATGGAATATTCCAAGGTATTTGGTAATACAATCATCTCTGTTGACAACTGTTACAGGAGGTTGATGTTTGAATGAAAAAACTAGCGATTCCATATTGGATATTCACGGTGCTGCTGGCAGCACTCATGGGATTGGGGGCGATTCCTAATATGATGTCCTCCCCCGAGGGGCTTGCTGTATTCGAGCACTTGGGTTATCCTGCCTACCTGCTTCCTTTTATCGGGGCCGCCAAATTATTGGGTGTCATCGCGATCCTGGTTCCAGGCTTTCCACGAATCAAGGAGTGGGCGTATGCCGGATTGTTCTTTGATTTGACGGGTGCGATGTACTCGAATATCATGGTAGACGGATTTTCCGGTGCGATGATCATTTTCCTTATCGGTTATCTGTTAATCGCAGGTTCTTATGTTTATTACCATAAAAGACTGAGAATACGCACACCGAATGCAACGAACCAGCTCTCAGGCCGGGCACTTTAAGCAAAATAAATACCAATTTTATATCCCAGGAGGAGCATCATGTCCAAAACTGTTGAACTAGTCGTTACACGCACAATTAACGCTCCGCAAGAGCTTGTATTCGAAGCATTTGCGCAAAAGGAGCATCTGAAGCATTGGTGGGGTCCTGCGGGTTGGGAGATGGAAGTGGTCAAGCTGGATTTTCATCCAGGAGGGATCTGTCATTTCCGTCTGCAAGCCGATGGAAATGTGATGTGGAGCAAGTTCGTTTACCGGGAAATTTCCGCACCTGAGAAGGTGGTATATGTCAGTTCCTTTGCTGATGAAGAAGGCAATATCAACCGGGGGCCGTTCAGCGAGACGTGGCCGCTTGAGGTTCTGAATACGCTGACGTTCTCGGAGCAAGACGGAAAGACGTTACTTTCCTTACACGCAGTACCTTTATCCGCATCAGAGGAAGAGGTTGCGACCTTCAGCTCGATGAATGAAGGCATGCAGCAAGGCTTCGGGGCAGCCTTTGATCAATTGGAGCAGTATCTGGCAGCGAAGCAGTAATGCGAAAAAAAGTGAAACGGCAGCCGTAGTGCCAAATTCGGGGAGCAACAGGTGTAAAGCCTGCTGATCCCCTTTTTCAATTAGGCTGGTCAGATGGACGGACGGTTGGGAATATGGAATTTGCCCATATTGGTGTTTGTTGTTGGATGCTCTTTGCCGCTTTGCACATTGCTGCTTTTGTCGGCCGTTGACTGCATTTTTTGCTTCAAGGATTTCTTTTTATCCAAAATGATTACCTCCAGGGAAGTTGTAGTGTTACATTAACAGTATGCATGCTATTACAAAATCCCATTCAATTTGTACCAAAGATAAAACGACTGCCCCACCTGTAAAGTACAGAGAAGCAGTCGTAGTATATTGAACAAGCTCTGAGTTCTGGCTTATGCCCGCAGATCCGTCAACTGAGGGGCCTCGATGTCGGTGAGCGGTTGTCTGACAATTTTCACATCATAAAAAGTAATCTTGTTGTCCAGGATATAGTCCGGCATCTCGCGGTGGGAATGAGATTCCCGGAAAGCTTCACTGCGCGTCCAGGCTTGAAAATGCTCCTTCGACAGCCAGCGTGTGCTGATTGTGACCTCATCATGGTCCTTGGTATTCTCCGTCAGCAGTACTTCCAGTCCCAGAAAACCTTCCATTGCTTCTACTTGCCCCGTTTTGTTAAAACGTTCGATCAGTTTATCGGCATTACCCTTCGTGATTTGTGATGTGTTGGTTACAATAATCATGTTATATTCCTCCCGAATGGTGTATTCCCGCTGTTGGTATAATAAGCGGGTATCCGTCGATGACGGTTATTTTTGCATCAATCTCATAGATTTCCTTCAGAAATGCAGGCGTAAGCAAATCTCGCGGGCTGCCCGCTGCAGCGATGACTCCCCGCTTCATGGCGATCATATGATGGCTGTAAGCGGCTGCTTGCTGCAGGTCATGAAGAACCATCACAATTGTGATTCCCCATTGCTCATTGATGCGCTTCAGCATGTTCAAAATGTCCAACTGGTGCGCGATGTCCAAATAGGTTGTCGGTTCATCCAGCAATAAAATATCTGTTCCTTGCGCCAGCGTCAGCGCAATTCTGGCCCGTTGTTGCTCACCTCCTGACAGAGTGTAAAACAGTCTGTCCGCGAGTTTGCCCATACCTGCCGCTTCAAGGGCAAATTCGACGGCTTGATAGTCTTCCTTGGTCTGCCGCTGCTGGAATAGCTTCTTGTAAGGAGCACGTCCATATGCGGCAAGCTCTCTTACCGTCAGATCAGGCATGAAGTCCTTGGTCTGCGGAAGCATGGAAATACACTGCGCCAGCTGTCTGGGTGAAAAAGAGGCAGCAGATTTTCCGTGAATGAGAATTTCTCCAGAGTCGATGTCAAGCAGGCGGGTCATCGTTTTTAATAAAGTGGACTTGCCGGAACCGTTGGGACCAACAATCGCCGTGATGCGCCCTGACGGAAAGTCAGCGTTAATACGCTTGAGCTGAAAACCTTGCCTGTGCAGCGAAATATTTTGAACGACAAGTGCCTCTTCCTTCATCGGATATTCCCCCGTCTCCTGAGAAGCATTAAAAAGAAGGGGGCTCCCAAAGCGGCCAGCAGAATTCCGACAGGAAGCTCAATCGGATCAAACCAGGATCTGGCGATCGTATCCGCCAGGACGACCAAAGATGCGCCGCCCATAATGGATAATGGGAGCAGAAAGCGATAATCGTCTCCAATAACAAGCCGGATGGCATGTGGAACGACAAGACCCACAAATCCGATCAATCCGGCTACACTGACGGCCGTACCGGCAAGGAAGGACGCAAGCAGCATGAGCAAGAGCCGTTGTACTTCAACCCTTTGCCCAAGCAGCCGTGCAGAGTCGTCCCCCAACTGCATCAGATTAGCCGGACGTATCGCTGGAATCGTCAGGACGAGACCCATCAGCGCATAGGGAGCCATGAAGGAGAGATGGTGCCAGCTTCTCCCGTTCAACCCGCCAGACAACCATGCGAGTACCGCCTGCACACGATCGCTGTAAACGACCATAACGCCATTCATAACAGCGCCGAGCAGGGCATTCACAGCCACACCGGCCAGAATGATTTTGACTGGTGAAGCACCTTTGTCCCATGCCATTCCATAGATCACAAGCGAGGTGGCAAAAGCGCCGGCAAACGCCGCTGCTGGCAGCAGATAGCTGAATTGTGGAAGCGCCACCATGCAGATGACAGCAGCCAAGCCCCCACCGGAAGACACGCCGATAATGCCCGGATCTGCCAGCGGATTCTTCATCACTCCTTGCAGCAAAGCCCCCGAAGCTGCAAGACAGGCACCCACCAGCATTCCCGTCAGTATCCGTGGCAGCCGTAAATCCATAATAATCGTTCCATAAGCAGAGCCGTCCCGTCCGAGCATGGCGGACCAAATGTCCGAAAGCGAGATCGGAATTGAACCATAGGTTAGTCCATATACACTTGCTGCAATAAGAAGCAGGGGGGAGACGAGCAGCATGAGATTGCGTCTGTTCATTCTTTGTTGAACATTAATCGCACTCATTGCGCTTCCTCCAGCAAGCTGCGAAGCTCATCAAGCGCTTTGGTCACCTTGGTTCCAGGATTGGTTCCAAACAGGTCGGAAGGCAGCACATGAACTTGACCGTCCTTGACCGCGCTTATCCCGTTCCAGGCCGCGTTCACCTGCATTTCCTTGAAGAATCCCTCTTTAACCGCCTCTGGTTGGCCATGCGTCATGATTAAAATCAGCTCAGGATCGGATTCGACAATCCGTTCTGTGTTCAATTGAGCGTAGTGGGGAAAGCTGTCCAGTTCAGGGTAGTCAGATGCGATATTTACTCCACCGGCCAGCTCAAGCAAATTACCGCTAAGGGAATTGGGAAGTGCCGCCAAATACGTTCCGGGCGCTCCATAGATGATCAGGACCCTTGGCTGGGAAGAAAGCTTCGCATTCTGCATTTCGCGGATCTTGCCGTCAATAGACTGTACCAGTTCTTCCGCTTTGTCATTTTGATCGAGCACTTTACCCAGCAGGCGAATCTGATTCTGGATATCAGAAGCTGAATTCGCTTCGGTCAAAATCATATGTGATCCGATGCTTTCGATCATCGCGGTATCCTTGGTGTTCAGTACAGCATTGCCCAGCACGAGATCAGGCTTGAGAAAGGTAATTTTCTCAAGATCAAGCTCATGAGTTGTGCCAACCTCTTCAATATCCGCTAAATTTTCTTCTGCTGCAGAGGAGGTTGGTCTTCCGACCAGATGGCCTCCGAGTGCATGGACAATATCCATATCCCCGTTGCTTAACGCCACAATTCGCGCAGGGGGATAGGGTACCGTCACCTCTCTTCCTGCAAAATCTGTCACCGTAATCGTGGCAGCTTCGGATGTCTCCTTTGCAGAAGCAAATTGAGATGCAGGTACTTGTCCTTCCCATGGGTCGCTGCCGGCCCCGCATCCTGTCAAGAGAAGCGGGATCAAGGCGCATGCCATTACAGCTTTATTAAGATTGTAGAAATTATAATTCATAGTATACTCCTGTTCCTGAGAGGGAGAAGGAAGAATGAGGAAGAAAATGTTGTATAGAAAGATGATAATGAAAATCATTATCACTGTCAATCCGAATTCCGAGTTATAAAAAAATATATATTTTTTGATTGACACCCCCCTGAAGAGTGGGATAATATCAAATCGCAACCACACCTAATTTTGTCACGAGGGAGGGGTGCCATGGATTACTGGTCTGGTTAGCCGGTTGCCGACAGGTTAATTGCTTGTTAGAAACCGAGGGGGAGAGTTCACGGTTGCAGGAAAGCAAGAAGGTGAGGAAGAAGTGTACTGTAACAATATACAAGCTGCAAGGATCATTTTTTTTTAAGTTTTAATTGAGAATGATAATCAATGAGAAAATTGTTCCTGCACTTGTAATGATTCATTCTATGAGAGATTGAGAGGAGGAAAAGGGGTTCCATGAAGAGGTGGAAAGTCGTTCCCATCCTTTTCTTCACTGCGGTTTTAGGCCTGGTTTTATGTATTTCACCGAAAGCCCAGGCAGAAGCCATTGCATTGCAGGATGGAGAATACACCGTAGACTATAACATTTTAAAGGCTGAGAATGATTCAGTCTCTATGGCAAACGATTATTTTGAAAAGCCGGCTGTGATCCATGTGAACAACGGGAAGATAGAGGCTGAAATTCGGTTGAACCATAGCGCCTGGATCACGGAGTTCAAGGTCCCGCATGGCGGTGGATATATCGACACAACTACGGTCAGCAGTAACAGTGCCACTGATACACGGATAGCCCGCTTCCCGCTTCAGAGCCTGGAATCACCGCTTGCGGCCCAAATCCATGTAACTGTTCCATCCGTGGATTATGACCATGATTATACGATCCGCTTTGCTTTTGACAACAGCAGTTTAACTCCAGTGAAAACTGAAAAGTCTGCGGCTGCCCAAAATAAGGAGACTGAATCGCCTTCCGCTCAGGCGGGAAGCACGGCCGGGAAAGCTGCAAGCAATGCCGCTTCCGGAGCGAATGACAGTCCAGTGAGCCGGGATGAGGCAAGTGTGAAAAAAGTAAGTTCTAATAACAACGATTTGAAGAGTTCAGAAGCGAGTGAGCAGGTGATTAACCCGCCGACAGCGGACACGGCTCCCCTTGCAGTATGGATGGCTTTTTTTGTGGTATCGTTGTTATTTTTGGCCCGGCGCTGGTTTGTTTCCAAGGCTAAATAACTTTGGCTAAATCATTTAAAAAACAAAGGAGATTGTGATAATCATGAAAAAAAATCTGCTGCTTAAATGGTCTTTGATGGCGTTTGTCGTGTTTGCTTTACTGCTGCCTTACGGTGTTGCTGGTGCTACTCCTGCCGACGGGA
Organism: Paenibacillus enshidis; assembly: GCF_042136365.1. Lineage (NCBI taxonomy): Bacteria > Bacillati > Bacillota > Bacilli > Caryophanales > Paenibacillaceae > Paenibacillus > Paenibacillus enshidis. The sequence goes on along the minus strand of NZ_JBHHMI010000002.1, from coordinate 197,972 downwards.
AGTATACGTTCAATTACACCGTACTGAAGGATGGAACAGACAGCACTTCCATGATGGACAGCTATACGGTGAAACCGGCTAATTTGACGGTTACCGGTGGCCAGGCTTATGTGACATTGACACTGAAAAACAGCTCCTGGATTACCAAATTCCAAACCGAACAAAATGGTCAGTATGTTGACGCTGATGTAGTCAGCAGCAACACGGCAGCTAACACCAGAGTGGTTGGTTTCCCGGTTGCTAACCTGGACGCCAAGCTTAACGCGTATACAGAAGTAGTTATTCCTGTCCTGGGCTATAACGGCAAATATGATGTGCAGTTGAAGTTTGATACAGCAAGCATCACTCCTGTAGCCCCTTGATCAGACAGCTAACAACGTAAAATTGAGGGTTGAGGAGAGCTGAATGAATTGAATAGTTTATTTAAAAAAGCGGCATTGATGTTTACCATCCTCTGCTTGTTACTGGGTACATCGCAAGTCCCGGCGCTCATGGGCTCGGCATTTGCTGCTGAGAACACACCGCTGGCGGCATTGACTGGCAACGCAACGGCAAAGGCCGGTGATTCCTTGCAGGTGAAGCTGAAAATCAGCGGTGTTGCCGACAGCGTATATCAGAATGTGTACGAGCTGGAATCAACGATCTCGTTCGACGACGAGCGATTTGAACTGATTTCGGTTGCAACCCCACTGGATAACTATACATGGTCTTACAACCAGACTGCAAAGGATCAGCTACGTTTATCCGTATCGGCGGATTCAGAACAAGACGTTGCCAATGCGAATAACGAGTTTGCCCTTATAACCTTTAAAGTGAAGCCGCTGAATCAGCCAACCACTGCAGAGGTAGCTGTGGTCTCCGCGTCGATTGCCAATAAAACCGGAGATACATATCATTTTAGCCAAACCTCTGCTTACCAGGTGCAACTACAGCCGGAAAAGCCGGCATCTGCCGGGGTGATTCCTGATGGAGAATATCCGATTGGTTTCACGATACTAAAAGACGGTACAGATGAAGCTTCAATGATGTACACGTATGTAGATCCCGAAAGCGGTAAACTGACCGTGAGCGGCGGCAAGCAGTTTGTTTCATTCAAACTGAAGCAAAACGCGGAAATTACCAGCTTTAAAACGGAAGTGGACGGACAGTTGAAGGAAACGGAAACAGTTAGTGAGGATACTGCTGCCAACTCCCGTATCGTGCGTTTTGAGGTTGCTGATCTGTCTTCCAAACTAAACGGCTGGGTGAAAATCTACTGGGATTTAACAGAAGTGATGGGCTATCCCTTTGTCTATGATGAGGAATATGCCGTTGATCTGGCTTTTGATATCTCCGGTGTACCGGTTGAATATCCGACAGTTCCGGAAACACCTGTAGGAACACCAGATAAGGAATATGCCATTGACCTTGCGTTTTTAAAAGATGGAACAGATACAACGTCTTCGATGAACAGATATGTTGAGCCTTCGAGCAGCAAGGTTTCTATCTATGGAGACAGAAAATTCGTTACGTTCACGCTGACTGACAGCAGTTCAATCACCGGTTTCAAAACAGAGCAGGATGGTGTGCTGACCGACGCTGAAGTGATCGGTGAAGATGCTGCCAAGAACACCCGTACTCTGAGGTTCGAAGTTGCCGACTTGACGGAACGGATGAATGCGTTGGTTCAGGTTCGTGTAGATATGGGCAATGGTCAGGTATACAGCGCTGAATATCAGGTCGATATTCAACTGACTGCCGCTGAAAATCCTGGCGGCGGGCCTGTCGATCCCGGGATTCCAGGGCCGACAAATCCTGGAACCCCTTCTACTCCAGGGACACCTGCACCGGCTCCAGGCGGGGGCGGTGGTGCACCGGTTGGAACCGAGGACGGAACTTACAGCATTCGTTTCGGAGCATTTTACCCGGATGGTGTGCAAAAGTCGCGCATGGCCGATTATCTGGTCAGCCCGGCCACACTCATCAGGGAAAATGGAGTCAACCGGATCAACATGACGGTGAAGGACAGCTCCTCCATTACCAGTCTACAGGTTTATCATGATGGTTCATACGATGAGGTATCGACCATCAGTGTCGACCCGGGGCAGAACACCCGTGAAATCAGCTTTGAGGTGCCTGATTTGAGCGTGCCTGTAGATGCGAAGGTCAAGGTTGAGATTCCGGCGTTGAATTACAATGGAGATTATGATTTTATTATCAAATTTTACCCTTCCACGATTGAAGCTGGAGCTCCGGATCCTTATGTAGGCGGATCACCGACGATAAGCCTTCTGGAAGACGGGGAATATTCCGTTCCATTCGAGGTTAAGGAAGAAGATGGTAAAAAGATCTCTTCTGTCAGCGACAAATTCGTCAGTCCTGCAGGTCTGATCGTGAAAAACAAGGTTAATACCATGAGCATGACGATCCGGAATAGCTCTTCTGTGACCGATCTGCAGGTGGATGGAGGGCAGTCCTATAAGGACGTCACCGTTGCATCACACGACGAGAAGCAGGACACCAGAGTGGTCACATTCACAGTGACAGACTTGACCAAGCCGGTATTTGCCAAAGTGAATGTATCCGGAAAAGAATATGCTCTTCAGTTTGTTTTCAATATTGGTGAACTGGAGGAAGGCTTACCGAAGCCTTATGTTGAAGCCCCTCCTGCAAGTGAGCCGGTATTGAAGGATGGAGCCTATACTGTGGATTTCAGTCTCAAAGCGCCGGAAGGAGTAGAGCAATTCTTCAGCAAGGGTGCAGGCATAAAGGTGAAAGACAACAAAGTCTATGCCCAGCTGCTGCTCAATCACAGCTCATCCATTAGCACATTTGAGGTGGAGCTTGACGGTCAATTTGTCAGCACCGATGCGGTGAGCTCTGATCCGGTATCCGACACCCGTGTTGCAGGATTTGCACCGCGAAGTCTGATCAATCCTGTTAAGGCCAAGCTTCATATTGCACATCCCGAGGTTACTGCGGCTGCAGCCTATCAGCTTCCTCTGTTCCTCAGCTCTAACAACGGCGTTACAGCTGTTGGTACAGAAGCACCTGCTGCGGTGGCCGAAGCTCAGGCTGTGGAAATCGCAGAAGCACCAGCTCTGCCTGCCGATGGCGAGTATGAGGTTGAAATTACTTTCGATGCTTCGAGCATTACTGCTGTTGATGAAACAGCTGCAAGCAGTTCGGAAAGCGGATCTGACAGCAGTGGCACTTCCAGCGCTGCAGTGCCCGATGCCAGCCTGCCGGAAGTAGAAGGGGCGGCTCCTGCTGCAACGGCGGCAACCGATACGGATGTGGATCAGAAACCTGAAGCTGCAAAAGAGGGAATGCCAGGCTTTGACCGTAATGCCGATAAACCAGTACAGGCAGGGCTTACGGAAACTGACTCTGTCGTTGCTGAAAAGAGAAGCATAGGGCAAAATCCGGCTACAGCTGATACTGCACCTCTGGCCATTTACGCGCTGCTGCTCGCAGGCTCGGCATGGATGCTGTTCCGGCACCGTAAGGCCATCAGAAGGTAGATAGAGTATCCCAATAGTGTTGATTCAATTTTAAAACGGGTCTTGATGCGCTTAACCGTGCGCATCAAGACTTGCTTTTTAGGTAACAGAATAAGGAGATGGCTAATGTTAAAACCGATCTGGCTTACACTGATTGGCATGCTGCTGTTGTTTGGCATGACGGCATGCGTATCCGGCAGCCCCGAGCCGTCCGTGTCGGCATCTGCAGAAAGCGCTGGCAATGAACCGCGAATTATATCCACAACAGTGGCAATTACGGAAATTATGGCTGCTTTGGAGCTGGATCTCGTCGGGATCCCTACAAGCAGCAAAGAGCTTCCTGAACGATACAAGGATGCTGTTCCGGTAGGCAATCCGATGAGTCCCGATCTGGAAAGAATTCGTGCGCTGCGGCCAACCGATGTGCTGTCCGTCACGACCCTTGAGTACGATCTTGAGCCCAAATTTGACGGAGCCGGTATCCCATCAGATTTTCTCAATTTGCAAAGCGTAGCCGACATGCAGCAGACGATCCGTAGGCTTGGTGAAAAGTACGGACGCGAGCAGCAGGCGGCAGCGATTACGGAGCAGATAGACGCGAAGCTGGCGGACATCAGACAGAAGGTTGAAGGAAAGAAGCAGCCAACGGTACTGATTCTGCTTGGGGTGCCCGGCAGCTATCTGGTTGCGACGGAGCATTCGTTTATCGGCGACCTGGTGAAGCAGTGCGGGGGCATCAATATTGTCCAGGGGGAAAAGATCGAGTATCTTGCGTCGAACACCGAGTATTTGCAGCAGGCTAACCCGGACATTATTTTGCGGGCGGCTCACGGCATGCCGGAAGAAGTCGTCAAAATGTTTGATAAGGAATTTAAGCAAAACGATATCTGGAAGCATTTTGATGCTGTCAAAAATGGCCGTGTCTACGATCTGGAGGAGCGTTTGTTCGGAACGACCGCCAATCTGGAAGCAGGCGAGGCGCTGGATGAACTGATGGGTATGTTGTATCCCGAGGGCTGAAGATTCAAAGTCATTCACAGCAGCTGAATACTGAGTGAGATAGGAAGTAATCTAATGAATAAAAAAATATGGAGCTTTACGATCGTCATTGTACTTTTGATTTATATGATTGTACTGTCGGCCGTGACAGGCAGTCTGAAAATCGGCATGCTTGATTTTGTGCGCGGACTGTTTACAGGCGGGAATGACACCGTAGAGGTAATCAAGGATCTGCGGCTGCCACGGCTTATTGTCGCACTATTCGCCGGGGCATGCTTTGCGGTATCCGGTGCGCTGCTGCAGGCCGTCATGCGCAATCCGCTGGCTGATGCGGGCGTCATCGGCATTGCATCAGGTGCCAGCTTCTTTCCTACGGTGATGATTGTGCTGCTGCCGCAGCTGTATTATTGGTCCCCGCTCTTTGCTTTTCTGGGCGGTGCTCTGGCGTGCTTTCTCGTCTATACCCTTTCATGGAAGTCAGGACTGAGCCCCATCCGCATCGTGCTGGTCGGCATTGCGGTAAACGCTATGTTCACTGGATTAAATGAAGCTTTCATGATCAGCTGCAGCTATCTGCTCGGCACCAATCCCGATGCATCGGTATCCTCCAACATTTCCATGGAGACCTGGAAGGATGTGCAGATGATTTCGACATACGGCTCGGCCGGACTGATTATCTCTCTCATGCTTGTTACCTGGTGCAACATGCTGGCGCTGCAGGACAAGACGGCGGCTAATCTGGGGCTGCGCGTAACGCGGGCCAGACTTGTTATCTCGGCGGCGGCGGTGCTGCTTGCAGGCGTGGCGACGGCTGTTGCGGGAGTCATTTCGTTCGTCGGGCTGCTCATTCCGCATATTGCGCGGCTGCTGGTGGGCTCGGATTACAGAGCAGTGATCCCGTTCTCCGCCCTGCTCGGTGCACTGCTGATTCTTACGGCAGACACCTTGGGACGGACGCTGGTGGCCCCGCTGGAAATTCCCGCATCCACCATTATGGCTGTCATTGGCGGTCCTTTCCTGATTTTTATGCTGAGGAGAGGAGACAGGGTGTATGGAAATTAAGCAGGTTACATTCGCTTATGACCGTAAAATAAACCGCCTGCATGATATCGTTGCGGATATCCCGGCAGGAAAGACCACGACGATCATCGGACCGAACGGATGCGGAAAATCGACGCTGCTTGGTGTGATGTCCAGAAATTATCTTCCATTGCAGGGTGAGGTTGTGCTCGACGGTAAAGCCATTCATCAATATACCCCAAAGGAATTTGCACGGAAGCTGGCAATTGTTCATCAGCATAATGAGGCTCCTTCCGACCTGACCGTGGAGAAGCTGGTTAGCTACGGACGGTTGCCGCACCGGGGCTGGTTTACGCCGGACCGCGATACGGAAGGGGCTGCAATTGAGCGGGCGCTGGAAAGCACGAATTTGCTGTCCAAACGGGAGCTTGCGATTGACAGCCTGTCCGGCGGAGAACGGCAGCGGGTGTGGATTGCCATGGCGCTGGCCCAGGATACGCAGGTGCTCTTTCTTGACGAGCCGACGACTTATCTGGACATGTACTATCAGATCGAAATCCTGGAACTGGTAAGGCGGTTAACCACAGAATTCGGGATGACGGTGGTCATGGTTCTGCATGATATTAATCAGGCTATAAGGTACAGCGATCATATTATCGTGATGAATGGAGGGCGAATCGTTGCTCAGGGAACAGCGCCCGATGTGGTGACAGAGGAAATGCTCTTTTCCGTTTATGGTGTCCGTGTGCATTTGCGGAGCGATGCTGAGGCGGGATTGTATGTCCTGCCGGCAGGCATAGGATGAGAATGAATGAAGCTATGTTGTCACGTATGACTGCTATGTACCGGAAGCCAATTGTGCAAAAGGGGATATGGCTGCTTTGGGCGGCTGTCTTCCTGTTCGCCGCATGCAAGCTGACTGCCTATACAGCCGACTATTATACGAACCGCCGGATTTTGGCGGAAGTGAGCCGGATTTACCATCAGGAAACGGCAGTCTTCGTCCCGGATTCAAGTGGGACAGAGCAAAATAAGCCTGGGTCTGACGGTAAGGCTAGACCGCAATTTCAGCCTCTTTTGGTTATCAATCAAGATATTGTGGGATGGCTGACGATAGACGGAACAGCGGTGGATTACCCGATTCTTCAGGCTGAAGATAACGAGTTCTACCTGTCCAGAAATTACAAAAAGGAGCAGACAAGGGCAGGCAGTATTTTCATGGACTTCAGGAACCGGATTGATGGGACAGATCAAAATACCGTCATTTATGGTCACCGGATGAAGGACAATTCCATGTTTGGCAGCTTGAAAAAGTATCTCGATAAAGATTATTTCAAAGCCCATCCGGTGATCTACTATGACACGCTGTATGGTAGCTATGATCTGGAGATTTTTTCGGTGTACCGCACAACGGCCGATGTGAATTATATAAGGACCTCTTTTAATTCAGAATTTGATTATGCCGAGTTTATTGAGCAGTCTCAGCAGCGCTCCGAATATGAGACTGGTGTCCATGTCAATACCACTGACCGTATTGTTACGTTATCGACATGCGATTATGTATTGGATCCTGAAGAGGGCAGGCTGGTTGTGCAGGCCAGGTTGACAAACAAATGAAACCGTTATATTCTAAACACATCAAACAGAATAACAACCTAGGATTGTTACTGGTTATGCAGGCAAAACCTAAGTCGTGATGAATAGTGGGGCAGAAATGCGAACCCTATGATCATGGCTTAGGTTTTTTGTTTGTCTTGATTTCCTGTAATGTACTTTTCGACCACAAAATGGGGGTAATAGCTGTGAGCTACGAAAAATTAGCCAAAGAGATTGTGGAGGGCGTTGGCGGCGAAAAAAACGTCGACTCGCTTGTCCACTGTGCAACACGGCTGCGCTTTGTCCTCAAGGACAATGCCAAAGCAGACAAAGCCAAGCTGGAGAAGACTGACGGAATTATTACGGTAAAGGAAAATGGCGGACAGTTTCAGGTTGTCATCGGAAATACCGTTCCCGAGGTGTACGCAGCCATCGGCAAGGTTAGTGGCATTCTCGACGAATCCGGCTCCGGCGCAAAGGAAAAATCGGACAGCGGTAAAAAAGGGCTTGGAAACGTCATCGAGGTGATCTCCAGTATCTTTGCCCCGCTGATGGGAGTAATGGCCGGCGCCGGTATTCTTAAAGGTTTGCTGCTCATTGCCAGCAATTTTGGCTGGCTGGACAAGGTCGGCTCGACTTATACGATCCTGTACGCTGCGGCAGATGCCTTATTTTACTTCCTGCCTATAATGTTAGCGGTTACTACAGCCAGAAAATTCGGCGGCAATACGTTTACTGCCGTAACGATTGCAGGCGCCTTGCTTTATCCTTCGGTCATTGAGCTGAAAAATGCAGGGCCGGCAGCAGACTTCTTCGGTATTCCTGTTATCATGATGAGTTACTCGTCCACGGTTATTCCGATCATCCTGGCGGTCATCGTCATGAGCAAACTGGAGAAATTCTGCAACCGTGTCATCCACGAGAGCGTTAAGAACTTCGTCACACCACTGATCTCACTGGTCGTAATGGTGCCGCTTACTTTGATGGTTTTTGGACCATTCGGGGTTTATGTCGGAAACGGCATTGCAGCTGCATTGCTTGCAGCATTTTCCTTCAGCCCGCTTATAGCGGGGGCCATTTTGGGCGCTACCTGGCAGATGCTCGTTATTTTCGGCGTTCACTGGGGCCTTATTCCGGTGTTCATTAACAACATCGCAGTATATGGCAAAGACGGCATCAAGCCGGCGGCAACCGCTTCCGTCTTTGCCCAGGCAGGCGCTTCTTTAGGTGTCATGCTGAGAACGAAAAATAAGAAACTGAGAACACTTGCGGGTTCCACTACACTGTCAGCCCTGTTCGGTATTACCGAACCGGCCGTTTACGGGGTAACCCTGCCGCTTAAGCGCCCGTTCATCGCAGGCATTATTGGCGGCGCTGTTGGCGGCGCCATCATCGGCCAGGCCGGTACGCAGGCGTTTGCTTCCGGGGCTCCGGGACTGCTGACCCTGCCGATTTTCTACGGCCCAGGCGGACAGGGCTTCCCGGGTTTGATCATGGGGATCACGGCATCATTCGTGGTCTCGGCCGTCCTGACTTACATTCTGGGCTTTAAGGATCCTGTCGAAGAAGAGCATACAGCTAAAACCGCTGCCGATAAAGGCAATAATCCAGCCCATACCGACGGTAAAGCCAGTGATAAGGCGCTTAGTCCGCTGAGCGGAACTGTAGTGCCATTGACGGAGGTTCCCGACCCGGCCTTCGCTTCAGAAGCCATGGGCAAAGGGGTTGCAATTGAGCCGGCTACCGGACGAATCGTCGCCCCGTTTGACGGAACGGTAACGGTTGCGTTTAAGAAAAAGCATGCTTTGGCTGTCGTTTCGGATAAAGGCGCGGAAATTCTGGTTCATGTCGGGATTGATACGGTGAAGCTGGATGGTCAGTATTTCACGTCCCACATTCAGGAAGGCGACCGTGTTAAAGCAGGACAATTGCTGCTTGAATTTGATGTGGAAAAAATCAAGGCTGCCGGTTATGACACAGTTACGCCGATCATTGTAACTAACAGCCATGATTACACAGATGTGCTCCCACTTCAGCAAGGAAAGGTACGCGAGGGGGATGAACTGCTGCAGATCATTGGCGGCGGAGATGAAACTGACGTCCAATAAACATGTGTGATTCGTTAAGAATATAAGCTTATTTTTTAGCAAAAACTATTATAATAGGACGGTAAGACATTCCGACGTTGAGGTGATGATATTGGCATTAACATCCGAGCACATCTTTGTAAATCTTCCGGTAAAGGATTTGCAAGTGTCCATGCAATTTTTTAGGAACCTCGGCTTCGAGTTCAATCCGCAGTTTACCGATGATAATGCAGCGTGCCTCATCATCGGCCAAAACATATTTGCGATGCTGCTGGTTGAACAATATTTTAAAACCTTTACGAAGAAGGAATTAACGGATACCCATAACACCACAGAGGTGATCCTGGCTATTTCCGCCGCAAGCCGGGAACAGGTGGATGAGATCGTGAATAAGGCACTCGAAGGCGGTGGCAAGCCTTTCAATGATCCTGTCGATCATGGTTTCATGTACAACGGCAGCTTTCAGGACCCTGATGGGCATCTTTGGGAAGTTGTCTATATGGAAGCAGGAGAGCAGTGATCAGGATTGCCGCAGAGATCGGTCCTTTAAGAGAGGGCCGATTTTTTCATGCTATGTATGCAGCCGTAGTAGTTTACTCTGAACAAAAGAGGGGAGTTCATCGAAATGGAAGCTAATGCAAACGAAAGCAGGCCTTTTTTTACCAATTATATCAACCAGGTTCCGGAGGGAAATATCATTGAGATTCTGGCGGCACAGATCGAAGAGACGCTTTCCATTCTGCAGCCTCTGAACGAGGAACAAGCGAACTTCAAATACGCCAGCGGCAAATGGAGCATTAAAGAAGTGGTCGGTCATATAACGGACAATGAGCGGGTATGGACTTATCGGCTGCTTCGGATCGCGCGCGGCGACAATCTGGTCTATCCGGGATATGAGCAGAATCAGTTTGTTAAAGAAGCGCAGTTTGATCATGTTCCTTTTAAGGATTTGCTCGAAGAGTTTGAATCACTCAGAAAATCTACGGTTTTCATGCTTAAAGGGCTTCCGGCAGAAGCATGGCAGCGGCAGGGCGTGCTCAATCAAGACCCTCTGACGGCAAAGCAGGCGGCTTACGTCATTGCCGGCCATGAGATTCATCACCAGACCATTCTTAAAGAGCGTTATCTGCCTGGAATCAAAAATTAAGTATATCTGTTGCATTGGAAGCTTGTATTCACAACAAAATATATGAATACAGTTGTATCCGTTTAGGAAATCATAAGACCCCTGTCTATTGTTTATTTAAACAAGTCAGACAGGGGTAATTTTATCTCTCCGTAACCAAATCCGGTGCTCATACGTCTTCTATATATCCGCTATTGACATGCTTTAATGGAACTGCTTTAATTATGTAGACCAGTTGTTATAATTTTAAGGGATGTGGTTCCATTGGGCGAAAAATCCAACCCCAAAGAAGCGATTGTCACTACAGCGGCAAGGCTTTTCTTTTCCCAGGGATATCATGCTACCGGCCTTAATCAGATCATCAAGGAAAGCTGTACGCCGAAGGGGTCGTTGTATCATTATTTTCCGGACGGCAAAGAGGAGCTCGCGCATGTGTGCATCGGGAAGGCGAATGAGCATATTGTTCACAAATTTCGGGACACATTTGCCGCATATGACAATACAGGGGATGCGATCCGGTATTTTATTCATGAGACGGCAGATGAGGCGGAGGCTGCCGGTTTTACCGGATTTTTGCCATTCAGCTTCTGGGCGGCAGTTGAAACTTCCTGCATAAGCGACAGGCTGCGCAAAGCTTGTCAGGAAGTGTTTACAGCCTGGCAGGAGATCGTAGCGGAGCGGCTTCGTTTGGACGGTTTTCATGAAACAAAGGCTTATGAGCTGGCGCTGCTGATCATTTCCATGATGGAAGGCGCGTTGATTATCAGCCTGACCCATCAGACCAAAGAACCGATGCTGAATGCTGCAGATTATTTATCAGTTCTGACGAAGAATGCTGATTTGATGAATTAAAACAACTAGAAAGAGATAGACAAACCAAGGAGGATGGAAACGTGGAGGCAACCATGAAAGCTGGTTCTGCAAAGGATCAGCAAGCATCAAAACAATACAAAGTTATTCCGATATTATTTGCAATGCTGCTGAGCGGGTTTATCGGCCTGTTCAGTGAAACGGCCCTTAATGTGGCCATGACACCATTGATGGGCATCTTGCAGGTAGGGCCAACAACGATTCAATGGCTCACTACCGGCTATTTGCTGGTGATGGGCATACTGGTGCCGGTTTCGGGACTGCTGCTGCAGTGGTTCACGACCCGGCAGCTGTTTACTGCATCATTGGTATTCTCAATTGCAGGAACTTTGGTTGCTGCGATGGCGCCGAATTTTGAGCTGCTGATGGTCGCTCGGGTGCTGCAGGCGGCAGGTACGGCGCTGCTGCTTCCTTTGCTGTTTAACACCATACTGGTCATTTTCCCGATTGAAAAGCGCGGCTCCGCGATGGGATTAATCGGTCTCGTCATCATGTTCGCTCCAGCCAGCGGACCGACGATTTCCGGATTGATTCTTGCCAATCTGACCTGGCACTGGATTTTCTGGATTTCACTGCCGTTTTTCGTTATTTCTCTGATCTTCGGCTTAATGTTTTTGCCCAATATTTCAAATCTGACCAAGCCTAAAATTGATATTGTGTCCATCATTCTGTCTACAATTGGCTTTGGCGGAATCGTATATGGATTCAGCAGCGCCGGCGGTCATGGTGAAGGCGGAGGCGGCTGGTCAAGTCCGGTTGTTATTGCCACCGTGGTCATTGGCGGGGTGGCGCTGCTGCTGTTCAGTATTCGCCAGCTGAGAATGAAAGAACCCATGATGGATCTTCGTGCATTCAAATATCCGATGTTCACGATTGGTCTGGTCCTGATCTTTATCTGTATGATGATGATGCTGTCATCCATGCTGATGCTGCCTATGTATTTGCAGCAAGGTCTTGCTCTGAGCGCTCTCACCGCCGGTCTGGTGCTGCTGCCCGGCAGCTTGCTGAACGGATTTCTATCTCCGGTGATGGGGCGTCTGTTTGACAAGTTCGGTCCTAGATGGCTGGTCATTAGCGGCATGGTCATCGTATCGGTTATTCTGTTTGTGTACTCCAGAATCCAGCCGACAACGCCTTATGGATTGATCATTGCCATGCATGTGCTTATGATGATCGGCATCTCGATGATTATGATGCCCGCTCAAACCAATGGCTTGAATCAGCTTCCGCCCGCGTATTATCCTCACGGTACGGCGATCATGAACACGCTGCAGCAGGTAGCGGGAGCGATTGGTACAGCGGTTGCGGTTAGCATTCTCAGCGCTGGCCAGACGAATTATCTGAGAAGTGTAGCCAATCCTGAAAGTGCTGAAAGCAAGCTGGCGGCCTTTACTGCCGGTGTACAGAACGCGTTCACTTTTGCCTTGATTCTGGCATTGATCGGGCTGGTATGCTCGTTCTTTGTAAAACGGGTTAAAGTAAACAAGCAAATGGGCCAGCAGGGCTCCATGCATTAAAATAATCATATATCTGCATAGAGCATCTTAGCTGTGACAAAAGGCACCCCTCAGAACGAACATCTGCTTCCTAGAAGCATGATTGCCATTCTGAGGGGTATTTTTGTTTTGCTTTGCATACCATCCTAAATCTTCTTACATTCCCCTGTACGGATTCTTTGAAAGCGGTTATAATTGTGCCCACGCAGCCGGAGTTTTACAGGTTTTACCGGAAAATATAAAGAATACAGGTGTGAAGTTCAGTATGATAAAACTTAATTTTTATACAAAAATCGTCACATTGGCCGTCATTATGATGATTCCCATTATGCTGCTCTATTTTTATTCGAATAAAATCACGACCGATGTTCTTAGCGAAGAACTGGGCACCTCCAACATCAACCAGCTGGTGTTTTTTCAAAATCAGGTGAACACGAATATTGAGCTGGTGTCCTCCTGGCCCAATCTGCTTATCCATGACCCTGATATCCTGAGCTTTCAGGATATTTTTCTGGAGGACGAGTACCTGAATCTGGATGCTATCAATTTGGTCAAGCGCATTCAGACCAAGCTGAGCCTTCAGGAAAGCTCGTCCAATTGGGACAGCAGCATTTCCATTTATTCGCCATCGCTGGGCAGGGTGGTGACCGAGCGGGATGCGCAAAGGTATGAAGCAAGCGACTTAAACAAGGAGATCAGACCGGGCTGGCAGGTCGAAAAAGTCATGGGAGATGAGGGCGAACGGTTCGTGTTTTCCTGGTATACCGTCTCTCCATTCTCGGCGGAGCGGCATCCGGAAACTGCCAATACGATTATTAAAGTCGAGTTCGACAGCAGCAACATTCAGGATATGCTGGACCGCTTTAAAAGCGACGGGCGTGGTGATCCCTTTTATTTCAGAAAGGACATGGGGGTCATCTATAACCGTACTGCAAATCATGAGCTTATTGGTCGGCTGCTGCACGGGCTGGAAGCCGATGAGCTTAAGGATGGTGAAAAGCGCATATTGGAGGTGAATGGCAAACAGTATATGGTCAGCCTCGTTTTATCTGAGGATACCGGATGGTACTTGATCGACTACATGCCTCTCTCTGAAATTATGGCTCCTATCGATCAATCCAACCGTTTGTTCTATGTATCCGCTGGCGGATTGCTGCTGCTCAGTTTCCTTGCCGCTTACATGCTGTATTCGCAGGTGCAGGTTCCCATCCGCCAATTGGTTGCCGGCTTCAAGAGGCTTGCGGCCGGAGATTACGCTGTGCGCATGCAGCGCAAGGGCAGCCATGAGTTCAGCTTCCTGGCAGACCGGTTCAATCAGATGGTGGAACAGATTCAGCAGCTTTTTGAGAAGGTATATGTGGAGAAGATTCATGTGCGGGAAGCACGGCTGAAGCAGCTGCAGTCGCAGATTAATCCCCATTTCTTCTATAACTGCTTCTCATTCATGACCAGCATGGCGAAGCTGAAGAAGCACGAAGCGGTGATTGCCATGTCCCATCATCTGTCGAGATATTACCGCTATACGACAAGACAGGAGCGGGAGCTTGTGCCCTTGGAAGAGGAGATTGAATTTGTCACCCACTATCTGGAGATCCAGAATATGCGCATGCCCCGCCTCAGCTACAGCATCGATCTGCCGCAGCGGATGGGCAGGCTATCCGTTCCGCCGCTCATGCTTCAGCCTCTTGTGGAAAATGCGGTCATCCATGGCATCGAGCAGAATGCCGAGAATGGTCTGATTCGCGTTACGGCGGAATTCGATCAAGGCTGTATAAGAGTACATGTGGATGACAACGGCAAAGGCATGAGCGGGATGGACATCTTCGCGCTGGAACAGAAGCTGCACCGACAAATGGACGAAAATATGGGGTGTGGCGTGTGGAATGTATACCAGCGCATGCGGCTGCGGTTCGGCGAAAGCGCAGGTCTCGCTTTTTCCCGCTCTGTATACGGCGGCTTAAGAGCAACCCTGTACTGGACTGATCCAGAGTTTATAAATGTATTGGAGGAAGATAGAAGTGATCAACATATTGCTGGTTGATGATGAAACCTATGTAACGGAAAGTCTGGCCCTTACTCTTCCGTGGGAGGAAATGGGCATCAGCGGGGTTTTACAGGCGGCTTCGGGCCTGGAGGCGCTCACCGTTATGGAGGAGCAGGATATCGATATTCTCGTTACGGATATTCGCATGCCAGGCATGACAGGGCTGGAGTTAATCGAAACGGCAGGCAGCCGCTGGCCGCATATCCGTTACATTTTGCTGACAGGCCATTCGGATTTTGATTATGCGAAGAAGGCGATCCAACTGCAGGCCGTCGATTACATACTGAAGCCGGTCAATGACGATGAACTGATAGAGAGTGTAACAAGTGCCGTAGCTTCCTTAAAGGAAGAGTGGGAGGCCTTCGACAAAATGCATAAGCTGATGTACAGCCACAAAGCGGAGATCGGCATTTTGCGGACCCAGCTAATGCATGATCTGATGCTGGGCAGGCAGCTGTCAATGAGGAGTATTCAGGATAAATTGAGCGCTTATGAGATTTCCTTTTATACCGATGCTCCCGCCGTCATGCTATTGATCCAGCTTGGCAGACATTTTACGGATATGGACCATCATTCGGTTTCTCTCATTGAATATGCGATCGGCAATATTGCGGAGGAGGTTTTTGCAGGTGGTTTTCATGTGTGGCACTGCAAAGCCCCGCATGACTGTCTCGTTATGCTGGCGCAGCCGAAGGAGGGGGATTGGAGCAGCACAGATTGGGGTACGGACGATGCCCGGACACGCCGGGAGTGGCTGGAGCAGGATGTCGAAATTTTTCGCAAGCATGTCAGCAGCTATCTGAAAGGGAACATTACCGTGTTAATTACAGACTGGTTCAACTTTCCGGGAGAGCTGCCGGCGGCTTACCGGGCAGGATTGAGCCCGCTGTATTTGTCGCAGCATGCTGAAGCGGGGGCTGTGCTCTTTCTTAAAGATCAGCCGAAGCGGCCCGCAGCAGTAAAACCCCTGGAAGCCTTATATAAACCGCCGACGCTCATACACCTGCTGGAATCGATGCAGTGGGAGGCGGCGGGCAGCAAAATGGAACAGGTTTTTGCGGAGATGGCGAACAACGCCTATTCACGCGAGCATCTGTATGAGATGTATTTGTCCGTAACCAATGCATTTATGTACATATCTCACAAACAGGGACGCCTGTTCTACCAGCTTGATCAAACCGGGATTGATCCGCTGGCTGTTCAAGAGGTGATTCATTCGCTGCCAAAGCTGAAGGAGTGGACACGTGCGGTCATGGACAAGCTGAAGGCGGAGCTGGCGGCGAATGAGCATCAGTCCAAGCGTTTTGTGATCAAGCAGGTGCAGGAGCTTGTGTCCAACGACAACGGTCAGGAGCTATCCGTCAAGACCATTGCCGATCAGGTATATCTGCATCCTGTATATTTGTCCAAAATTTATAAAGCGGAAACGGGCGAGGGATTGGGGGACTACATCATCCGTTTGCGTATGGAAAAGGCGCTGTATCTGCTGAAGCATTCGAACAAGAAAATCTATGAAATTACAACCGAGTTGGGTTACCAAAATCCGCAATATTTCAGCAAAATGTTCAAAAAGCATTACGGAATGACGCCAAATGAGTTCAGAGATCAATGATGTTGGCAAAGGTGCAGAAATGTTCGTTTAATGACATAGGACTGTGAGACCAGGCCCTCTATAATGACATTGTAGAAACTTGAATGAAGGGGGAACATTCATGCAAGCCTTTTCAAGAAAACGCTTCCTGCCCATACTTGCCGCCACCCTGGTACTAGGAGCAGGTCTTGCCGGATGCTCGGGGAAGGAAGCCGAAAGCAATTCATCCAGCGCGGTAAATACTGAAAACGTGTACAAAGAGAAGTACGACCCGGAAGTTACGATTAAAACGGTATGGGGAGTAGACCCTCAATTGAAGTTCAAGAATGGCGAAACGATCGAGAATAATGTCGCCACTCAATGGGCCAAGGAGAAGTTCGGCATTAATATCCAATCGCTTTGGTCGGTAACGGATACGAACGGCGCATTTGCCACCAAGCTGCGGCTGGCGATGTCTTCCGGACAGGAAATGCCGGACGTGGTGACCATCGGTACGGAGAACAATACGCTGGCACAGGACTTGATCGATTCAGGCATGTATGCGGAAGTGGGGCCGTTGTTTGACAAATATGCCTCCGATACCTGGAAGGAAGCGATGAACCAGGACCCGCAGGTATGGAATCAGTACACCCGTGACGGCAAGAGAATGGGCATCCCGGTGCTGGATTTTGCCTACAACCACGATTATGTGCTGTGGATTCGCCAGGACTGGCTCGACAAGCTCGGTTTGACACCGCCGAAAACGATGGACGAGCTGGAAAAAGTAATGGATGCCTTCAAAAACCGGAACCCGGACGGCTTGTCACCGGGCAAGGTGATTCCGCTCAGCATCGGCTTTAAAACATCCATGAATACCTGGATGGGTGATCCGTCATGGGTATTCGGTGCTTACGGTACTTTGCCGCAGCAGTGGAATGCCGGAGCAGACGGCCAGCTGGAGTACGGCTCTATTCATCCAGGGATGAAGCAGGGGCTTGAGAAGCTCAAGGATTGGATGAGCAAAGGTTATATTCCTAAGGAAGCCGCGCTCTGGGACGAAAATAAAACAGCGGAGCCTACTGTTGCAGGTACGGCAGGCATTATCCCGGGACCTTACTGGATGAGCGGCTGGCCGCTGCAGGACACGGTGAAGAACGCTCCGAACGCCGTGTGGAAACCGATTACGATTCCGACAGGGCCAGACGGAACGGCTATGCGCCATGGCACCCAGTTTACGAACGGCGTTGTGCTGATCAATAAAAAGATGGAGCATCCCGAAGCCCTGTTCACGTACCAGAACTATCTTTTTGATCATTTCGCGACCTCCGACCCGGACAGCGAATTTAAGAACGGCATTTTTAAAGGGTATGACTATGATCTTGACGCGAACGGGCAAATGGTTCCCATGGATCAGATTGAAGGCGGATATGTGAATGTAGTGCGCTATTTGCTCGTCCGAGACGGAGCTCGTATTCCGGACGCTCAAATGAAAGCTCTGCTCAAGCTGGCTGAAGGAGGCAAACCGGCAACACGCCTGGAAAAAGACGTAGCTGTAAACTACGGAAAGGATACGCCTGAAGCGGCTCAAGTGCTGCTCCAGCAGGAGAATATTTCCCAAAAGAACATGTTCACAGGACCGACTACAGAAACGATGAAATCCAAGCTGGATTATCTGAACAAAATTGAAAGCCAGACTTTTAATGAAATCATTTATGGCAGACAGGGACTCGACACATTCGATACCTTCGTTCAGACCTGGAAGGCAGGCGGCGGCGACCAGATTACGGAGGAAGTCAATGAGTGGTATAACAGTGTAAAATAATGTTTGTACTTCCTCCGGGGATAGCTGCCGGACAGGGAGCGGCCGAAAATCCCGGCCGCTTTTTTTAATTAGTTGAAGTCATGTAAGCAGCAGCGGAGAGAACGAAGCGATTCCGGAAAATCGGAGCGGTCGCCTTTGGCCCGAAGGGTCAACAGCGATTGTAGGAATGCTTCGTTTTCGGAGCGTCTCCCAACAGACAAAAGCTTCTCCGCGAAATAGAAAAAGAAGTTGCTTTTGTACCATTTATATTGGTTTTAAGCGCTGTTTCGGGCGGACTGGCCGTTGCTACAATTGATGTATAGATTTGAGTTTACAGGAGGACCTCTCATGAGAAGTTTGCGTAAAACATGGCCGTTTCACGTCATGCTGCTGCCTGCGATCATCTTTCTGATCATTTTCAGTTACATCCCGATGGGCGGCATTATTATGGCCTTTCAGGATTATAAACCCTGGCTGGGGATTGGCGGCTCGGGATGGATCGGCCTGGATAATTTCCGGTACTTGTTTGAACGTGAGGACAGCGTCCAGGTTATCTGGAACACCCTGATTATTGCCGTCCTCAAAATGCTGTTCAACCTGCTGGTTCCGTTCGGATTTGCCATATTGCTGAACGAGATCCGGCAGGTCGGTCTGCAGCGCTCCATCCAGACGCTCGTATATTTGCCGCACTTCCTGTCCTGGGTCATTCTTGGCGGCATTCTGATTGATCTGCTGGCAGCCGACGGATTTGCCAACAGGGTGTTGGGCATGGTCGGTATCGACCCTATATTTTTCCTTGGGGATAACAACTGGTTCCGCTTTACGGTCATCGTATCGGATGTCTGGAAGGAATTCGGCTATAACACGATCATTTTCCTGGCCGCGCTGGCCGGTATCAATCCTTCCCTGTATGAGGCGGCTGAAATGGATGGAGCCGGCCGCTGGAAGCAGACCCTGCACATCACGGTGCCTTCCTTGCTGCCAATGGTGATTGTCGTCGGTACGCTGGCGCTTGGCAATGTGCTCAACGCAGGCTTTGACCAGATCTTCAACCTGTATAATCCGCTTGTGTATGAGAAGGGCGACATCATCGATACATTCGTGTACAGAACGGCGATTCTGAACGGGGAAATGGGCTTCGGCACCGCAATCGGACTGTTCAAATCAGTCATCAGCATGATTCTGATTCTGGTGTCCTACCGACTAGCCTACAAGTGGGCCGGCTACCGGATATTTTAAGAGGTAGTTCAAAAAGTCATCTTTTGATCACGTACTTTAAAGCAAAGAGGGAGAGCTATGTATCAAAAAACAGTGCCTTACCGTATTTTTAATGTGTTCAATACCTGCTTTCTGATCCTGCTGGCCGTTATGTGCATCATTCCGCTCATTCACGTGCTGGCGGTGTCGTTCAGCGCCAAGGCGGCGGCGGACGCCAATCTCGTCGGTTTGTGGCCGGTCAATTTTTCGCTGGAGGCTTACAAGAAAACGATTGATAATCCGGTTTTTCTGCATTCCATCTGGGTGTCTGTCAAACGGACGGTGCTCGGTACGGCACTGACGCTGTTCGTGACCTTCCTGGCCGCATACCCGCTCTCCAAGGAAACGGCCGTATTTCGCAGCAGAAACATCTATTCCTGGCTGTTCGTATTCAGCATGGTGTTCAGCGGCGGGCTTGTGCCTTTTTACATCATCATTCAAAAGCTCGGCCTGATCGACAGCTTCTGGGTGCTGGTGCTGCCAAGCGCAGTGAATACATTCCTCATCATTCTGATGCTGAACTTTTTCCGCGGGATCCCGAAGGAGTTGGAGGAAGCTTCCCTCATTGACGGGGCGGGACATTTCCGCACGCTGTTCAGTATATACCTGCCGGTGTCCTTGCCGTCGATCGCCACCATCGGCCTGTTCAGTATGGTATATCATTGGAATTCCTGGTTTGATGGACTTTTGTATCTCAGCAACTCCAAGGACTACCCGTTAGCTACATTTCTGCAAACCGTAATCATCCAGCGGGACATGAGCTCCATGAGCATGAGCCCGACGGAGATGGAACTGCTGTCGCAGACAACGGTGAATGCTGCGCAAATCTTTATCGGGGCAGCGCCGGTGCTGATCGTATATCCTTTCCTGCAAAAATATTTTGTCAAAGGAATGACGCTGGGCTCTGTTAAAGAATAATAGCGGCTTCATGGTTGTAAAAGTATCCAAAATATTTCCAAAACGTCCTGTTTTCTCATAAGTGAGACAAATACAATTAGCTGCATAGACATTTATCTACATGAGAAGGAGGATATGATCTTGAAAAACAAGCCAAGATTGTTCATGCTGCTCGTTCTTTGTGCTTCTATGATTATGTTTGCGCCAGGTCCGCAGGGAAATCACAGGGTGTCTGCTGCGCCCGCTTTTGCTAAAGGCGCGGATATCAGCTGGGTTGCAGGCATGGAAAAGCAGGGGTATACTTGGAAAGACAAACGTGGTGTACAGAAGGATGTGCTGCAAATTTTACGGGATGACTACCAGATCAACTCGGTACGCATCAGAGTGTGGGTCAATCCCAATATGAATGATTATGCAAACGGATACATGAATGCGGACAAGGCCGCCGAGCTCGCAGCCCGTGCCAAAAAGCTGGGCATGAGTATCATGCTGACGCTTCATTACAGCGACTCCTGGGCGGATCCGGGACAGCAGAACAAACCGTATGCGTGGAGAAATTTTACCTTCCAGCAGCTGATGGACGCGGTGTGGGCACATACGGTATATGTCATGAACACGATGAAGCAGCATGGGGTAACGCCGGATTGGGTGCAAATTGGCAATGAAACGAATAACGGCATGCTGTGGGAAGATGGCAAGGCCTCGGTCAATATGAAAAACTATGCCTGGCTGGTGAATACAGGTCATAATGCGGTAAAGTCGGTAAGCAGCAGCACTAAGACCATTGTTCACTTGGCCAATGGCTTCGATAATTCTCTATTTCAATGGAACATCGGTGGTCTGGTGAATAACGGGGCCAATTTCGATATTATCGGCATGTCGCTTTATCCGTTCGCATCCGACTGGTCCACCAAAGTAACACAGACGGTAAGCAATGCCAATAATATGATCGCCACTTACGGGAAGCCGGTGATGATCACGGAAATTGGCATGGATTATAATGAGCCTGCCGCAGCCAAAAGCTTCATTTCCGATATGAAGTCAAAAATACGCGGCATCGCCGGAGGCAAAGGGTTGGGCGTGTTCTACTGGGAACCGGAAGCCGTACCCGGCTACAATGACGGCTACAACAAAGGAGCCTGGCAGGCGGACGGCAAGCCGACAATCGCCCTGGAAGGATTTCTTAACTAACAAGAACATATTTGGAGGAGACTATGGGAACGATTCGCCATATGAACAAAATTCAGGCTCCGCCCTTGCAGAATGTATTGTGCAAGCTGTACGGTCCTGATCAACTGACTTTGCAGACAGATCGTTATCAGCTGCTGTTTGCGAACTACCGGGAGCAATACGGTGAGGAGAGCGCCGTGAGCCTGTTCAGCTCCCCGGGACGAACCGAAATCGGCGGTAATCATACCGATCATAATCATGGCAGGGTGCTGGCGGCAAGCATTGATCTGGATACGATTGCAGCGGCTGCTCCGACAGAAGAGGCCGTGATTACCATTGTGTCAGAGGGTTACCCTGAGCAATACCGGATTGATCTTGCCAATCTGGAGCCAAAGCCGGAGGAAACAGGAACACTGGCGCTGCTGCGTGGTATTGCGGCAGGATTTGTGCAGCATGGTTATAAAATTGGCGGCTTTAATGCCTATGTCAGCAGCAATGTACTTTCCGCATCAGGCTTGAGCTCATCCGCCTCGTTTGAAATGCTGATCTGTGCAATTTTGAATGCATTTTATAATCAAGGGATGCTGGATACGGTTGTGATGGCGAAAATTGGCCAGTATGCTGAAAATCATTTCTGGAACAAGCCTTCAGGACTGCTTGATCAAATGGCCTGCGCTTATGGCGGATTGATCACCATTGATTTTAAAGATCCGGAGCAGCCCTTCATCGAACCTGTACCGTCAAAATTTCGGAATAGAGGTTATTCACTCGTAATTGTCGGCACAGGGGGCAATCATGCTGACCTGACGGAGGATTACGCTTCGGTTCCGGGAGAAATGAAGGCCGTTGCAAGAGCGCTTGGCGGTGAAGTGGTCCGTGATTTGACCTTGGAGCAAATCTACGGCAACTTGCAAATGCTGCGAGAGCAGGCGGGAGACCGGGCGGTACTGCGGGCGCTGCATTTTCTGGAGGAAAACGAGCGGGTAGGCGAGGAGATTGCGGCCCTGCAGGCAGGCCGTTTCGAGGATTTTCTCCAGCTCGTAACCGCGTCGGGGAATTCTTCGTGGAAATGGCTGCAGAACGTATACCGGAATTCGGAAGTACGGGAACAGGGCATTTCCATTGCGCTTTCCTTAACGGAGCTTTTCCTGAAGCGTATCGGTGATGGCGCTTGCCGGGTGCATGGAGGGGGCTTTGCGGGTGTCATTCTGGCAATTGTGCCGGATGAGCATGTGTCGGAGTATGCCGCTTTTATGGAGGGTATGCTCGCAACTCCTGTTTTTAACATTCAAATCCGAGACTACGGTGCCGTTTGTCTTAATGATATGATCGAACAAGAGTAACGCATAAAATATTATGTAAACCAAGGGGATGTCCGCATATCGCCGCTATTTAAACAAGGAGCTCCTGCCTATCTGGAGCTCCTTGTTCCAAATAGATAAGAACGGTAAGGGTCGAATCTTTATGACAAAAAAAGAAAGCCGAGCGCAATTCCTCACACGACTTAAATCGCTTGTGTCCATGCGCGGTTATGAACAAAGGTGACCACCTTGGATTAGGGCAAATTTGACCTGTTTTTGCGTATCTTTTCAGGATTTGGAGGAAGCTCATTTATGATGAAAAAATTATTATACGGTGTCGCTTATTATGACGAATACATGCCTTATGACCGGCTGGATCAGGATATTCGGATGATGAAGGAGGCCGGCATTAACGTTGTTCGTATTGCGGAATCCACCTGGAGTACGCACGAACCGCAAAATGGGGTATTCGATTTCACATCTGTTGATAGGGTGCTGAACGCCATGCATGAAGCGGGTATCCACGTCATTGTTGGAACACCGACTTACGCCGTTCCCACCTGGATGGTCAAGCAGCATCCTGACATTTTGGCCACAACAGAGAAGGGGGCCGGAAAATACGGTGCAAGACAGATTATGGACATCACGCATCCTGCCTACCTGTTTTACGCCGAGCGGATTATCCGCAAACTGATTTCAAGAGTCTGTAAGCATCCGGCCGTCATCGGCTACCAGACCGACAATGAAACGAAGCATTATCACACAGCGGGATCTAATGTACAGCTGCAATTTGTGAAATATATAAGAGAAAAATTCAAATCACTGGATGAGCTCAACAAAGCCTTCGGGTTGGATTATTGGAGCAACCGGATTAATAGCTGGGAGGATTTCCCCTCTGTTGTTGGCACCATTAATGGCAGTCTCGGCGCGGAATTTGCCAAGTTTCAGCGTAAGCTGGTCACGGACTTCCTGAGCTGGCAGGTATCAATTGTAAATGAGTATAAACAGCCGCATCAGTTTGTTACGCAAAATTTCGATTTTGAATGGCGCGGCCATTCCTACGGGGTGCAGCCGGA
This sequence comes from Paenibacillus enshidis, assembly GCF_042136365.1. Taxonomy (NCBI): domain Bacteria; kingdom Bacillati; phylum Bacillota; class Bacilli; order Caryophanales; family Paenibacillaceae; genus Paenibacillus; species Paenibacillus enshidis. Next base: position 174,180 of record NZ_JBHHMI010000002.1, on the reverse strand, counting down.
CGTTGACCATTTCACCGCATCGAAGCCGTTTGACATTACCGGTGTGGACATCTATCATCCTTCCCAGGATGATTTAACAGGCATTGAAATTTCCTTTGGCGGTGATATGGCTCGTTCCACGAAAGGCACCAATTATCTGGTGCTGGAAACCGAAGCTCAGGCCTTCCTGAATTGGGTGCCTTATCCCGGACAGCTCAGACTGCAGGCTTTCAGCCATCTGGCATCAGGGGCAAACATGGTTGCTTATTGGCACTGGCACTCTATACACAATTCGTTCGAGACATACTGGAAGGGACTGCTGAGCCATGACTTCGAGCCGAACCCTGTTTATAATGAAGCGAAAACGGTTGGAAGGGATTTTGCCAGACTTTCGGATAAGCTGGTGAATTTGCAAAAGACAAATAAGACGGCCATTCTGGTCAGCAATGAATCGTTAACGGCGCTGGAGTGGTTCAAATTCAGCTTTACATCTAATAAAAACTATAATGACGTGGTACGACTGGTCTACGACGAGCTTTACCGCATGAATGTCGGCTGTGATATGGTCGATCCGTCCGTTGCGGACCTGGATGGCTATGATTTGCTTGTCGTTCCAGCATTATATACGGCTTCGGACCGGCTGCTGGAGCGCCTGAATGATTTTGTGCGCCGCGGCGGCTATATCGTATATACCTTCAAAAGTGGCTTTACCGACGAGAACGTAAAAGTAAGAACCGCCCAGCAGCCGGGAATCATCAGCGAGGCTTGCGGGATTAGTTACCAAATATTTGTTGAACCGAAGCGGGTAACCCTGAAGGATAACCCGTTTAATGTAGAGCCGGAACACAACGAGGTCCATACCTGGATGGAATTGATCACCCCGGACACCGCAGAAGTTCTTGCTTATTATGACCATCCGCATTGGGGGCAATATGCCGCAATTACGCAAAATACGTACGGCAGGGGCCAGGCCATCTACATTGGCTGCATGGTAAGTCCGCAGGTGATGAATAAAATACTGGCACATGCGGTCATACAGGCGGGGCTGTGGGGAGTGGACCAGAAATTGTCGTTCCCGCTGATCACGAAATCAGGTGTTAACGAGGCAGGTAAAACCATTCGTTATTATTTCAATTACTCGGACCAACCGGCGGAACTTGTATATCCGCATGGACAAGGCACGGAACTATTCGAGAATAGTGCGGTCCGTAACGGCCAAACGATCGGGCTTGAGCGCTGGGGTGTTAAGATCATTGAGGAAAATTAACATGCAAAATCAAAAGCCTCTGCCGGTTCATTTCCGTTGGCAGGGGCTTTTGATTTTGCTTCATTTTTCTAAAGCGGTATTTACGGCCTCAATGGCATGAAACATTGTCGTATCAAATAATGGAACCTCTGAATCTTCAGGCTTAATCAATAAACCAATTTCTGTACAACCTAAAATGATTCCTTCAGCTCCATTATCAACTAAATTTCGAATTACTTTTTTATAATAATCTCTGGATGATTGCACAATCTGTCCAAAAGCCAACTCCTCATAAATGACATTATTAACATGAATCCGCTCTTCTTCATTCATACGTCTCCGTCAAATAATCGATTAAGAAGCAAGGCTCGATCTAGAAATCGGTGTTTGACCAATGGATTTGCCTCGAATGATTGATCTATCCGGTGCATTTCTTGGCTAACGGTTGTGATAGCGTTTATTCGGCCTAGAAAATGAAGGTTTATTTTCTAACAGTTGCAGGCGCGCTTATTTAGGTGAAATAGTCCCTTTACCTGCGAATAACGGGAATTAAGCTCGCTGGTAACCGTTACATCTCGTTCCTCCCCGTTTTTACCCAAATAACGTCGTTCACAACCGTTAGAATTTTCGTGCCGTTTATACGTACCCTCCTTTTCCTTGGTCATACACCATTTTGGTTTTAAGATAGAAATAAGCATGAAAATTCAAGAACAGGAGGAGATGTTCGCTCTTGTTCTTGAATTTTTGTAACAGAAAAATCGCAGGAAGTCCCATAGGATATGAGCAAAAAGTGATTTGGCGATTTCTTTGTTGTTTAGGTAGGCATATGCACGGAGCAGCGGAGAGAACGAAATGATTCCGGAAAAGCGGCAGCGTTCGCCTTTGTCACCGAATTTCATCCGCTAAAAAATATAATAAGAAATTTGGGGACAACAGCGATGGGAGGAATCATTCGTTCTCGGAGCGTCTCGGAACAGGGAGTGCAGTGTACCCGTTCCTGCAGAAATATTTTGTAAAAGGGGTTATGGTCGGCGCGTTAAAAGGATAATTCGCGGCTATTCTCATATCACTTGGAGGTTAAATGATGACGAGCAGAACGATATTGCCGTTCAATACGGACTGGCGATTTACGGAAGGCAACTATGCAGGCGCCGATAAAAAAGACTATGATGACAGCAAGTGGCGGCAGCTGAACGTTCCCCATGATTGGAGCATTGAGAAGCCATTTGATCCGTACATGGAATTTGGCGGTAATCATGCTTATTTGCCCCGTTGGACGGTAGGCTGGTATCGCAAGCATTTTCGTTTGGCCGCTAACGAGGCAGGGCAGCGGGTCTATATCCAGTTTGAGGGGATTCACAATAACAGTGAGGTTTGGATTAACGGTCATTTCCTGGGCAATCGCCCTTACGGATACGTAAGCTTTCAGTATGATCTGACACCGTACATCCTGTGGGATGAGGAGAATGTTATTTCCGTCAAAGTCGATAATACCCCCATGCCACCGGACCGCTGGTATTCCGGTTCAGGCATTTACCGCAATGTATGGCTGATCTCGACCAGCCAGGTGCATGTCGCCGGGTGGGGAACTTATATCACCACGCCCGAGATTACTGCCGATAAGGCAAGGATAAACGCTGAAATTCAGATGCAGAATCATGATGACCAGCAGGTTGAATGCACTGTTGTCACTAAGATTCTCGATGTGGCGGGAACTCTTCTGGGAAAGGCCGAGACCCGCCAATTCCTGGCAGGGCAGGAAACACTGAAGGTCGTGCAGGAAGCCGAGGTACATAACCCCGAGTTATGGTCCCCGAAATCCCCGGCGATGTACGAGGCGAGGACAATGATCTATTGCGAAGGTGTGGAAGTGGATCGGTACACAACTCCTTTTGGCATAAGAGAGATTAAATTCGACGCACAGGAAGGTTTTTTTCTCAATGGAATCAACCTGAAGCTGAAGGGAGTCTGCATACATCATGACCTGGGCTGTCTGGGAGCGGCCTATCATGATACGGCGATGCGAAGAAGGCTGGAGACGCTGAAGGAAATGGGCTGCAACGCCATCCGCTTCGCCCATAACCCGATGGCGCCGGAGCTGCTGGATCTTTGTGACCGAATGGGTTTTCTCGTCGTTGACGAGGCTTTTGATAAATGGAAATCGTCATATTATGAGCATTTGTTCGAGGAATGGTGGCAGCAGGACCTGGAAGCGATGCTGCTTCGTGACCGCAATCATCCCAGTATTATCATGTGGAGCGTCGGCAATGAGGTGGAAAATCAGGGGCAGGCGGCTATGCTCGACATGTTGCAGATGCTCGTGGCCCACTGCCATAAGGTGGACCCGACCCGCCCGGTGACCTGCGCCCTGGAGCCGCATAATACACCCCTTAGCCTGCGCGACGGCTCGATCGAAGGCAAAGTGCAGCATACGAAAGGTTTGGCCGAACGCATGGATATCCTCGGCTTGAACTATCAGGAGCAGTGGTATGAGCATTACAGGGAATCTATGCCGGACACCCTGATTCTCGGCACGGAGACCTTCCCGTTTTATCGCGGCAAGGACAATCGGGTGAAGGGCTACTTGCCACTTAATCCGTGGTTTGATGTGCTCAAGCATAAGTATGTGATCGGTCAATTTGTGTGGGCAGGCATCGATTATCTCGGGGAAGCCAGCTATCCGTTAAAAGGGTGGCCGTCCGGCCTGATCGATACGTGCGGCTTCCGCAAGTCAATCTCCTACCTGCAGCAGAGCTTCTGGTCGGAGGAGCCGATGGTTCACATGGCCGTCTTTAACGACACTGTCAAGCAAGAGCATAATCCACAGTGGACGATGCATTGGAAATCCCCGGCGCTGAAGGATCATTGGACGCTTCCGGACTGTACCGGAAAAATGGTACGTCTGGTGACTTTTACGAACTGTGAACGTGTTGAGCTGTTTGTGAATGATGAATCGTACGGAATCAGGGAGCTGAAGAACTATCCGGATCAAATGATCATGTGGCATCTTCCGTATGCGCCAGGGAAGCTTTGTGCGGTGGGCAGCAACGGGGGACGGCAGGTATGTGAGCATGAATTGATCACAGCCGGAGAACCAAGCCAAATTGTGCTTGAGCCTGACAAGAGTGTGATGCCTGCTGACAACTATGAAATTGCTCATATAGAGGTGACCGTTGCGGACCGGGAAGGGGTGCTTGCTCCCCAGCGGGAGTATGAACTGTTATTTGACTCAGCGGAGAAGGACGCATCCTTGGCGTGGACAACGGGGCTCTTACGAGCGATGAACCGTATAAAGGGAACAAAAGGACTACACGAAACGGAAAATGTCTGATCATCGTGCAAGCAAGCGGGCGACCCGGGGAATTAATACTTGGCGCCAAGGCGGAGGGACTGCGGCACGGGGAGACACGGATCAGGATCAGAAGTTAAATATTGATATTTATGGCTGCCTGGCTTGCTGGCAGCTTTTTTCTATTCGGGGCGTCAAATTACATATGGTAACCCTGGTCCTTTTCCGAGCCTCCAATCTTCTTCAAAAGTTCTACATACATTCCGGCTATGATGGATCTATTGGATTTTCAATACAGAAAGGAATGAAAGTAATGAAGACTGGTTACAAGCTCAAAAGCATGATTATAGTCGGGGTTTTATCCGTTGCATTGGCTGGTTGTTCCGGTTCAATGAATGGAATGGATCACTCGAAAATGAATATGGAAGAGACAAATGAATCTGCGAAGGCATCGGATGCCCAAACGGAAAAGCCAGCTGTTTTAACAGGCAAAGAAATTAATTTGACCACCTCCGTAAGCAATCAGGAAATCGCTCCAGGCAAAACTTTGCCGGTATGGACTTTCAACAATTCTGTTCCTGGCCCGCAAATTCGGGTCAAACAAGGTGAAATGATAAAAGTCAATTTGAAGAATCAGTTGCCGGAGCCAGTCACCATTCATTGGCACGGCGTTCCTGTCCCGAACGCGATGGATGGCATTCCAGGCGTAACGCAAAACGCGGTTCAACCGGGCCAGTCGTTTACGTACGAGTTTAAAGCTGATGTCCCTGGCACCTACTGGTACCACTCACATCAGGATAGTGTAAATCAGTTGGATCGCGGACTGTATGGAGCTTTTATCGTCGAACCCAAAGAAGGCACTGGCGTTGACCGTGATTATACGCTTGTCCTCGATGAATGGATGAGCTCCGGAGAAATGTCCGGCATGAACATGTCCGGCAGCAATATGTCAGGCATGGATCACAGTACAATGAACATGGGAGAAGACATGAGTATGTACGATCTGTATACTATAAATGGAAAATCCGGTTCGCTTGTGGATCAGCTTCCTGTTAAACAGGGAGATAAAGTTCGAATCCGTTTGATCAATGCGGGCTATCTGTCCCACCAAATTCATCTGCACGGACATGAATTCAAAGTTATTGCTACCGACGGGCAGCCTATCAACAATCCAGGCATACTGAAAGATAATGTTGTAAGCATTGCTCCAGGAGAGCGTTACGATATTGAATTTACCGCTAACAATCCGGGCCGATGGCTGATCGAGGACCATGGTGACAAAGCTGCTGTTGCAGGGATGAAAGCCACCATCGCTTATGAAGGTGCTCCCGCCGGTTCCGACAAAGCAAATGAGTCGGAGAAACTGACGGCTGTCGATATGAGCCGTTACGGCCAGGCAAGCAGATCCAACTTTACGTTAGATCAGAAATATACGTTGCAATACACGATGAATTTAAACACCGAAATGAAAAACGGCGAAATGGTCTACACCATCAACGGAAAGACGTTTCCGGAAACCGAACCGATCAAGGTCAAGAAAGGAGATACCGTCAAGGTCCGCCTCGTCAATAACTCGAAAACCGAGGATCACCCGATGCACCTGCACGGTCACTTTTTTCAGGTGTTAAGCAAGAACGGGAAACCGCTTGGAGGGTCTCCAATCATCAAGGATACGTTGAATTTGCAGCCGGGCGAAGAATACGTCGTCGCATTCGAAGCAAATAATGAAGGGAACTGGATGTTCCATTGTCACGATCTTCATCACGCTTCAGCCGGCATGGTGACAGAATTAAAATATACAGATTACAAAACCGACTTTGTTGCAGATCCAAACGCAGGGAATAAGCCGGAATAGGTTCAAGTATAGGGCGAGCCGAACAGATTTCTTTCCGGATCATGATTTGGCTCGCCCGCTTACATAAAAACATTACGAGTCTGTTTATAATCGTATTCCTGATAAAAATCAGGTATAATACAGCCAAAAAGAAACGGCATCATGGGCACATGGAATCGTATAGGTGGACATTCGTTCTTTTAAGATTTGGAGGTGTTTAAGTGGAAATACTTCATAAGAGGTTCATCGAGAAACAGTACCCGCTTAAATATACTAATATAGAAGTAGAAGAGATGTTGAGGAACGAATATTGTGTTAATGAAATTCTAAAATCAACCTTGGCTGATTTAGAGAAAGATCCACAAGTTGATTTTCACTCCATTTTTAAGTGTTTCGAAATAGATAACAAGAAGGTCCTGAATGAAAAATTTAACGAGATTGAAAAAAAAATTCACCAAGAGTATATTAATGAACATCCTTCAAAGATTTTCGAAACTGATTGGAGTAGAATCAAGGCTGGAAAACTCTTACGGGTAATTTGATAAGTCATGACGGTGAGACACTTAGCAATTTCACCGTGCAAGGAATGTGTATGAATCTGGTCAATGACCTAACTATTATGAAAGGAATCTCTTCCGAGGAATGCAAACTTGATAGTGATTACTATCTAAAATATCTTCAACTATTGCAAACAAAAGGGTACTTATAATTTTGCAATAAAAAAGGCATTCCCATAAAATTGCGAACACTGTTGACCCACAAGATGTACACTTGAAAAGTGTCCTTCTTGTGGGTCATTTGAGATTTAATTAGGGCGTTTTGAAAAGCACTCTAAACTGGTGTGTTCGTTAAAGCATTTAACAGTATTTTGATTATGTATTCCTGCCCGAAATAAGGTATAATACAGCCAAAAAGAAACGGCATCATGGGCAGTCACCATTACTGCAGGTCTTTCTGGCATCATTTATGAAAGCGCCTTCCTGATGCGAGGCGCGTTTTTTTGCGTTTATCGTTGAAGGACAATCTCTGTAGGGGAAAGCAGGTGCATCCGCATTGTTAAAAGATTTTTCCCGGCGTTTTATCCATCCTGTGCAGCGAAGTATCCGCAGCAAACTGATTATCACGATGGTGCTGTTCGCTGTGCTTCCCATTATCGCCATCACGGCGCTGGCGGCCGAAAACAGCAGGGCGTCCATGGAGTCTGAAGTCATCGACACCAATTTGTCCAATATGAAATGGACCGACATTTATTTGGGGGAGCAATTTTCGCAGCTGAACAACCTGATTTATACGATTCAAGTCAGTCCGGGGCTGAGCGAATATTTATCAAACCGGGAGGAGGACAGCCTCTCGAACCGCTTGGCCGAGCAGCGCAAAATTTTTGAAATTCTGAACAGCGTATATTATTCCGCAGGCAATCATGTGGTCGGGATCAGCTTGTATGTACATGAAACCAGTACGCTGTTCAGGATTAATTCCATGCAAAATGATGTGCAGACGCTTCCTGCTCCTCCTGTCGTCTATGATGATTTCGCACGCCAGAATAAGGATTTCATCATTGATACCACTGCTAACGATCCGGCAAAATTCAGGCTGATCCGCAGCATCAACCGTTTCGAGAACCAGGAAAGGCTTGGGTCTATCACCCTGGAGATCCGCTGGTCGGCCTTTAACCAGACGCTTGAATTGCTGGGCGGTATGGATAAGAAGGGGGTGCTTATTGCCGGAAGCGACGGCAAGGAGATGTACACCCCATCAAATGAAAGCGCTTTATCTGGTGAAGCTGCAGAACATCTTGCCGCCTTGGGTCCGGGTCCGGGCTATTTCCGTACAGCACAGGAATATGTGTTCTATAATACCGTCGATCCGATTGGGCTGCGGCTAGTCAAAGTTATTCCGAAGCGGGATATTGACCAGAGCGCGATCTCCACGATGACCTACGGCCTGCTTGTAGGCGCCGTCTCTGCGGCGCTATCGGTGCTGCTCGCCGTTTTTGTGGCCTGGAGAACGGCTCGGCCTATCGTCAAGCTTGCCAAATCGATGCGTGGCATCGATCTAATTGATGAGCGCAAGGAACTGCCCGCCAGCAGCGGAAGAACGGATGAGATCGGCTTGCTGGAAAATAATCTGCACGATATGGCTGTCCGCATCCGCAGTTATATTCAAAATGAATACAAGATCAATCTGGAAAAGAGAACGGCGGAGCTTAAAGCGCTGCAATCACAGATCAACCCCCATTTTTTGCAAAACACACTGCAGCTCATCGGCGGCATGATCTATGCCCGCAAGCCGGAGGAGAGCTATGAAATTATCCGCTCCTTAAGCGAAATGTTCCGTTACATCGTGCGCGAGCCAGATCATCTGGCTTCCCTGCAGGCGGAGCTGAATCATCTGCAGTACTACATGCATATCCAGCAGAAGCGGTTCTCAGGCAGGCTTCATTATACGCTTGAGGTGCAGGATGAGGCATTGCAAAGTGAGCTGCCCAAGCTCTCGTTGCAGCCGATTGTCGAAAATGCATTTGCACACGGGCTGGAGTTCAGACAGGAGGATTGGAAGCTGGACGTATCGATCAAGCGCAGCGGTGCCGGGGTGCTGATCCGGATCAGGGATAACGGAGCCGGGATGAACCCTGAGCGGCTGTCAGAGCTGCGCAGCAAGCTCGCTGCTGGTACAGACAGCCACTGGGCGAGCGGAAAGAGCATCGGGCTGATTAATGTTGCTGCCCGTATCCGCATGCATTTCGGTCCGATGTATGGAATCAGCTTAAACAGCGAGCAGGGGAAAGGCACGGACGTTTGCATCCGTATTCCATGGGAATCAGGGGGTTGGCAGATTGATGATCAAAGTGCTTTTGGTGGATGATGAACACTGGAATAGGGACATGATCCGGACGCTCGGGGAATGGGAGCGGCTTGATTTGCAAATCGTTGGCGAGGCCGGAGACGGGATCGAGGCTGTACGGCTGACGGAAGCATTAAAGCCCGAAATTGTCATTACAGATATGCGTATGCCTGCTGCCGATGGAGTGGAGCTGTTGCGCATTTTAAACGACCGCTTTCCGGAGATCAAAGCGATTGTGATCAGCGGGTATGATGACTTTAATTATGCCAAGCATGCGCTAAAATACCGGGCCGTCGATTATCTGCTCAAGCCGATTGATCCGCTGGAGCTAAATGCAACGCTGCAAAAATGCAAAACAGAGCTGCAAAACAGCACCAACCCCGACCTGGAGCCGCTTGATTTTGAATTTTCGCAGCGCCTTTCCGGGTATAAGCAAAGGCTCCGTTTTCATTTCAATGAATTGAACGGGGAGGCCATAACTGTCGTATTCGGGCAGCTTCAACAGGATCTGCATGCAGACACAGGCAGACGCAAGCTGGGACGGGTGGTGCAGGAGCTGCTGCTCCATTTGAAAGAGCTGCTCACTGCCGCCATGTCGGGAGCGCAGCAGCAGGAGATCAAGGTGACGCCGCAAACGATATCCTCTGTGGAGGCAGCGGTGCATGATGTGCAGCAATACTATTTGCAAGGGCTCGATGCGCTTATTCAGCACCGTAAATTCAAGAACAAGCTGAATTTGGAGGAAGTCAGACAGTATATGGAGCAGCATTTTACCGAGCCGGTCTCATTGGAGTTTCTTGCCAAGGTGTTTTTTGTCAGCAAAGAGTATCTCAGCAAGGTATTCAAGCAGGAATATGGGCTGAATGTGACCGATTATATTTTGCAGCTGCGGATGGAAAAGGCCAGGAAATGGATAACGGAGGATCAGCTGCCGATAAAAACCGTCGGTGAAATGGCCGGTTATGAGGATGTATCCTATTTTTACCGTGTATTTAAGAAATATTTCGGAATAGCGCCGGGGGAAATGCGCAAACAGAGTTAAAGTTTAAAATTGTCCAATAAAAAGGTCTAAATCCGTCCAATGAAGCGCTTATATTAATAATTTACAATGAAAGCGCAATCATAAAAAAGAACACTGAACATCAGGGAGGTCATGGATGTGAGGAAGATATGGAAGGGTGTATCGGGCGCTGTATTGTCTGCTGTACTGCTGGCTGGATGCAGCGCCAATGCGGGAACAAATGAGGCAGAGGGCGGGTCCTCCGCAGGAAGCAGCGTCACGCTCAAAATGTTCATTGCCCAGCCCAGGTTTAAAGAGCATTACGACAAGTACATTGAACAATTTAAAGCGAAGATGAAAGCAGAGAAAAATATTGACATCACTGTGCAACTTGAAATGCCGCCCTCGGATAATGCAGCACAGATTCTGAAAACCCGGCTCGCTTCCAATGATGCGCCTGACGTGTTCGCGCTCCATGCGGTCAATGAGATTCCATCCTTCTACAAAGCCGGTTATCTGGAAGACCTGTCGGATCAGCCGTTTGTGGATAAGCTGCTGGACAGCGTAAAGCCGTCCGTAACGACAACTGACGGTAAAATCGTAGCTGTTCCTTTGGAAACGCTCTCCTGGGGCTACCTGTACAACAAGAAAATTTTTGCAGAACAGGGTATTACCCCGCCGACAACGCTGACAGAAATGAAAGCCGTAGTCGATAAGTTGAAGGCGGCCCAAATTACGCCATTTGAAATCTCCTACAAGGAAGCCTGGATTCCACAGTTGTTCCTGCCGCTCGCGGCTGGTGCCACGATCAATACGGGAGACAAGGATTTCGTGGAACGGATGAATAGTGACCAAGGTTCCTTCAGTGAAATTAAGGCTTCTCTGTTCGGTATGATGGATCTGGTCAACGCCAACGGCACAGATCGCGCCCTGGAGGTGGGCGGCGATGACGGCGCGGCCGCATTCGCTACCGGCAAAGCCGCCATGTGGGTGCAGGGTCCATGGTTTGCGGAGACGATTCTGAAATCAAATCCGGATATGGACTTTGGCGTGGCACCGCTGCCGATCAGTGACAACCCGGATGCGACGATGATCGACCTGAGCACATCGACTTCGTTAGCCGTGTCTTCCTCCAGTAAGAACAAGGAACTGGCGCTGGATTTCATCAACTATGTGCTGGATGACCAGGATTCAAGCGAATTTTACCAAGCCCTGAAATTCAATCCGGTTGCCAAAACCCACGCGTATGAGAGTTATCCATGGGTGAATGACGCTATGGAATATGTGAAGGTTGGCAAGTCCTATCAGGACCCGGCCATTCCACAGGCGGTGAAGGATGAGGCTGGCAAAGCGCTGCAGTCCTACTACGCCGGACAAATGTCCCAGGATGATGTCATTGCCGCTTTGGATAAAGCATGGAAATCGTTCAACAAGGTGAACAAGTAAAAGAAAGTGCCAAGCGAAACTTGATGCAGCCATACCTGGAGTGGGGAAGAGAGCACTCTTCCCGCTCCTTTTCCCAAAGCTGCAAGGAGAGGAGGAGCCACTGTGTATAACGGGGTATACAAAAAATACATGTCACTGCTGCTATTCACGGCCCCGGCGTTTATTCTCTATACGATCTTCCTGCTCATCCCGACGATTGGCGGCATGTACTACAGCTTTACGGACTGGAACGGGCTGAACCCGGATTACGATTTCATCGGCTTGGCCAACTTTACGGAGGCGCTGCGGGAAGACCCTGATTTTATGAATTCACTATGGTTTACACTGAAATATGTACTGTTCATGATCTTTTTGCAAAATGGAATCGCCCTGCTGCTGGCGGTGCTGATCGAATCCCGCACGAAGAGCAAAGGGTTGTTCCGGACAATCTTCTTCATGCCAAACATGATCAGCACCATTATCAGCGCATTTATGTGGACGTTTGTATTTTCCCAGGTGCTGCCGCAGCTGGCGGAGCGGTTCGCGATCACCTTTCTGAATCAGTCTTGGCTAGGTGATCCGCAGTACTCCTTTTACTCCATTCTGACCGTGTCGCTCTGGAACGGAGTAGGGTACATGATGATCATCTATCTGGCCGCCCTGCAGGGAGTTCCGCAAAGCCTGAAGGAAGCCGCGATTATTGACGGCGCCAGTCCGCTGCAGACATTGCGCAGTGTGGTGCTGCCGATGATTACCCATGCGGTCACGATTTGTTTCTTCCTGACATTGAACGGAGCCTTCAAGGTATTCGAGGTCGTGTACGGCTTGACAGGAGGAGGGCCAGGCCGGGCCACACAGGTTATTACGATGAACATTTACGAGGAAGCGTTCTCCAATAACTTCCGCTATGGCTATGCGAGCGCGAAATCTGTCATCCTGTTTGTCATCGTCCTGATTTTCACCCTGATCCAGATCACGGTCATGAAGAAAAGGGAGGTGGAGGCATGAAAAAACACACAGCCAGCTCTCTGCTGATAAGACTGTTTCTGATCGTAGGAGCTGTCATTGCCTGCTTTCCCATCTATATGGCGGTTATCAATTCCTTCAAGACCCAGGGCGAAATGTTTGCTTCCTTTATAGCACTGCCGAAAACAATGCATTGGGAAAACTACAGCGATGCTTTTGCTAAAATCAATCTGCTGGGCAGCACAGTAAATTCCGCCACGATATCCATCATCGGCATTGCCGGCATTATTCTGACCGCCTCCATGGCAGGGTATAAATTATCCCGTACACGGGGCAGATTAAGCGGCGCGATTTTCTTCCTGTTCGTCGCTTCCATGCTGGTGCCGTTCCATTCCATCATGATCCCGCTGACGCGGATGGCCAAAGCGATGCATGTACAGGGCACCACCTACGGTCTTGCTTTGATCTATATCGGGCTTGGCGTAAACATGGCCATCTTCCTCTATCAGGGGTTTGTCAAATCCATCCCGCGCGAGCTGGAGGAATCTGCACAGATCGACGGCTGCAACGAGTTTCAGACGTTCTTCCGGATCATTTTCCCGCTGCTGCTGCCGATTACAGTAACCATTGCGATTCTGGATTTCCTGTGGATCTGGAACGATTTCCTGCTGCCCTTGCTTATGCTGACGGACGTGAACACCTATACGCTGATCCTGTCAACCAACATGCTGTTCGGGGAGTATAATAAAGATTGGCCCTTGATTCTCTCCTCACTGGTGCTGACGGCGATCCCGGTCGTCATTATTTACGGATTTTTTCAAAAATTCATTATGGAAGGCATCGCGGAAGGTGCGGTGAAGGGATAAACATGGCACTTTAGAATATGACCATCTAAATAGGGGAATCGTCGGAATGACGATTCTTCTTTGTGTACGACTGCCCGTCGCACATAAAAAAACCCTCCTTGGAAAAGGAGGGTTACATATTATCAAAATTCATACCTAAAAAACCAGCAGCAATATAAGCCATTATAAACAAGGCAACAATCACACTAAACACTTTATACACTGAAAAGTGTTTAGTGCCCCATTTTTTCATATATGCTTCACCACCTCATAAACAATTATACACAAGTGGATAGCACATTAAAACTCATTAGTTAGAAGACGCTGTAGCTTGATCATTTTGAACATTTAAAATGAGGTACTGTTGTGCAGTTCCGGTGGGACTTGTATATTTCCATGTCATAGATGCTTTTGCACTTTGATAGTAGGTTTCTGTTGGTCTATCAATTACTGGTTTTTGTAAATCGGAAAAACTACCGAGGTAAACCTTCACTTTTGGTTGGTAAACTTTACTTATAGAATCATATCCACCATTAACAATTGCATAGTTTGCTAAGAACTCTGCATAAACCACTCCAGTATCATAACTTACCTTTGCATCAACAATATTACAATATCCAGAACCACAAACACTCCCCGGTCCAGGCGTAACGTCCTGAGGGGTAATTCTATCATTTTCCCCATCGTAAGGTGTTACCTTAGTTGGCGTAACTTTCATTGTAATAAATGAACCATCTGGGAAAACCGTTTTAGAAGTGTAGCCTTCTAAAGGTTCGGAGCTATTGGAATTAGTGACTGCACTTTTTTCATAATTGGTTGTAGTAATGCCCTCACTTGCTTTATTGGGGTTTAAGGAATCAAGAAGCTCTCCATTTTTGACTTTTTCAATCAGTTTTTCTTGAGTGGCTTTATCAATATCATTTTGGTCAAAACTCTGTGTGATTGCTTGAGAGTTATCAAGGAAAGTGGCGGTTGAAAGCTCATTAGAAGGTTCTGCAAGTACATTTGAAGAGAGAGGAAATAAAAGACCTACTGATAAAACTGAGGCTGCAAATCCTTTTTTAAATGTCTTGAAATTCATGAAATACCCTCCTTAATGGATTTTTTTACTATTAAAGGGTAACATATGATATTTGTTTTATGTATAGTAAAAAAGTAGTATTTTTTGATTGGTTTTTTACTGAAAATTGGCCATTTTGTTGTAGGATATTTCAGTTGCGAATTAGTGAGGACGAATCACTGCCTCAACAAAAAAGTTTTTGAGCAATGAAGAGGATGAATAACATATTGATATATATCATATATACCAAGTAGATCATTCTATGTACCATATATGTCCAATCTATATTGACAGAGGAGGGGGGAGATGCAGAGCACACATAAAGTCTATTCAAAGAAACTTGATAACTAACGTATTGCCTGTGCAGGAAATAAAATTTCAAAATTGTAAGCGTTTACTTCATGAGGCAGGCTGTTACCTATACTATTGCGGAAACGGGGAGATTCTTCTGATGGGATTGAGCAAATACAAGAGATTGGCAACGATTTGTTTGGTAACGGGCGGCTTGCTGTTAAGCACGGCTTGTTCCAATGGGGGTTCGGGCACAGATGCAGGCGGGGAAAGTGATAAAAATGTGATCAGCATTACGTTCCGCTCCGGCGGAGGAGCCAATCAGGCATTAACGGAGTGGTTGGAGCAGGAGGTCATTCCGGAATTCAAAAAAGCGCATCCGGATGCAGAAGTAAAGCTGTCTCCGCTGAATGTGTCGGAAGGCGATTATTTTGCCAAGGTTGCTCTGATGCTGAAATCCGCCAATACAGCGCCGGATGTGGTGACAGAGGATACGTTCATGGTTAACTCGGATGCCAGTGCAGGTTATCTGGAGCCGTTGGATGACAAGGTGAAAGGCTGGGACGAGTGGGAACAGTTTACTGAGAACGTCAAAAACGGGGTCATCGCCCAGGACGGCAAAGTGTATGGAGTCCCATATAATACCGATGCCCGCGGGCTGTGGTATAACAAGGAACTGTTCCAGCAGGCCGGCCTTCCGGTGCCATGGGAGCCCAAGACTTGGGACGACATTTTGACTGCTGCCAAAACGATCAAGGAAAAGCTGCCTGCGGACGTCGTCCCGCTCTGGATGAACTCAGGCAAAGCGACCGGGGAAGCTACCTCCATGCAGACTTTTGAAATGCTGCTGTACGGAACAGGAGACCCGCTGTTTGACACGGAGTCCAAGAAATGGATCGTGAAGAGCGAAGGGCTGACGAATACGTTTAAATTTATCGACCAGGTCTACAAGCAAAAGCTTGGGCCGAATTTATCCCAGGTATTGAATGGTCAGGCAGGTGCGGTGGCCTATCAGCAGCTCATGCCAAAGGGCAAGCTGGCTATCGGTCTTGACGGCGTTTGGCAGATTGGCACCTGGCGCGAGGGCGGCTCTGCCCCATGGCCGGAGTCCAAGGAGGTTATAGGTTTTGCGGCGATGCCAACCGAAAAAGGGCAGGCTCCCGGCTCTGTGTCCATGTCCGGCGGCTGGGCCTGGTCCATCCCCAAAAATTCGGACAATAAAGAGCTGGCTTGGGAATTTGTAAAGCTGGCGTCCAACAAGGAACACAATCTGTCACTCCTGTTGAAAGAGAATAACCTGTCTCCACGCAGTGACGTATCCGAGGATCCGAAGTACCAGGCGATCCCTATGTTCAAGGAAGCTTCGGCCTTCCTGAAAAACACGCATTTCCGGCCGGCAGTCGATAAATACCCTTCCGTATCGACCCAGATCCAGACGCTGGTTGAGGATGTCGTCACAGGAAGATTGACACCTGAACAGGCTGCCGAGCAGTATCAGGCGAATGTCACGAAAATTGTGGGCGAGGATCTTGTGACCACACGCTAACCAGCAGATGAACAAGAGAGGAGTGGTACTGTGGCTGCAAATCCGGCTGTTTCCGGGACGGTGCAGACGAATCGCTCTGCCAAACGGGATTACACGGCGCTCAGGTCGGTTCTGTTCTTATTTCCCGCATGGCTGCTGCTGCTTGTCTTTTTTGCCGGACCGATCCTGTTGACGTTCTATTTTGCATTTACGAACCTGTCCTTGACGGGCACTGCTGCGCAAAACATACAGTTTGTCGGCTTCCAGAACTTTGCGGCAATGTTCCAGGATCCAAATTTCCGGATCAGCATGGTGAATACGATCCTGTTTTTGCTGGCATCCGCTGTGCTGGGGCAGCAAATTTTAGGGTTTATATTGGCCCTGCTCATGAAGGAAAGAAATCCGACATTCCGGCGTTTGATCGGCATTATCGTCATTGCGGGCTGGGTTACTCCGGAAATTGTGGTGGCCTTTTGCTGGGTAGCTTTTCTTAGCGATAACGGTACCTTGAATGCCATACTCGGATATGCCGGTCTGCAGCCGGTAGCCTGGTTGTATACCTTCCCGATGGTCAGCGTGATCGTGGCCAATATATGGCATGGCACCGCTTTTTCCATGATGGTATTTCAGGCTGCGCTGGATGATGTGCCCAAAACAATTGAGGAAGCGGCGGTCATTGACGGAGCGAGCCGGTTCCAGGTGCTTACCCGGGTCGTGATACCGACGGTCAAGGGCTCCATTGTAACGAACATGATTCTGGTGACACTGCAGACGCTGGGCGTATTCACCCTGATCTATGCCATGACAGGCGGCGGGCCGGGTACGGCCACCCAGACGCTGCCGATATTTATGTATAATCAGGCTTTTGTCAATTATCAGCTTGGTTACGGTACAGCGATCTCCCTGATCCTGCTGCTGCTCGGCATCCTGGCGAGTCTGGTGTACATGCGGTCCATGAACGTCAAAGTATAGGAAAAGGCGGGTGAATAAACGATGAATCGTTTTAAAGCTGAAAAAACCGTCCCCTATATCATTTTGACGCTTATAGGGGTGCTGTTTCTGCTGCCACTGCTGTGGGTGATTTTGGCTTCGGTTGACCCCGCTGCGCAGCAGGCTTTGAAAATTCCGGATTCCTTGACACTGCAAAATTTTACATCGATCCTTACGGACCCTGCGAATATCCGCTCTTTTATAATCGGTCTGCTCCTGTCCTTCGGGCAGGCCGTATTGGTTGTCGTCATTGCGGGTCTGGCGGCTTATCCGCTATCACGCTACAGCCTGAAGTACAAAAAGCCGTTTATGTACACCATTCTCTTCATGACCTCACTCCCGATTACGGCGGTGATGGTGCCTGTATATCAGCTGTTTATTTACTTGAAGCTGGACGACTCCATTCTGGGTACGATGCTGTTTCTAACGGCATCCGGTCTGCCTTACGGGATATGGATGATGAAAAATTTCATGGATGCCGTGCCGCTTGAGCTGGAGGAATCCGCTTGGGTGGATGGCGCCGCGGTGTGGACAGGGCTGCGGAAAATCGTGGCCCCGCTGATGGTGCCGGGTATCTGCACTGTTGCTATTTTTACATTCTCAGGAAGCTGGGGCAACTTCTTCGTTCCTTACATTCTGATTCAGACACCGGAGAATTTCCCCGCCTCCGTCAGCATCTATCAGTTTTTCGGCAGCTACGGCATGGTGGAATACGGCAAGCTTGCGGCATTTTCACTGATTTATACGATGCCGGCCGTTGTGCTGTATATCTTCTCACAGCGTTATATGTCAAAAGGATTCAGTCTCGGCGGAGCATCCAAAGGATAAAGATTCAACGTTGAAGGGAGCTGCACGTATGTTTTGGACGATTGAAAAGCTTGAACGCCGTATCCGTGAATTGAGCACATGGCGTTACCGCAATACCCGGTCCATTGCCTCCTTCCAGGCTCAACTGGACGAGGAAGGGGTGATAGGCCAACGCCCTCCTCAGGAGGGGGACTGGTCGGTGATGAATACAGGAGACCGCTGGGAAGGTCGGGACAAATATATATGGATCAAGGCGGATGCAGAGATTCCGGCGGACTGGAAAGGTGAAAAAATCGTTGGTGTGTTCGACTTCGGCAAAACGGGCGGGGGCGGCAATTCCGGCTTTGAATCTCTTCTTTATCTCAACGGAGAGCCCTATCAGGGGGTGGATATGAATCATCAGGAGGTGTTCCTCAGCGACGAGCTGGCCGGAACCAGCCTGAACTTGTGTTTCAGGCTGTGGTCGGGACTTGAGGGTGGCGGCAAACCGACGGTGCAGGAGCACCAGATCAAAACGGCGTTTATCGCTTGTCTGGATACGAGGACGGATGATCTGTATTTTACGGCAAAAGCGGCTTTCGATACCGTCAATTATTTGCCGGAGACGCAGCCGGAAAGACAAACGCTGTTAAAAGCCCTGGATCAGGCTTTTCTGTTGATCGACTGGTCCGCCCCGGGATCGGATGCGTTTTATGAGAGCGTATACCGCGCGGGCGCAAGCTTGAATGAAGCGATTGAGAATATTCCGAAGCATTACCCGGTAACCGTGACCTGCATCGGTCACACGCACATCGATGTGGCATGGCTGTGGCGGCTGAAGCATACGAGGGAAAAGGCCGCCCGTTCCTTCTCGACCGTGCTGCGGTTGATGGAGCTTTTTCCGGAATATATCTTTTTGCAGACTCAGCCGCAATTGTACGATTATATCCGGCAGGATTACCCGGACCTGTATGAGCAGATCGGAAAGCGGGTGCAGGAAGGGCGCTGGGAGACGGACGGGGGCATGTGGCTGGAGGCGGACTGCAACCTCACTTCCGGTGAGTCCCTTGTGCGGCAGCTGCTCTATGGAACAAAGTTTTTCCGGGAACAGTACGGCAGGCAATGCGAATATTTATGGCTGCCTGACGTGTTCGGGTACAGCTGGGCCTTGCCGCAAATTTTGGTCAAATCGGGAATCCGCACATTTATGACGACCAAAATCAGTTGGAGCCAGTTCAACAAAATGCCGCATGATACGTTCAAATGGCGGGGCATTGACGGTACGGAAATTCTCACCCATTTTATTACGACACCTGAAGACGAGTATTGGTTCTACACCTACAACGGGCGCATTACCCCCCGTACTGTAAAGGGAAGCTGGGAGGTGTATCGTGACAAGGCGGTAAACCAGGAGCTGCTGCTCTCCTACGGTTATGGGGACGGAGGAGGCGGCGTCAACCGCGAGATGCTGGAAATGCGCAGACGGCTGGATCGGATGCCTGGCCTGCCGGCGGTGAAGACGGGAAGGGCGGACGAATTTTTTGCACGTCTGCATGAAACGGTCGAGCATACGGACCAGTATGTGCATACCTGGGACGGCGAGCTGTACCTGGAGTACCATCGCGGCACCTACACAAGCCAGGCATACAACAAGCGCATGAACCGGAAAATGGAGCTGCTGCTGCGCGAAACGGAATGGATGAACGTGCTGCAAAGTGTCTTGTCCGGGGATTGGTCGGCCTATCCGGCACAGGAGCTGGAGGAAAGCTGGAAAATCGTGCTGCGCAACCAGTTCCATGACATTATTCCAGGCTCATCGATCCGGGAGGTGTACGAGGACAGCAGGGCCGAATATGAAGAGGCCGAACGTCTTGCAAGCGGGGCTCTGTCGGAAGCGGTCAAAGGGCTCGTAAACGGAGATAATCCGCAGTCTTTTACCGTCTTCAATTCCACCTCTTGGAGCCGCAGCGGCGTCGTTCAGGTTGCCGGTCAGGGCGATGAAGAGCTGATCTGGAAAAATGAGAACGGCAACCGCCTAAAATCACAACTCTCCGCTGAGGGGAACTGGATCGTGCAAATAGAGCAAATTCCGCCGCTTGGAGCTGCGGTTATTACCTGCGAACAAGGTGGTGAGGAGCGAGCTAGGGAGGATCAGGCTGGCTCTGTATTTCAAACGACGAACAACTCCATCACATCACCTTATTATGAAATGAAGTGGAATGAATACGGCCAACTGATTCGTATTTTTGATGTGAAGAACGGGCGTGATGTACTGGCTCGGGGAGCCAGAGGCAATGTGCTGCAGGTATTCGAGGATAAACCGATGCAGTATGATGCCTGGGATATCGATATTTATTACCAGGAGAAGATGAAGGAGATTACGGATTTGACTGGGTGCACAGTTACCGAGAAGGGACCAGTCCGCACCGTCATTCAGTTCACTTGGTCGTACAACCGGTCCATGATCACACAAAATATGGTTCTGTATGCCGACAATCCGCGGATCGATTTTGAGACGCACATCGATTGGCACGAGCAGGACCAGCTGCTGAAAGCGGCCTTCGCCGTAGATGTGCGGGCAACGGAAGCGACCTATGACATTCAATATGGCAATGTCAAGCGGCCGACTCACTGGAATACGAGCTGGGACTACGCGCGCTTTGAAACGGTGGGCCATCAATGGGCGGATCTGTCTGAAACCGGTTATGGTGTCAGCCTGCTGAATGACTGCAAATACGGCCATGATATCAAGGATAATGTCATTCGCCTGACGCTGCTGAAATCGGCAACCTACCCGGATGTGCAGGCGGATCAGGGCGAGCACGTATTTACGTATGCACTGCTGCCGCACGCATCCGGCTGGTATGAGGGCGGGACGGTCCGGGAAGCATGGGATCTCAATAACCCTCTTACCGGTATCGAGGGACGGAGCGGCAGCCTGTCCATGTTCTCCCTGAACTGCGATCACGTCATGATCGATGCCATAAAAAAGTCGGAAGAGGGTGAGCATATCGTCATCCGGTTGCATGAATTTGCAGGGGCCAGAGGACGGGTGGAGATCAGCAGCGGGCTGAACATCGCCTCCTGGCAGGAATGCGATCTGCTGGAGAGAGCCACAGACGATGTTCCTGAGCATGGGCCATTCTCCTTTGACATCAAGCCCTATGAAATCAAAACCTTTCTCGTACAGCTAAAAAAATAAACGAGCCAACAGCCCTTCCGGTATAATATAGAGGTAATTATACTTGGAGGGCTTTTTAAATAGATAGGGATTCGCCAATTCCCAATAGAAGGATGTAGAAGGCTATGAGGTGGAGGCTGGGATGAAAGCTTTATATGAACAAGTATACCAGGCATTGAAGCAGGACATCGTGTCCGGAAAGTACAAGGCTGGCGACCGTGTCCCATCGGAAAAGGAGCTGTCTGAAGACTTTCGCGTCAGCCGGATTACGAGCAAGAAAGCGTTGGAGAAGTTGGTTGAAGAGGGAACAGTATACCGGCAGCGGGGTAAAGGCACATTCGTGTCAGGAGATCAGGGCGCGAACCGAATCGTACAGGATAACGAGCGCAAACCGCTGTTTGGTCTGATCGTGACCGCCTTCGACGACACCTACGGAAGCAAGCTCATCGCAAGCATTGAGGAAGCCTCGGATGGCAAATGCTTTGTGATTTTGAAGCGTTCCCTGGGCCAACCGGCCAAAGAGGAAAAAATGATCAAAGAGCTGCTGGAATTCGGCGTTGACGGACTTCTTATTTATCCGGCGGAAGCGGAGCATTACAGCTCGGAAATTTTGAAAATGGTGGTCAACCGCTTCCCGTTTGTCCTGATCGACAGGTGCTTCAAGGGGGTCGCCGCGACTTCCGTGTCCAGCGATAATACAGCCGCCGCCAAAATGGGAGTGGAATACTTATTTGGCCTGGGTCACGAGCATATCGGCATTGTATCGCCGCGCGCGATCGGAATTACGACGGTGGAAGACCGTTTGGACGGGATTGTGCAGGCCTATGCGGAAAGAAACGCGGTCGTGGACAGGCAGCTGTGGCTTACCGCGATTGAGAGCACACAGCCTTCCTCCGGGGCAACGATGGAGCAGGATATCGAGCAAATCAAAAAGCATCTGATGCGCAATCCGCACATCACCGCTTTATTCGCCATGGAGTATAACATCGCGGTTTTGGCCAAGAGAGCGGCAGAGCAGCTCGGTTTACGCGTCCCGGAGGACCTTTCTATTTTATGCTTTGACGGGCCGGAGCCCAGTCTGCAGAGCTGGAATTTCACCCGTATTCTCCAGGATGAGAAAGCGCTCGGCAAGCTTGCCATCCAGTGGCTGCTGGAAATGATGGAGGGCAAGTTCACAAACCGGCAGGATTTCCTTCCTGCAACCTTGGTAGAAGGCAACAGTGTCGTCGGAAATATTGCTGCCAGTAAACCGGTGTCCTCATGAACATGAATGATACCAAAAGGCAGGCCGCTTAGCCTAAACAACGGCAAGCGGTCTTTTAGCGTTAATTACGGAGGTCCTTTTCCAGAAGAAGTTCAATAAATTTGTTGGCAGCACTGGACAACGGCAAGTTCTGCATCGTCATGATGCCAACACGCGAAGGTGGCAGCTTCACATCCAACTGGATTTCGAACAACGAACCCTCCTCAAGCTCCTTTGTCACAAACTCCCTGGTCACATAGGATATTCCAAGTCCCCGCCGCGCAAACTCGATGAGCAGGTCCACGCTGCCAACCTCGATATCCGGCTTCAGATGGTAGCCGTAGCTTTCGAACAGCTCCGTAATGCCCACCCGTACCCGGCTGTTGCGTGAGAACAATATGACCGGGTACTGCTGCAGCTTTTCCAATGGCAAAATCTCGTGCTTCAGCTCGGCATATCGCTCACCCGCCACAAAGCACTCCCTCAACTGAAAGCTTTCCTTGACGTCCAATTGAGCATCCACAATCGGCATGCGCACAACGCCCAAATCAATTCGGCCTTCCTTGAGAAAAGCGATAATTTCCGGGGTCGTCCCATGGTTAAGCTGTAATCTGACATCCGGGTACTGTTCATGGAAATTCTCTATGAAAGGAAGCAGATAATGCTTGAACAGCGATTCACTGCCACCGACCCGCAGCTCGCCGCTTTCCAGATTTTTAAGGGCAGCCATTCTTTCCTCGGCCAATGTGATTAAAATTTGCGACTGCTCGATATAGGAATATAGAACAGCGCCCTCCTGCGTAAGGACCACACCTTTGGCATTTCTGTGAAACAGCGTGATGCCGAAGCTGTCCTCCAGCTGCTTGATCGCATGGCTGACGCTGGGCTGGGTGAGATATAACGCCTTGGCTGCCTGGGACAAGCTGCCTGTTTTCGCTGCCCAATAAAAAACCTTGTAAAGCTCATAATTTATACTCATAAATGTGATCTATATCTCCTCTTAAATTTATCAATTACTTATATGGCTTCTAAAAGTATTATAGTAGAACCAGAAAGAACAAACCAGAGCTTGCCAAAAACAACCGTCAATGAAAAGCAGCAAAGACACCTTTGCCATACGGGAGATCAAGCAGCTCTTTGGAAAGGAGTAAGGAAGATGGAACCAGCAACCTTTATTTTGTTTGGAGCAACAGGCGATCTAGCCAAAAGAAAAATTTATCCCGCTTTATATAATCTGTTTATCGACCAGAAGCTACCGGAATCCTTTTCCCTGATTGGACTTGGACGGAGAGAATGGTCTGACGAAACCTTCCAGGCGAATGTCGAGCAATCGCTGCACGAATTCTCCAGACGGGAGGCAGCGGATTCAATAAAAATCAAGCAATTTGTGCAGGCGTTCCGCTTCAGCGTGCTGGATATCGGCCGTAAGGAAGACTACGAGAAGCTGCTGCAACTGGTGGAAAAGCGGGAACAAGAACTCGGCATTCCGCAAAACCGTCTTTTTTACCTGTCTGTAGGACCGGAATTTTTCGAACCGATCGCAGCTAACATTCAAGCCAGCGGACTTGGTTCAACCCAGGGCTGGAAACGTCTTGTCATTGAAAAGCCTTTCGGTCATGACTTGCAGTCAGCCAGAGAGCTTCAAGAGAACCTGAGCAAATCATTTATGGAAGACGAAGTGTACCGTATTGATCATTATCTCGGCAAACCGATGGTGCAAGGACTTGAAACACTGCGGGCAACAAACCCTGTCCTGCAAGCCTTGCTGAAAAATCGCTATATCTCCAACGTCCAGATAACTGCTAATGAAACGGTAGGCGTCGAAGAAAGAGCAGGTTATTACGATCATGTAGGCGCACTGCGTGACATGTTCCAAAACCATATGCTGCAGCTGCTCATGATGACGGCGATCCAGCTTCCGCATGACAGCACCATTGATCAGATGCGCGAGAAGAAGAAACAGGTTGTCAAAGCGCTGGAGCCGGTTCGCAAGCAGGATGTCAGTCTGAATATCATCCGCGGCCAATACCGGGAAGGAAACATCAAGGGTGTGCCGGTAGCCGGTTATACCTCCGAGCCCGGAATTGCTCCAGATTCGATGAACGATACATTTATCGCAGCTAAAATGCAGATTGATGATTATTTTTGGAAGGGTGTTCCTTTCTATATCCGAACGGGTAAAAGAATGAAAGAGAAGTCCACACGGATTGTCATCGAGTTTAAAGATCCGTTAGCTCAATTGGGTTCAGTCAAGGACAGCTCCCTGCGGCCAAATCTGCTCGTCATCGAAATGAGTCCAGATGAAAGCATCACGCTGCAGTTGAATATGAACGATCCTCAACATAAAGGGGAGATCAAGCCGGTGAACATCGAGCTGCATTCGAGCCGGGCTGATTTGCCGGAGGCTTATGAAAATCTGATTTATGACGCAATCCATGGTGATGCAACGTATTTTGCCCATTGGGACGAAGTCGAATTGTCCTGGCAGTGGGTGCAGCCGATCCTGGAAGCCTTCGAGGAAAATCTCGTTCCGCTGTTTCCTTATGCAGCAGGCAGCTACGGACCCGCCGAAGCGGATAAGCTGCTCGCAAGGGACGGCTATCATTGGTGGTTTGACGCCAAGGATGAAGAGAAGAGCGAAAGCACTGCATATTCCCTGGTAACCCCTTAATTCATATATATTAATCATTTATTACATGGAGGTAATTTACGATGAAATTTTTTGTAGACACTGCAAACCTGGAAGACATTAAGAAAGCATACAAAATCGGCGTTCTGTCTGGTGTAACCACCAACCCGTCCCTCGTGGTTAAAGAAGGCGTGTCCTTCGAAAAACGGATTGAAGAAATTTTGCAAGCTGTGCCTGAGGTAGAATCGGTGTCCGCCGAGGTGACTCCTGACGCCATAACAGCCGAAGAAATGATTGCCCAGGCTGAAGAGCTGATCAAAATCAACAACAACGATAAAAACATTACCATTAAGCTGCCTATGACACTGCCTGGCCTTGAGGCTTGCCGTTATCTGACGAAAAAAGGCGTGAAAACGAACGTAACGCTGATTTTCACACCGAACCAGGCTCTGCTGGCAGCCCGTGCAGGTGCTACTTATGTTTCTCCATTCCTGGGTCGTCTGGACGATATTTCCGAAGATGGCGTGCAGCTGATTGTCAAAGTTGCTGAATTGTTCCGCATTCACAACCTGGATTCGCAAATCATCGCAGCTTCCGTAAGACATCCGGATCACGTAACTCGTGTTGCTATGGCCGGCGCTCATATCGCAACCGTTCCGTTTAGCGTTATTGAACAAATCTCCAAACATCCATTGACAGATCAAGGTCTGGAGAAATTCGCAAACGACTGGAAAAAAGCAGTGCAATAATTCAGAAATGCAAGTGATCAGCATTTAACCTTGTTCAGGCGAGCGCGGCGGCTGGCAGCAAAAGGCCGCCGCTGGTCGCAGTGCCTTTTGAGATAGATTAATGACGAAAAGAGGATATAACAATGAGCAAACAACAAATTGGTGTCGTTGGTCTTGCGGTCATGGGTAAGAACCTGGCCCTGAATATCGAAAGCAAGGGATTTTCGGTCTCTTTATATAACCGTTCTGCTGAAAAAACGAAGGAGCTGCTGGAAGAAAGCCCAGGGAAAAATTTTGCGGGTACATACAGCATTGAAGAATTCGTTCAATCCCTGGAAGTGCCCCGCAGAATCTTAATTATGGTTAAGGCTGGACAGCCCACCGATGACACGATTAATCAGCTGGTACCGTACCTGGATGAAGGGGATATTCTGATTGACGGCGGCAATGCTTATTTCCCTGATACACAAAGAAGAAATAAAGAATTGTCAGCCAAAGGACTGCGTTTTATCGGGGCAGGTGTTTCCGGAGGTGAAGAGGGCGCATTGAAGGGACCGGCCATCATGCCTGGCGGCCAGAAGGAAGCGTATGAGCTGGTAGAGCCTATTCTGACAGCCATTTCCGCGAAAGTGAACGGGGACGCTTGTTCGACCTACATCGGACCGGACGGCGCCGGCCATTATGTGAAAATGGTGCATAACGGCATCGAGTACGGCGATATGCAGTTGATCGGCGAAGCGTACCACATCCTGAAGGATGTTTTGAATATAAGCACCAGCGAACTGCATGAAATCTTCTCCGAATGGAACAAAGGCGAACTGGACAGCTACCTGATCGAAATTACGGCTGACATCTTCTCCAAGACAGACCCGGAAACAGGCAAACCGATGGTCGATGTAATTCTTGATTCCGCAGGGCAAAAAGGAACGGGCAAATGGACCAGCCAAAGCGCCCTGGATCTGGGCGTACCGCTCTCCATTATTACGGAATCTGTATTCTCCCGCTTCATCTCGGCCATGAAGGAAGAGCGTGTGGCGGCAAGCAAAAAGCTGAACGGTCCTGCTGCGGCAAGCTTTGACGGCGATGCTAAAGAACTTATTGAAGCCGTCCGCAAAGCGCTGTATGCCAGCAAGATCGCTTCCTATGCGCAAGGCTTTGCGCAAATGAGAGCTGCTTCCGAAGAATATAACTGGAATCTCGACTATGGCAAAATTGCGATGATCTTCCGCGGTGGCTGCATTATCCGCGCCAGATTCCTGCAAAACATCAAGGATGCGTATGACCGCAACCCTGAGCTGAAAAACCTGTTCCTGGACGATTACTTCGGCGGCGTAATTGAAAGCTACCAGGAAGCATGGAGAAAAGTGGTAGCGATTGCCGTTACGAGAGGCATTCCAGTTCCTGCTTTTGCATCCGCTCTGGCATACTATGACAGCTACCGTTCGGAGCGTCTGCCAGCGAATCTGCTGCAGGCACAACGGGACTACTTCGGAGCCCATACCTTCCAGCGCACAGACCGCGAAGGAACCTTCCATTTTCAATGGATGGATAAAAACTGAACATAGATAAATGAAGATAAACTCCTACAGATGATCATGGATTTAACAGTGATTATTTGTAGGAGTTTTTTGACTGAATGTGGTCACCACCACACTTTTATTTGCCCACAGAGAATTCGCCTTTGGATGCGCGACCAGTCTTATGGGAGGTTACCTGTGCTACTCGCTGAAAAAGCCTGACTCCACGTGTCAGGCTTTTCCTTTTTTACGGAAATGGTTGGGAGAAATATCTTTGTATTTTCTGAACTGCTGGATGAAATAGCTGGAGCTAGAAAAACCGACTTCCAGCGCGATATCGGTCATGCTTTTATCTGTTGTGAGGAGAAGTTTCTCCGCCTTGGTAATCCGAATGTAGCTCAAATAATTGGTGAATGTTTTGCCCATGATTGCCTTGAATCTTCTGGAAAAATAGCTGTAGCTCATATTGCACAGGCGGGCGGCGGTTTGGGCATTAATATCGTTCATATAGTTATAGTCGATATATTCGAACACTTTCTGCAGCATCTGGTAGTCGCTGTCATTCAGCGAATGCGCCACCTCCCAGTTCCAATGCTGGTGACGGGTCTGGCGCAGGAACCATAAAAAAACGCGGCAGATGAGAGTACGCACGGCAAGCTCGAAGCCAAAGCTTTTGGCGCTGAATTCATTATAAATCTCCCAGATCATGCCGGGAATGGGCGTATCCTTAATTTCTGGCTCGGTAAAAACTCGCTGACTACTGGATTCGGCTAGGGTAAACGGCAGAATATATTTTGATTCCAGAATGGTCCGGGAAGTCGAATACAGAATCTCGGGATCAAATTTAACGACGATATAAGAGACCTTGTCATCCAAGGAATAAATCGAATGCGTTTCATGGGAATGAATCAGAATCAGATCGCCTTGCCCAAGGACATGGCATTTGCCTCCCAAATAAACCTTGGCCTTGCCGGAAAGAAAATATAGGATTTCAATATACAGATGCCAGTGGGGTTCCACAAGGCAGCGCGGCTCTTTACCGAAGTGGATCATGCTTTCATAAGGATAATGGATCGACCCGGATTGGGACCGGTTGGATTCAAAATACGGCTCGGTCATCATTTCAGCACCTCGATTAACCATGACAAATATTTTATACTTTCGAATAGCTTCATTGTATTACTTCTGAGTCGATTTTGATATCCTTACGTTACTTGTTAATGGAAGGAGATGATCAAGTTAATGACTATACAGGAACAAAAAATATTACGTGTCGGCATTATCGGCTGCGGCGGAATCGCTAACGGCAAACATATACCAAGTCTGAGTGCCCAGAAAAACGTCGAATTGGTGGCATTCTGCGATATTATCGAGGAGCGCGCAATCGAATCAGCCCGCAAAATCGGCCGGGAGGATATCGCCATATATACGGATTATAAAGAATTGCTTAAAGATGAGAGCATCGATTTGATTCATGTGTGCACACCTAACAAATCCCACTCCTTTATTACGATCGATGCCTTGGAAGCTGGAAAACACGTCATGTGCGAAAAACCTATGGCTAAAACGGCCAAAGAAGCCAGAGCGATGCTGGAAACCGCGAAACGCACAGGCAAAAAGCTCACCATCGGCTATGACAACCGCTACCGGCCGGATTCGCTGCTGCTGAAAAAAATAGCAGAACGCGGCGATTTGGGCGATATTTATTTTGCCAAAGCCCATGCGATCCGCAGACGTGCTGTACCGACTTGGGGCGTATTCTTGAACGAAGAGGAACAGGGGGGTGGCCCGCTGATCGACATCGGCACCCATGCGCTTGATTTGACCTTGTGGCTGATGGACAACTATAAGGTGAAAAGCGTTGTCGGGAATGTGTACCATAAACTCGGCGGCAAAAAAGACGCTGCGAATGCATTCGGTCCATGGGATCCGGAGAGGTTTACCGTCGAAGATTCGGCATTTGGTTTTATTACGATGGAAAACGGCGCAACCGTTGTGCTGGAATCCAGTTGGGCGCTGAACACGCTGGACGTAGACGAGGCCAAATCTACGTTGTGCGGAACCGAGGCTGGTGCTGATATGCGCGACGGGTTGCGGATCAACGGGGAAGAGTTCGGCCAACTGTATACGAAACTGCCTGAACTGAATACGGGCGGAGTCGCATATTTTGACGGGAAATCGGAAAGCCAAGCAGCCCGCGAGTGCAGACTTTGGATCGAGAGTATCCTATCCGGTACAGAACCGATGGTGAAACCGGAACAGGCGCTTGTTGTAACGGAAGTGTTGGAAGCGATCTACGAGTCGGCGCGAACGGGGAAAACGGTCTATTTTGAAGAGGTGGCGGGAAATGATCAGAATCGGAAAAATTAGCTATTGGCATGTTCATGCATGGGATTATACCAAGCAGGCGGGGGCGCATTCTGATACCGAAATCGTAGCGGTTTGGGATGAAAATCAGGAGCGGGGTAAAGAAGCTGCAGATCAGCAAGGTGTGGCGTTTTATGCTTCTCTGGATGAAATGCTTGCGCAGGATGACATCGATGCGGTCATTGTGGATGCTCCAACCTATATGCACCGCGATGTGATGTTGAAGGCGGCTGCCGCAGGCAAGCATATTTTTACCGAAAAGGTGCTGGCGCCGACGCTACATGAAGTGAACGAAATATTGGATGCCGTGGATCGTAACAAGGTGAAGTTGACCGTGTCACTGCCAAGGCTGAACGACGGCTACACACTGGCGATTCGCGACATTCTGGATCAGGAGCTGCTCGGCCAGGTCACTCAGGTGAGAGTCCGCTTATCCCATAACGGGGCGACAGCGGGCTGGCTGCCATCCTCTTTCTACAAGCTGGAAGATTGCCTGGGCGGTGCTTTGATTGATCTGGGCTGCCATCCGATGTATTTGACAAGGCTGTTCCTGCAGCAGGATGTGGAGGAAGTGAAGGCGGAGTTTGGCTATGTTACGGGAAAAGAAGTAGAGGATAACGCCGTTGCAACGCTGTCGACGCCATCGGGTGCAATCGGAATTGTTGAAGCGGGGTTCGTGAACAACTTCTCTCCATTCAGCGTCGAAATTCATGGGACGGAAGGTTCGATTCTCTACGGAACGCCGGATGAAAAGCTGTTGATCCGCACTTCGCGGAAAGAAGAATATAAGGATGCTTGGGTAGAACTTCCGGTTCCAGGACCACGGGAGAGTGCGTTTGAGCAATGGATTAGTCATATTCAGCAAGATACCACGGCTGATGAGAATGTGGCTTATGCCGTTGAACTGACCAAGCTGATGGAAGCGGCTAACCAGTCGGCGCGCGAGCATCGCGGCATCCGGCTGTCCGAGCTGCAAGGCTAAGCGAATAAAAGCATAACGTATATAAATGGAATTAGGGAAACTAGAAACATGCATTGATCTGGATTCAATTAAAAAGCAAATACCAACTATTTCATCGGCGAAGCGTACCACATCCTGAAGGATATGTTGAATGTAAGCACCAGCGAACTGCATGAGAATAGCTATCGTTCCGAGCGTCTGCCAGCGAATCTGCTGCAGGCACAACGGGACTACTTCGGAGCCCATACCTTCCAGCGGACAAACCGCGAAGAAACGTTCCATTTTCAGTGGATGGATAAAAACTGAGTATGGATAAATGAAGATAAACTCCTATAGATAATCATGGATTTAACGATGATTATTTGTAGGAGTTTTTTCTTTATGACTGAGGAAGGTTAAAGATGGGACTTTACCGGCTTCTGGAAAGATGAGAATGCTGCTATATGACGACGAATATTCATAGAAAATAGAAAACTACCACATAAAAACCCATGATTATGAATAAAATGCAACAAAATCTCATTTTTATTGATATATAATGACTATTGTTGGATAGATGAAAGGAGGGATCAAAATTTCTTGCACCTTAGATTGTAACAGCAGAAGTAATAAAAAGCGTTATTTCTCTCATGTAACTGCTAAAAAATTACTACTGATTAGGAGGCAAGAAAGTATGAAATCGTCCAAGCCAACTTTTAAATGGGTGACTCTAAGTCTCTCTGCTGCTTTATTTTTGTCGCCCACTTTAGTGGCATCTGCTGCCGAGGATACTCTAGCGGATAGCAAATTATCGCAAGACGTATTGCTTGACCTTGATTTGATCAAACACCAAATTCCTACCACTTTTGAACCTGGAACAACTCTTACTTATGATGCAGACCTGGAACCAATCGTAACATACGACA
The DNA here is from genome assembly GCF_042136365.1 of Paenibacillus enshidis. Taxonomy (NCBI): domain Bacteria; kingdom Bacillati; phylum Bacillota; class Bacilli; order Caryophanales; family Paenibacillaceae; genus Paenibacillus; species Paenibacillus enshidis. Next base: position 142,569 of record NZ_JBHHMI010000002.1, on the reverse strand, counting down.
CAAGTGCCGAGGAACATGCTGACGAACAACAAGGTTTGAAGAGCTTAGGGCAAGAAGAAGTGCCAGATATTGAAGGAAGAGCTGCCGAGGATGAGTTTTTTAAATCCGTAGCGGAATCTGTAAAGGACTTACCTGTTGTTGACCTCGGGTGGGATTTGCCCGAACCAGCTCTAGGAATAGCAGTGATGTACGGTTCAGACGGACATATCGTTCGTGTTTATGTAGATGAAAGCATGGCATCGAAGCAAGCAATAGCAGCAGACATTCCATCTACTACTGTTCCTTATCCTGGACGCTTACCTGCAGGTACATACACATATGGTTCAGGACAGAAAGTAACTATCTCAGCAGGTGCAGTGACGGGAGAAGGTAGATTTACCGTTTTCCGGGCGGGTGTTGGTGGCTCCGGAACAGTAGGATCGAGTGGTAAAACGCTTGGTGCGGGTGACGTTGCTACTAAACGGCAAATCGATAATCCAGTACAGAATACTCCGATAACAGCAAGAGCTCTAGATACGGATATTTCGAAAACCGTATATAAAAATGATATTGGATCTCTTCCTGATGCAGTATTAGATAATTATTTCTGGGGATGGAGTAGTCAACAATTCGGTTATACGTATAGTGACTCGCTATCCTTCCCAGGTAGATACTATTATCGATTTTAGTTTAATAAGTATGCCTATGGCTTTCTGCCATAGGCATACTTGATTATAGAACCTGGGAATTGAGGAGAGAGTGATTTGAAGAAACAATTAAAAATCCTGATATCTTTATTGCTGATAGTTGTACTACTGGTCGCATGCTCGTCTAAAGAAGTCATCTCAGAAGAAAAAAACATTCAAAATAACAATCCTGATGCTAATTCAGAGGTGAAAATAACAAAGCCTGCAGCAGATTACATTACCATGTCTTACTCGGAATATGCAACGACCAATGAAAATGGAGAAGTAAAACGCAGGTTTTAAGTTACGATACTTCTACAAAAAAAACGGAGAAGATTTTTGAATTCGATTATACTGCTCAATATCCTTTGGGCTATTACGATAAAGCGAATCAGTTAGTTTATTACACACAAAGAGTAGGCACTGATCAGGAATACGGAGATCAAATCTTTGTTAGAGATTTAAGCAGCAATAATAGCACTCAGCTTACTGATAATTTGTTTGCCGTCAATTATGTGATTCCATCAGGAGATCAATTGTTTTTTGTTGCTAATATTAAAGGAGAACAGGCGATAAGACTAGGATCGATCAATCTCAAAACCAGAAAAATGACACTTTGGGGAGATCAAGATACACTCATAGAAGCCATTACAGTGGATCACAAAAATAAAAAAATCTATGCTTCTGCGTATTCCTTAAAGCAGAGAAATTATAGTCTTGCACACCAGGACGGACCGGCTGGGCAAAATAATTTTAAAATGCCAACTCATACGGTATATGAGACAGACTTTGATTTAAAAGAGAAGAGAAAGCTTTTTAGTAAGAATTACTGGATTCGGATGCTGATGCATAAAGATGGTCACGTCATTGCTTTTTCTGACAAGGAATATAACCGAGGCCCGTCTACTGTGATTGATTTTGAACTTGCTGATCGTTCAACCGATGTGAGCCAATGGGAAGCGGCAAGATTACAAAGAGGTGATGCTAATTACTCAAGTGAGGGCAACAAGATCTATACCATTGCTATTGTAAAAAATAAACGCGGGTTATACGAATATGATGTGAAAAGTAAAAAATTCACTCCGATATTTACACCAGAAGATGGTTTTATCAATAACATCCAGGTCGTTAAAGGATCATGACAGCAATAAGGCATCCCATTGGATGCCCTATTTGCATGTGCTAACGCAATCAAACTTGTTGCTGAGAAATCGACTCCATCAAGACTTCTTTAAAACTCAATGGGGGGCGACCGATCAAATTAGCCAGAGCAGGATCGACTTGCGTGAAATCGCCCTGACGGCTGGCCCGAAACACACCTAACCGCATATTTATACTCGCTTCCGGCACGCCTTGAGACAGCATATGATCCCTAAATTCTTCGTCAGACACAACGATTCGGCGGATAGTCCGCCCCAGAACCTCAGAAGCGATTGTCGCAATGCCTTCCATGTCAATGGCTTCGGATGCGGTAAGATTGGGAGTTAGGCCATCAAATTTCTGCTCACATATAATCGCCGCAGTAGCTTCGGCCAAGTCAGAGTGGGCTGTCCAGGCAACCGGACCGTCCTCAGGAGCGATCAGTTCCCCTGTTTGTAAAGCTCCACCGATCAACATTAATGCCGATGCGATATAGAAACCATTACGGAGGGACGTGAAAGCCATACCTGATGCTTGCAGCAGTTTTTCGGTAGCATCATGGTGAATCATGGGAGCGAAGTGTGATGTCGGGGAAGAGCCCATGTGACTTGTGTATAACACTCGGCTAGCCCCTGCCTTCTTTGCCGTGTCAATCGCTGTTTGATGCTGCCTGATACCAGCCTCACCCAGGGTGCCTGACGAAACGATGAGAACCTGTGATGCCCCTTCAAAGGCGTGATACAGACTCTCGACATCGTCGAAATCGCCCTGACGGACACGAACTCCAAGTTCCTGAAGCTTCTGTGCCTGATGCGGATCGCGCACGCTGACACCGATCTGTCCGGCAGGCACGCGCTTAAGCAACTGCTTTACTACTGCCCCACCCAATTTCCCGCTGGCTCCGGTAACGATAATCATGATAACAACATCCTCTCATTATGTTTTACAATGTCCTACCGAATCCTTTTTCACGTATTACGTAGTCGTCTACATATTTGTTTAAAAAAATAAACATGCACATAGCAAATTCATCTTTTTGACATGTGCTTTTCAACATTTTCAAAGGCACGGGTCAGCAAAGAAACAAACATGGCTTTCTCGGCATCCGACATTCCTTGGGTGATCAATTCTTCCGATTTCGAGAAGGCATCACTCCTCTCATTAAGAAATTGTTTGGCTTTGGCTGTGATCTCAACGCGGAGGTTGCGTCCGTCGGTAGGGTTACTGCTGCGTATGATAAATCCGGATTTCTCCAGACCGTTCAACAGGTTTGTCACAGACGGACCGCTTAGAGCCATTGTTTTCTCCAGAAACTTGCGGTTGACCTCCACATTCTCTTCTATGGATTGATGAATATGTGACAGAAGAATCGCTTGTGAGCTATTCAAGCCATGATTTTTCAGCAGCTGGTCAAGGATTTCCCGAACCTTTTGCGCGATATGTTTAATGTATAGACTATAGGGGTACGTATCGAAAATGCTGTGCATAAAATTCTCCTTTGATTTGTGTAGATGTCTACACTATATATTCAGCTTTTGATTTTGTCAACGATTTGAAAGTGACAGAAGTTGGATGACATATCCGATTGCTGATGATGCAATTTTGATGCATTTTTCAAGTATAATCAATGGATGCAACATCAACTCCCAACAAAATTAGATTCGGAAGAAAGGAAAGCAATCCGGCCACCTCTAATATGAGGCCATTTGGACGGATTCTACGTGAACTACGAATGATTAATATACTTATTGTTGAAGATGAAAAAAACATATCCGACTTAATTAAAATAAATCTTACTGATGCCGGATACCGTTGTATGTGTGCCTTTGATGGAGGACAGGCTGCTGAACTGATTGAACAAAACAGCTATGACCTGATTTTGCTTGATATTATGCTGCCTATGATCAATGGGTATGAGCTGCTTGAATATATTAAACCACGGGATATTCCTGTTATTTTTATTACAGCTAAAGCGAGTGTGGAGGAGAGAGTACGGGGGCTTAAGCTGGGGGCAGATGATTATCTGGGCAAACCCTTTGAGATCATTGAGCTGCTTGCCCGTGTCGAAAGCGTTTTACGGCGTAATAAAAAAAATGATCGCTATTTGGAAATTGCTGATATTTCTATTGATACCCTTTCCCGCATTGTTACAAAGGGAGAGGACACGATTACACTGACATTGAAAGAGTATGAGTTGCTGTTGCTCTTTGTTCGCAGTAAAAACATCGCTCTTTTCCGGGAACAAATCTATGAAAAAATATGGGGCGATGATTACATGGGAGACAGCCGAACCGTTGACTTGCACGTTCAGAGGCTGCGAAAAAAGATAGGATGGGAAGATAAAATTATTGCGGTCTACAAAGTTGGTTACCGATTTGTGGTGAACCAATGAAGCTCTTTTGGAAGTTTTTTTTCAGTACAAGCATTATTACTTTGTTTATGTTCAGCCTGGGCAGTTCGATTATGATCAACACGCTCTTTCAATCTGCTTTAAAGCAGGAAATAGGTTATTCTTTCAAAGAAAATGCTATTCTGAGGACATCTTTGGACAAAGAACTTTCGAAAACATACCAAAGTGCCGGCGTAGCCTATACTGATAAAATTGCTTTGAAACAGAAGGAGCGTCAGTTGCAGGATAGCCTGATTAAAAGCGCTTTACAGACGATTACCGTGAGTACTTCCAACGGGACTGTGCCATTCCGGATCAGCAACAGCAATTATCAAACCATCCATACCACCGGAATTCCGGGATTTGACAATGAAGTGATCAAAAGGCTGGATCACAGTACCCAAGGTTATGAAGTAGTGCCGCAAGGCGAACAGTATTTCGTCAGGGTTGCCAGCACGATTGTGTCTGACGGAGAAACCCTTTATCTGGAAACCTACCGGGACATTACCTCAATATTTAAAAGCAGGGAAAATCAATACCAGATTTTTTATGGCTTGATTTTTGGCATGATTGGCTTGAGCTTTATTCTGATATTGGTTGTTGCTTACTGGCTGACCAAACCCATCAAAACACTTGCCAGGGCAACCATGAGCATTGCTGAAGGGGATTTTAAACTTCCGGCTTTCCAGGACAGTAATGATGAAATCGGTTTGCTTGCCAAGGCTTTCAGCCATATGTCCAGAAGCCTGGAGCATATGGTGGCGGAGCTGGAAGATGCTGCACGGCGTCAGGAACATTTTATTGCAAGTTTTGCCCATGAACTAAAGACACCTATGACCTCGATCATCGGTTACGCAGATATGCTTCGTTCGAGAAACGTTGAACAGGAGCAGATGATCTTGTATGCCAATCATATTTTTCAGGAAGGAAGAAGGCTGGAGGCCCTTTCGTTCAAATTAATGGATCTGATCGTATTGAAAAAACAGCAATTCAACATGAAAAGGGTTCCTGCGTCTCATTTATTTGAATCCGTGCAAAGTGTGATTTCACCTATACTCAAGCACGAAGGGATTGAACTGGTGATGGAGGCGGATGAGGCGAATTTGTTCATAGAGCCTGATTTAATGAAAACGGTCTGCCTCAATCTGCTTGATAATGCAAGAAAATCCATAGAAACTAAAGGCTGCATTCGTTTCCTGGGTAAAATGGACAACAAGGGTTATAACATCATCATCACGGACAATGGTAAAGGGATGGAGTTGGAAGAGCTGTCCAAAATCACGGAAGCATTTTATATGGCGGATCAATCGCGTTCCAGAGCAGAGGGCGGCGCGGGCCTGGGGCTGACCATCTGCTCACAGATTATCGAAATACATCATGCTGAAATGGATTTTGAAAGCGTTCCTGGTCATGGGACTTCCGTATATATTCGTTTTAAGGAGATGTACGGAAAATGAAAACATTTAAAATCATGATCCTGTTTCTTGTACTCATTTCATTGATGGTATTTGCTGCAGTATTTCCATTGCTGCTTTCCAAAGTCAATGATCAGCGGTTGTTGGGACAAATTCATTTACAGAAAATTGAAACTCAAGCAAGCAACCCTTCCACACAGTATAGTGTAATCGATAAACTGCGCGTTCTCTATGATAAACGTGTTCATTCCAAGGACATTGTGGTTGTTCAGAACTCACAATTATCAGCAGCTGACATGGAAAAGCTCAACGCATTATGTTATGCCGAATTGCAGACCTTGAGAGAAAAAAAGCTGCTTCCTGATCTGGAAGACGACGTAAGTGAGGGATTTCAGGGATCTTCATTTACGAGCTTTGATACGTCAAGGCCGGACCTGGTCGTTAATTATTATGTCATGACAATGTATTCCAACCAGTATCGAATCTCTTTTACGATGGATGCGGACACGAATAAAATTTACGAGATGAAGATTGATGCGGCAGCCAAACCCCTGGTCGTGGATTACGACAATGCCTACCTTCATTGGCAAGACTATTTAGGGCTTTCCCTTGAGCAATCAGATCATGCCAGGAAATTACCTGAAGGCGGTTATAGCAATGATAATAGGCCGTTCCCTCCTTTGAACAGTATGTCAGAGGGGGCAGATCAGGATTATCCCGTTGATGATCAGACATCCGGCATGTCCATGGCATTAGTCCATGATTATACCGATGGCAGCCAAACGGTTGTATATTCATTTCTCATCGCCAAAGACAAAAAAAGCTTCACCATCTCCTGGTCTTTTCAATAGAACGAAAAAATGATGCTAAAATGATGGGATTATGATAAGTCTTGGATGCAGTCACTTGGTAAAGTCATATTACAGAACGGCCGTATCTGTATCTTGATAATATAAGCATCTGATTGAAAATTGAATTACTTATAAGGAGATTACTGAAATGAAAAGAGTATTGATCGCATCCACAATTATGGCATCACTGGCGCTTACTTCAACTGCAGCATTTGCAATGGCAACACAACCTGCAACTGGAGGACCCCAATCCGTAAACAAAGAGGCTGGAGGAATCCAGTCTGCAAACAAAGAAACGAAAAGTCGTATTGAATATACCAAGGAAATCTCGTACCTTGATGACGGCAGTGTGAATGCTGTTGTGGAAACGTGGGTAGATCCTGTAACTCACGACAAAAGGATCGACATGATGGCCAAAGAAGAGGATGGAACAATCCATCCAATCAGTCAGTACTTAAAAGAAAACGGAACAAAATGGGTAGAGGTTTCAAGAGATAAAAACGGGAAGGCTATAAGCGGAAAATACTACAAGCTATCAGAAAAGGAAAAACAGAGTGTTGATACATGGACATCCTTCGCCGACAGCAAAGCCGAATTTGCCAAAACAGGGTGGAAAAATGAAGGGCTTCTGGAATCGCAGGATGGGAAGAAGCTAATCAAGCTTTCCGGTCAGAATTTGTTGGAAGACGATATCCAGCCGGAAGGAAGTAAAGTGGTTATAAATGAATATGTTCAGATCGACAAAGCTACCGGACTGCCTGTTAAATTGGAAGCTTACTCTGAATATAAAGGGATCAAAACACAACAATATTCTGTTGCTTACGAGCATAAATATGTTGATGATAAAAGTTTGTTTGATACAACAGGAATCCCCATGAAGCAGTATTCAAAATTGCAATGGATTCATGGAGTTGAATATTAATTAAGCTTAAAAAAACTAAATTGCAAGCTGGCGTCGGTACTCAATCGGCGTCAGCTTGTTTAGTTTTCTTTGAAGCCATAACCGTGGATCGTATGAAGGTGCAGAATATGAAAGCCTAGCTGATGCGAATTGCGGCTTTTAGACTTCATTTCCAGTTCTGCCTTGATAGCTGTGGGTGTGCGGAATTCTGCCGTTCACGGTGGTGTAACCCTCAAAATAGTGGTAATGCCCGCCGTTTGGCAAAGGAATGGCGGGACCTGTAGTTCCTCTTAGCAAATGAACATGCTGGTCATTGAAAGTGGTTTCTATATTATAGTGGTGAACATGGGGGATGCCGGTGGGAGCCGGTTCTGTAGTTCCTGCATACTGGTGGTAATGTCCTACGTCAAAAGAGGTTTTTCCAGCCATGGGATGAACATGCATGTTCACCGGTCTTTCATCCCACGAGGTGATTACTAGCTTATGATCGTGCTGGGACCTATGATCATGCTTGGATTTGTGATCATATTCCGAGTCGGAGTTGGATCTGTTCATGCAAAGCAGTATCCCTCTAACTGGTATTTCCACCATAAATCCTCCATTCTAATTCGTTAATCAAAACAAGATTTCTCTTTTGTTTACCTTCATGCCCGACAAGGACCTCTCAAACATATCCAGAATAAACAGAAAACGCTCCGCTTCCCGGAATACATGGTCTGCCAATAAAGGATGGATAATGCTTTTTATACGGCATTCCTCAATTAAATCACGTGCTGTTTTTTTGAAATCCCGCAGAGATTTTACGGATACCCGATTCTCGTCAACAAATTGACTCAGCAAAGGAATGATTTGTGATTGCGGACGCATTGAACTTAAATCAATCGCTTGGTACATGAGGGTATCAAAATCATTACTAAACTCCCTTGCCTGTTCAACCAGTTTCCGTTCAGATGGATCGAGCAAATGACCAATGAACTTTGCGTGGTCCGCCATTATTTTCAGAAAGAAAATATTCTCATCAATGATTGCATCGTGCAAGGGTTCGAGCCTTCCGGAATTAAGTTCCTCAAGCCGGTTTCTAAAGTAGTTTGCTTCCCGGCTAACATGATCGACCAATAAAGGAAAGTTGTTTTGACCGGGGAGTTTACATTGGAGAATAAGCCCCAATACCTTTCTTTTAAAAGCCCAAATATGAACGGCGGCATTACGTACTTCAGTATTAAATTCTCTGATGGTATGCGGATCGGTACTTAACGGGAACTCATTAGATCTTCTTTCAATGTCCTCAAAAATAGCTTGAAACTGCTGAGCCTCATGAATTAATTGCGTGTCCTCACACCTAAAACCCAACCGCAGGAACAAAGCGTGTTCCTTCATCACCCGGGACCAGAAACGGATTTCGTCAAGTGACCGGGCCACAAATGCATCTGACAATGACATCCCCCCAATAGAGCATTCTTCAATCGAATAGGTTACTAAAAAGATATGTAGTTCGCTTGTACCAATATGCAGGCGGGGAACTCATACATGACAATCTGTCTTTTTTGTGCAGCAAAATGAAATGCGCTGTTGATAGCTTATTTCGCAGAATGAGGGATTTCCCTGTCCGCTTTAGGATATTCCCTAATGGGAATGGGAGCGGGAGAAAGGGATAATGGCGGTAATCGAGTGAATCAACAATGGAATCATTATAAGCTCTTGTATTCCGCAAAGGAGAGTTCGGACTTGATGAGAAAAAAACATCTCAACTTTTTCAAACCGCTTGAAAGCTATTCTGATAGCTGGTCCATTCTGGAAGAAAAAAATAGAGAATGGGAGAATGTATACCGCCAGCGCTGGTCCCACGACAAGGTGGTCCGTACGACACATGGTGTCAACTGTACCGGTTCCTGCAGCTGGAAGGTTTTTGTGAAAAACGGCATTATTACGTGGGAAAATCAGCAAATCGATTATCCGTCCTGCGGCGCCGACATGCCTGAGTTTGAGCCGCGCGGCTGTCCGCGGGGAGCGTCGTTCTCCTGGTACGAATACAGCCCACTGCGCGTGAAATTTCCATATATCCGAGGCAAGCTGTGGCGTCTCTGGCAGGCTGCGCTGACCGAACATGACAACCCGGTAGATGCATGGGCGAGCATTGTGGAAGATCCGAAGAAAGCAAAGTTTTACAAGTCAGCACGTGGCAAAGGCGGCCACATCCGGGTCAAATGGGAAGATGCATTGTACCTTATTTCGGCGCAATTAATCTACACCATCCGTAAATACGGACCCGATCGCATTGCCGGCTTCACGCCCATTCCGGCAATGTCGATGGTCAGCTATGCATCCGGTGCCCGCTTTATCTCCCTGCTGGGCGGGGAAATGCTGAGCTTTTATGACTGGTATGCAGACCTGCCGCCGGCTTCTCCGCAAATTTGGGGAGAGCAGACGGATGTGCCGGAGTCCTCGGACTGGTACAACGCCGGTTACCTGATCATGTGGGGGTCCAATGTACCGCTTACACGGACACCCGACGCTCACTTTATGACAGAGGTGCGGTATAAGGGAACCAAGGTGGTGTCGGTGGCACCGGATCATGCGGAGAACGTAAAGTTTGCCGACAACTGGCTCGCTCCTAATCCCGGTACGGATGCCGCGCTGGCCCAAGCTATGACTCATGTCATTTTGGATGAATTCTATCATATACGCAAAGAACCGATGTTCATCAACTATGCCAAGCAGTACACGGATATGCCGTTTCTGATTTTGCTTGATCCGTACGAGGGCGTCTGGAAAGGTGGACGTTTCCTGCGCGCAAGCGATCTCGGGCAGACTTCGCCACATGCGGAGTGGAAGCCGGTCATCTATGACGAGACAGTTGGTGAATGCATGGTTCCGAACGGCACAATGGGCCAGCGCTGGGAGCAGGACAAGAAGTGGAATCTGATTTTGGAGCATGAGGACGGAACGAAGGTTGAACCTGCACTGACGGTGGAAGGGCATGGAGAGCAGTGGCTGGAAATCGCATTCCCGTACTTTGATAATACCGGCAATGGGACGTTCAAGCGAGTGATTCCTGTCATGAAGATACAAATGGCGGACGGTACGGAGCGCTATGCGGCAACGGTCTACGATCTGATGATGAGCCAGTACGGAGTTGCGCGTATCGATAGCCCGTTAAACAGCAAAGGGTATGATGATGAAGCATCCCATTACACCCCCGCCTGGCAGGAGAAAATCACCGGCGTGAAGGCGTCCGTGGTTGTGCAGATCGCCCGTGAATTTGCGCAGAATGCCATCGATACAGAAGGCCGCTCCATGATCATTATGGGGGCGGGCATCAATCACTGGTTCAACAGCGACACCATCTACCGTGCCGTCTTGAATCTGGTCGTACTGACTGCATCTCAAGGCGTAAACGGCGGCGGCTGGGCCCATTATGTCGGACAGGAGAAATGCCGTCCGATTGAAGGCTGGTCTGCTGTGGCCTTTGCGAAAGACTGGCAGGGAGCTGCCCGTCAGCAGAATGCAACCTCCTTCTTTTATTTTGCGACAGAACAATGGCGTTATGAAGAGAGCGGCACGGATACGCTGAAGTCGCCTACGGGTGGAGATGTCCGCTATCGGCATCCGGCCGATTACAATGTGCTTGCCGCAAGACTGGGCTGGCTGCCCTCATATCCGCAGTTCGACAAAAACAGCCTGATGTTCGCGGAAGAGGCGGCACAGCAGGGGAAAAAGACAAACGAAGAGATTATCGCCCACGCCGTGGAGCAGATCAAAGACCGTACCACCCGTTTTGCCGTGGAGGACCCCGGTGCTCAGCAGAACTACCCGCGTTCACTGTTCGTCTGGCGCTCGAATCTGATTTCCAGCTCGGCGAAGGGGCAGGAATATTTCATGAAGCATCTGCTTGGCGCCTCCGATGCGCTGCTGGCCCGTCCGAATGAGGAGCAGAAGCCGGAAGAGATCGTGTGGCGTGAAGATGTTGAAGGCAAGCTTGATCTGCTGGTTGCCCTCGACTTCCGCATGACGACAACTCCGCTGTATGCGGATATTGTACTGCCGGCGGCCACATGGTACGAAAAAACGGACCTGTCCTCCACCGATATGCATCCCTTCGTGCATCCATTCAACCCTGCGGTCAATCCGTTGTGGGAGTCACGGTCCGACTGGGATATTTACCGCTCGCTGGCCAAGGTGTTCTCGGAAATGGCGACAGCTCATTTGCCCGGAGTTTACAAGGATTTGGTGGCATCCCCGTTGGGCCATGATTCAGTCGGCGAAATTGCGCAGCCGCTCGGGACTGTAAAGGATTGGGCGAAGGGAGAAATTGAAGCAGTACCGGGTAAAACAATGCCGAACTTCAGTATTGTAGAGCGCGATTATACTAAAATTTACGATAAATACACTTCGCTTGGCCCGAATCTCGCGAAAGGAAAAATAGGGGCCCACGGCATCAGCTTCTCCGTTGCAGACGAATATGAGGAGCTGAAACGGCTCAACGGCGTCCATGATGACGAATCCATTAAAAGCGGACTGCCGAAGCTGGAGACGGCCCGCCAGGCGGCAGATACGATTCTTCATTTGTCCTCCGCGACGAATGGACGCGTGTCGCAAAAAGCCTATGAGCAGGCAGAGCAGGATTCCGGTGTACCGCTCAAGGATATTTCCGCCGACCGGGCAGCTGAAAAAATCACATTCCACAGCATTACGGCGCAGCCGCGTGAAGTGATCCCGACACCGGTGTTCAGCGGCTCGAACAAGCAGGGGCGCCGCTACTCGCCGTTTACGACGAATATTGAACGGCTTGTGCCGTTCCGCACGCTGACCGGAAGACAGCATTTCTATATTGACCACGAAATCTTTCAGCAGTTTGGGGAAGCACTGCCGGTTTACAAGCCGACTCTTCCGCCGATGGTATTCGGTCCGCGTGACAAAGAAATCAAGGGCGGGCAGGACTCGCTGGTGCTGCGGTATTTGACTCCGCACGGCAAATGGAATATCCACTCCACCTACCAGGATAACCAGCACATGCTGACCCTGTTCCGCGGTGGACCGGTCGTGTGGATCAACAACGAGGATGCACAATCGCACGGGCTTGCGGATAACGACTGGGTGGAAGTATACAACCGGAACGGCGTGGTGACGGCACGGGCGGTGGTCAGCCACCGGATGCCGCGTGGCACCATGTTCATGTACCATGCCCAGGACAAACATATTCAGGTGCCGGGCTCCGAAATCACGGATACGCGCGGCGGCAGCCACAATGCGCCTACCCGGATTCATCTGAAGCCGACCCAGATGGTCGGCGGTTACGCCCAGCTCAGCTACGGGTTCAACTATTACGGTCCGATTGGCAACCAGCGGGATGTCTACGTGGCGGTCCGTAAAATGAAGGAGGTCAACTGGCTTGAAAATTAAAGCACAAGTCGCAATGGTATTGAATCTGGATAAATGCATCGGCTGTCATACATGCAGCGTTACCTGCAAAACGACCTGGACGAACCGTAAAGGCGCGGAGTATATGTGGTTCAACAACGTGGAGACGAAGCCCGGCATCGGTTATCCCAAGCGGTGGGAGGATCAGGAGGTCTATAAGGGAGGCTGGCAGCTCAAAAAAGGAAAATTGGAGCTGAAATCCGGCAGCAAGCTGTCTAAGGTGGCACTCGGTAAAATCTTTTACAACCCCGATATGCCTGAAATGAAGGATTATTATGAGCCATGGACTTATAACTATGAGCACCTGACGACTGCGAAGGAACAGAAGCATTCACCGGTAGCACAGGCCCATTCTGCGGTAACTGGCGAGAAAATGGATCTGAATTGGGGACCCAACTGGGAGGATGACCTCGCAGGTGCTCATGTCACCGGCCCGCAGGACCCGAATATTCAGAAGATTGAAGAAGAAATTAAATTCAATTTCGAGAAATCGTTTATGATCTATCTTCCACGGCTGTGCGAGCATTGCCTGAATCCGGGCTGTGTGGCCTCATGTCCTTCCGGCGCCATGTATAAACGGGACGAGGACGGCATCGTTCTCGTCGACCAGGAGGCGTGCCGGGGTTGGAGATATTGCATGACAGGCTGTCCTTACAAAAAAGTATATTTCAACTGGCAGACCAACAAGGCCGAGAAATGCACCTTCTGCTTCCCGCGTGTCGAAGCGGGCCTGCCAACGGTTTGCTCGGAGACGTGTACAGGCAGAATCCGCTACCTGGGCGTTCTGCTGTATGATGCCGACCGGGTACAGGAAGCCGCTTCGGTGGAGGATGAGAAGGATTTGTACAAAGCGCAGCTTGACCTGTTTCTGGACCCGCATGATCCGGAAATCATCGCTCAGGCGAAGAGGGACGGCATCTCGGTGGACTGGATTGAAGCGGCGCAGCAGTCACCGGTTTACAAGCTGGCGATTGAGTATAAGCTGGCGTTCCCGCTTCATCCCGAATACCGCACATTGCCCATGGTCTGGTATGTGCCGCCGCTCAGCCCGATTATGAACTATTTTGAAGGCAAGGATTCCATCAGCAATCCTGACATGATTTTTCCGGCTATTGAGGAAATGCGCACGCCGATCCAATACCTGGCTAATATGCTCACGGCAGGGGATACGGAGGCAGTAAAAGAAGCCCTGCAGCGGATGGCTATGATGCGGATCTACATGCGCGCCTATTCAACCGGACAGGAATTTGATCAGAGACGGCTTGAGCGCCTCGGCATGACGGCCCGCCAGACGGAGCAGATGTATCGGCTGCTCGCCATCGCCAAATATGAGGACCGTTTCGTCATTCCGACTTCACATAAAGAAGCCCATATGGATTCGTATCGTGCGCAGGGCGCGGCCGGTTATGGCGATACGCTTGGAGGTCCGGGAATGGGCGGCGGCTGCAGCGGCTGTGGAGCTGTTAGTCAGATGAGCAGCGGAATGGAGAAGACGGGCAAACAAATATATGAGGAGAATTTTTACGGAGGGATATGGCGTGATTGATGTAAAAACACTCTATGATCTTAAGCCGTCATTTGGTTTCTTCTCCCGTCAGCTGATGTATCCTGACAAGACGGATTTTCATCCGGATTTCCTGGAGAGGTCCTTCCTCCCCGGAAATCCCGCTTATACGCACGCTCGTGCTTATTGGTCCCTTATGCAGGAGCTCAGCCTGGAAGAAATTCAGGAAATATACACCTCCACCTTCGATTTCAATAAAGATTGCGCGCTTTATATGACGTATTTTAAATATGAGGACTCCAAAGAGCGGGGACAAATGCTGGCCAAATTGAAAATACTCTATGAAATGTTTGGCCTTGAAATGCCGGAGGAGGAACTGCCCGACTATCTTCCGCTGATGTGCGAGTTTCTGTATGCCGCCGAGTGGATGGCGAATCCGCAAGCACCTGACAATTTCCGGATGCTGCTCGCCATCCTCGAGGATGGCACCTATCATTTGCTCAAGGCCTTGGAGAGGTTGCGCAGTCCCTACTTTCATCTGGTAAAGGGGCTCCGTGAAACGCTTAAAGCGAGTGTGAGACAGGAGGAGGCCCGTTAATGGCGATGCTTGAACAATTTTTATGGGTGATTTACCCTTATGTATGTTTGGTTATATTTATCGTCGGACATATCTTCCGCTATCGGACAGACCAGTTCAATTGGACGGCGAAATCGAGCGAATTTATTGAGAAAAAGCAATTGATGGCCGGAAGCCTGCTGTTCCATCTCGGGATTATCCCGGTTATCATGGGGCATGTTGCGGGACTTGGCATCCCGAAATCGTGGATGCATGCGCTGGGCGTAAATGATCATCTTTACCATATTGGCGCGGTGTATGTAGGGGGCTTTTTTGGCATCATCACGCTTCTGGGCATGTTGATTCTTACCTGGCGCCGCTTCACCCTCCGCAATGTGCGCCGTTTAAGCTCGGCCTCCGATCTGGCCGTCAATGCCTTGTTGCTGCTGATTGTTTTTATGGGCATGTACGCCACACTTGTTACTAATGCCGTACAGCCTGAGTTTGATTACCGGGAGACGATTTCGATCTGGTTCCGCGGCCTGTTTGTGCTTAGCCCGGATGCCTCCCTGATGGGGGAAGTGCCGCTGTCCTTCAAGCTGCATGCGCTTGCGGGTTTTACCATTTTCGCTTTCTGGCCGTTCACTCGCCTGGTGCATGTGTGGAGTGTTCCATTGAATTATATCAGTAGAAGTTATATCCTTTATAGAAGACATAGATCTAACTAGAACAGCGGGCTTGGCCCGCTGTTCCAGCTTATGCAAGCAGCTGGAAGAAGATTAAATTAGGAGATAAGGCTGATGAATAATAAGGTGGATTATCAACGGAAGCTTGACCAGGTCCGCGAAGCATTCGGTTACGATTTCATGGCTCTTGCTCTTGTGGAATCCGAAGAGTATCACTATGTGATCAAATGGAAATACGCCTCTGGCAACCTGAATGACCGCTTCCGGCGCATTGTGCTTCAATCCGGGAAGGGGATCGCCGGAATGGTGTTCAAAACGGGGAAGCCGCTGTTAATTCCATCCGTTCATCAACAACTGGAATCGGAAAGCTTGTTTAATTACCCGATTGTGCAATCGGAAAAGCTGAGAAGCCTTGGGGCAGTGCCGCTCTGGAATGATGCCCGCGTAGCGGGTGTACTGCTGGGCGGGTTCCGGGACGAGGAACATCGGGTAACAGATGAGATGCTGAAAGTTATGGCAGATGATGCACGCACCGGATTCGGAGATTTCGACGGAAAGGAACTGATGGCCAATTGACGGCACAAGCGGAGACAGGCCAGTTGATTCCGATGATGCTGAAGCTGTTTGAAAACAGCATTGAAGCGATTTTCTTTTTTAATAAGGAAGGAAAAAACCTCGCGATGAACCCGGCTGCCGAGCGCATTATCGGTGATGAAGTCCTCTTGCAGCTTAACCAAGGGGCCGATCGGGCGTTATGTGGCACTTGCCGGGGCTATACAAGTGAGACGGAGCACCGTACCTGCCTGGATTGCTTTTTCAGCATGCCGGAAAAGGAGGAATTTTCGTCTTTTCAGGTTTATCTGGAAACGAAGGGAAAGGGGATCGTGCCTTATGCCGCTTCCTTCCATACCGTTGATCGGGAGAATGGCGTCCGTGTGTTTATGCTGAGGGATTTGACAAGACAGTTCCAGACCCAGGAAAGATTCTTTCAAAATAAAATGATGAAGCACGTGATTGAAGCGCAGGAGAATGAGCGCAAACGGATTTCCCGTGAGCTGCATGACAGTGTGGCGCAGGAGCTGATGAGCGCCGTCGTTGATATGAGAGTGCTCAAATATGTGACAAATGATGAACAGGTGCTCAAAAAAGTGAAGCAAACCGAGGCTTCCATGATGAGGCTGCTCGATGATATCCGCAATCTGTCCGTGGAGCTGCGCCCAGCCGCCCTGGATGATCTGGGGCTGGAGGCTGCTTTCCGCACTTATTTCAAACGGATTGAACAAAGCTACGGGCTTGTCATTCAATTTGTATCCCATCTGTCCCGGAAGCGCTACGGCAGTGAAGTGGAGACCGTTATTTACCGGGTCTGTCAGGAAGCTGTATTAAATGCATTAAAATATGCTTATGTGGACAGCGTGACTGTTACTTTAACCGAGATCGGCCATAACCTGCAGCTGATCATTGAAGATGAAGGAGCCGGCTTTGATCTGCAAGGCGAGCCGATCGGCACCGGACTCGGGTTATTTGGCATGCAGGAGCGGGCCGAGCTGGTCGGAGGCAGCTTCAGTGTGTTTTCGGAGGTTGGGAAAGGCACAAGGATTTTTCTGCAGGTTCCGGTCGGTGATGGTGAAGGGGAGGAATAAGACTTGATAAAAATAGTCATAGCGGATGACCATGCCATTGTACGGAGCGGCTTTTCCATGATCCTGAATTTTCAGGAGGACATGGAGGTCATTGGCGGGGCGGCGGACGGCCTGGAGGCTTACTCCCTGGTGGCGAAGCTGCGGCCGGACGTTCTCATTATGGATCTCAGCATGCCTCCGGGGGAAAGCGGATTGATCGCCACCGGCAAAATCAAGGAGGAATTCCCGGACACCAAAATTCTGATCCTGACGATGCATGATGATGAGGAATATCTGTTTCATGTGCTTAAAAACGGCGCCTCTGGTTATGTATTGAAGAATGCGCCGGATGAAGAGCTGCTGCTGGCCATTCGCACCATTTATCGTGGGGAAACATACATACATCCCAAAATGGCAACCTCGCTGGTACGGGAATTTTTCAAGAAGGACAAGACGGCGGAACCTGCGGACATGTTCGACCTGCTGTCCAACCGTGAGCTGGAAATCCTGCCGTTGATCGCCAAAGGCTACGGCAACAAGGAAATCGCCGAAATGATCTTTGTGTCGGTAAAGACGGTGGAGGCCCACAAAGCCAAAATCATGGAGAAACTGAACCTGAAAAGCCGCCCCGAACTGGTAGAGTATGCATTAAAGAAAAAAATGCTGGAGTTCTGATCTAAATCCTGATACACCCTGGAATGAACTGGATCAATAATTGTCGATCCGGTGAATTTCCAGGGTGTTTTTTGCTTTGGCGGAAAGGAGGGGGGAGTTTTAGGGTTTTCCCAAATTTGCAAAGGGAACTCCCTTATATATGGTGCTTTCTCCGCCAGCTACAATAGGGACAGAAACTGAGGACCACAATGCTCAGCAAATACAAATAACGAAAAGGTGAGTTCAATGGTTAAAAAGCTGCAGTTGCCCCTGCAATCCTTAAACCTCGTTGTCGGGTTCATGGTATGGGTCATCATTTCATCCCTTATGCCCTACATTAAAGAGGACATCGGCATTCCTGCCGACAGGCTCGCGATGGTCACCGCCATCCCCGTTGTGCTCGGATCGGTACTGCGAATCCCGCTCGGCTATTACGCCAATATATTTGGGGCGAGAATCATTTTCCTGGTCAGCTTCATTCTGCTTCTTTTTCCCGTCTATTACATAAGCGAAGCGTCTTCGTACGCCGATCTGATCATTGGCGGACTATTCCTTGGCATAGGCGGGGCGGTGTTCTCGGTAGGGGTTACCTCACTGCCAAAGTATTACCCGAAGGAAAAGCTCGGCTTCATCAACGGCATTTATGGCATGGGCAACATAGGAACGGCCATCACCACATTCTCGGCTCCGATTGTGGCAACACAGATTGGCTGGACGGCGGCGGTGAAGCTGTATCTCATTCTTTTGCTCATATTTATCGTATTAAATCTGATCTTCGGAGACCGGCATGAAACGAAAGTCAAAACGCCGATTATCGAACAGCTTAAAGGTGTTTATAAAAATGAAAAAATGTGGTTTTTCTCCTTGTTTTACTTTATAACGTTCGGCTCGTTTGTCGCATTTACCGTCTACCTGCCGAACTTTCTGGTGTCGAATTTCGGGCTGGACAAAGTCGATGCCGGGATGCGCACCGCCGGTTTTATTGCTCTGGCTACCTTTATGCGCCCGGTCGGCGGCTGGCTGGCGGACCGCTTTCAGCCTTTATTCCTGCTGATCGGCACATTTGCCACCTATACATTGGCTGCCATTCTCCTTGCCTTCTCGCCTTCCATCGGGCTGTATACAGCAGGCAGTCTCGCCATTGCGGTTTGTGCGGGAATCGGCAACGGAGTCATTTTCAAGCTGGTGCCTTTTTATTTCAACAAGCAGGCCGGCATCGTGAACGGAATTGTGTCCATGATGGGTGGACTGGGCGGTTTCTTTCCGCCGCTGATGCTGTCAGCCATTCATTCGCTTACAGGCCAATATTCCATCGGTTTTATGCTGCTGTCTCAGGTGGCTTTGGCCAGTCTGGTGATCGTTGTATGGCTCTACTTTCAGGATCGTCTGGCACTCTCGGCTGAGGTGTTTGCATCGACCGGACAGGGTATTCTGGTGACGGATGTGGCGGGAACCATCAAGGCGGTCAATCCCGCTTTTTCCAGGCTTACCGGCTACAAGGAAGAAGAGGTGATTGGCAAAAATCCGAACATTCTGAAATCCGGCCGACAGCCAGAAGCATTTTACGGTGAAATGTGGAAGGCGATCAAACATCATGGCATGTGGCAAGGAGGCATCTGGAACCGCCGCAAAAACGGCGAGGAGTACTTGCAGTGGTTGAATATCAGTGCGGTGAAGGACGAGGCTGGCGAGGATATCCGTTATGTAGGCACGTTCAGCGACATCACCGAGCAGCATCGGAAGGGAAAAGAAATTCATTCATAAAAGTACGTGTTCAAAAAGTCAGGTTTTCAGCACCGAAGCCTACGCTTCCGAAGTGCGTTTTTTCAAAACGCTTGAATTGGATGAAGATAGGGACTGAGGAGCGGAGCGTACTTGGGGTACGTGAGCCCCGGAAGGCCCGGCTGAATTCAAGATTCGATGTCGAGTCCGCTTCCTGACTTCCTTCGTGATCAAAAGATGACTTTTTGAACTACCTCTATTAAGAAGGAAGGTGGCCGCATGAGATCCCACCCGCTGAAAGACAGTCTGCTGCGGCCGATGCGCGATTTGCGCCTGTCGGTAACGGACCGCTGCAATTTCCGCTGCACCTACTGTATGCCGAAGGAAGTGTATGGTCATGACTTTGCATTTTTGCCCAAGTGTGAGCTGTTATCGTTTGAGGAGATGGAACGGCTGATCAGGTTCTTTGTTTCCCTTGGGGTGGAGAAAATCCGGCTAACCGGGGGAGAGCCCTTGCTGCGGCCCGGCCTTCCCGGATTTATAAACAGAATCCGGTCCATTGAAGGTGTAGAGGACATCGGTTTAACCACCAACGGCTCGCTGCTTGGGCAGCAGGCGCAGCCTCTTTATGAGGCCGGGCTGCGCCGCCTGAACATCAGTCTCGACGCCCTGGACCCCGGGATTTTCGGCCGGATGAACGGGAGAGGGATTGGCCCCGCACACATTCTGGAGCAGATCGAGTATGCCAGGAAGATTGGTTTTACGGTCAAAGTCAACATGGTCGTACAAAAAGGCGTAAATGACAGCGAGATTTTACCCATGGCAGATTATTTCAAGGAACGGGGTGTTACGCTCCGTTTTATTGAGTTTATGGATGCGGGGAACGGGAACGGCTGGAGCTATGCCAGCGTGGTAACCAAACAGGAAATATTGGAGCTTCTGCGGAAGGCTTATGAACTGGAGCCTGTGGAACAAAGTTATTTCGGAGAGGTAGCCCAGCGTTATCGCTACAAGGATAGCTCTGCAGAGATAGGATTTATCACCTCGGTAAGCGAATCCTTTTGCTCATCCTGCACCCGGGCCCGCCTGTCTTCCGACGGAAAGCTCTATACATGCCTTTTTGCAGGCGAAGGTTTTGATCTGCGCAAGCTGCTGCGGTCCGGTGCGGATGACACACATATTCTCAATGCGATTGTTGAGGTGTGGGAACGGAGGGCAGACCGTTATTCCGACGAAAGAACGGAGCAAACGGCCACAAACAGAAACAAAATCGGCATGTCCTATATTGGCGGATAACCGCTGGCTGCAGACATGGAGCTGTCAACGTCATGACACGCAAGGGATTATAAGAGGTTGTTCCAAAAGTCATCTTTTGATCACGAAGGAAATCAGGAAGCGGACTCGACATCGAATCTTGAATTCAGCCGGGCCTTCCGGTGCTCACGTACCCTACGTACGCTCCGCTCCTCAGTCCCTAGCTTCATTCAATCTTCTCGGTGCTGAAAACCTGACTTTTTGAACTCGTACTTAATACTGCAAAATCACGTGAAAATCTGCACAATTATAGAGGCTTAAAGTGAGCAGCTTGCCTGAAAAAAGATCGGCGAAGTGAAAGGAGATTCATGGTATGAACAGGTACATCCCCAATCAGCATGGCGCATGGGTCATGCTCATTCTTCCGTTTTTGACGGGGCTGGCATTCAGTGGACCGCACGGCATTCACATCCCGCTGTTTGTCTGCTGGCTGGTGCTTTATTTATTCACTTTCCCCGCGCTGCAGTGGATTAAAACAGGTAAAGGGGAGCGATATTGCAAGCCAACTGTACTATATGGGGCCATATCGCTGCCTTTGCTGATCTTTCTTATCTGGCATGAGCCCCGAATCATCTGGTATGGGGTTCTGCTGCTGCCTTTTTTTGCCCTGAATATGTACTATGCCAAAATCAAAAAGGAACGCGCCTTATTGAATGACTTTGCCGCCATATTGCTTTTTTGCTCCTTTATATATCCTGTCGTCTATCTTGGGGGCGGAACGGAGTGGCGCACAGTGAACGAATTGTTTGTGCTGCTGGTGCTCTATTTTGCCGGAACAGCGCTGTATGTCAAAACCGTGCTCAGGGAAAAAAACAATTCACGTTACTACTACGCTTCTGTGGTTTATCATCTGGTGATTATGTTGGCAGCAGCCTCGATCAAGCCGCTGCTGTTTATTCCCTTCCTCATTTTACTATTACGGGCCATTTTGCTTCCTGGCCAGGGGTTGAAGGCAAAGCCGACCGGAATTGCGGAGATGGTGTTTGCGGCTGTCCTGTATGGTTCCTTCCTGATTTTATTTGTTTGAAAATTCGGACTCCATAGGAGGAGATTTGCATGATCGCTTCAGGGTCTGTACGGGATTATCATAAAGACCCGTTTATCGTGATCTGGGAGGTCACGCGGGCGTGTGCCTTAAAATGCCTGCACTGCCGGGCGGAGGCCCAGCACAAGCCCGATCCCCGCCAGCTTACATTTGAGGAGGGCAAGAGGCTGCTGGACCAGATTGCTGAATTGAATCATCCACTCTGTGTCTTCACAGGCGGAGATCCGTTAATGCGTCCCGACCTGTTTGAGCTGGCCAGGTATGCCATTGCAGAGAAAAAGCTGTCGCTGTCCATGACACCAAGTGCCACCCCCAAAGTGACACACGCCGCAGTCGGGAAGGCAAAGGAAGCGGGCTTGTCCCGTTGGGCATTCAGTCTGGATGGTTCATGCGCGGATATCCATGATCATTTTCGTGGCACTCACGGTTCCTTTGCAATGACGATGCGTGGCATCGGTTATTTGCGGGAGGCGGGCATTCCCATTCAAATCAATACGACGGTTTCAAAATATAATCTGCATGATCTTGTGCAAATTGCCGAGAGAGTCGAGGAAATGCAGGCTGTGCTGTGGAGTGTGTTTTTTCTGGTGCCCACCGGCCGTGCCATGGAGAAAGACATGATTTCCCCGGCACAGCACGAAGAGGTCATGAGATGGCTGTACAAGCTGCAGCAGCGGATGCCCTTCGGAATCAAAGCGACGGAAGCCCCCCATTATCGGCGGGTTATATTGCAAGAGCAGCGTAAGAAGCACGATGGTGAGGAGAATAAAGCCACTGCGGGAGTCCGCAGGACGACGGATGCGTTGGGACGTGCTCCGAAAGGTGTTAATGACGGCGACGGGTTTGTGTTTATCAGCCATACGGGCGAGGTATATCCCAGCGGCTTTCTGCCGCTCGCCTGCGGAAATATACGGGAGAAATCGCTGGCGGATATTTACCGCGGCTCTGCCGTCATGCAGCAGCTGCGGGACAAATCATTGCTCAAAGGAAAATGCGGAGTTTGCGAATTCAAAATGATCTGCGGCGGCTCCAGGGCAAGGGCTTTTGCACTGACAGGAGACTGCTTGGAAAGCGACCCTTACTGTGCGTACGTCCCGCAAGTCTGGAAAGGAGAACAGCAGAATGCAAAGGGCTGTTAAACGGATCGTTGTGCTTGGTGGAGGAATCACGGGGTTAAGCGCAGCGTTTTATCTGCAGAAGCTGGCAGGGGAAAAAGGAGTTCCGCTGGAAATCACGCTTGTTGAACAAAACGACAGACTTGGTGGCAAGCTGCATACGGTTTACAGGGACGGTTTCATGATCGAAAAAGGGCCGGACGCTTTTCTGGCACGCAAGACTTCCGTCCTGGAGCTGACGGCGGAGCTTGGAATGGAGGCGGATCTGGTCTCAACCCGTGCAAGCGCCAAAACAGCTTGTATTCTGCATAACGGCAAGCTGCACCCGATGCCGATGGGGTTTATTCTGGGTATTCCGACCAGGATGAGCTCTTTCATCCGTACAGGGCTTATCTCTCCCTTGGGCAAAGCAAGAGCGGCCCTGGACCTGATCCTGCCTGCAAGAAAAGGCAGTGAGGATGAGTCGCTTGGCGACTTTATCGAACGGCGGCTGGGAAAAGAAGTATTGGAGCAGATTACGGAGCCGCTGCTTTCCGGCATCTATGCGGGTGACACCCGCTACTTAAGTCTGCTGTCAACCTTTCCGCAGTTCAGGCAGATGGAGCAGAGACACCGCAGTCTGATTAAAGGCATGGCTCTAGGAGGCGGGCAAAAGTCTTCATCGCTGCAGGGACTGCCGGAGATTGCCAAAAAGAGCATGTTCCTATCCTATAAAAATGGAATGTCTGCTGTGATCGATCGATTGGAGAAAAGGCTCGACTCTGTGCGTTTTATCATGGGTCAGACTGTGGTCAAAGTTTGTAAGGAAGATGAATATCGAATTCACCTGGAAAATGGAGAAACGCTGGGTGCCGATGGAGTGGTCTGCGCGGTACCGGCTTTTGCGGCTGCCAAAATATTTGCCGGTGCGGCGGATGTCGGCTGGCTGGATAAAATCAACTATGTCTCCGTGGCCAATATCGGACTGGCCTACCGAAATGAAGATGTGAATCATGCCTTTGCCGCGTCAGGCTTCCTGGTTCCGCGCAAGGAAGGCAAAAGGATCACCGCCTGCACCTGGTCCTCCGCCAAATGGGCTCATGTCGCCCCCGAAGGTCTTACCCTGCTGCGGACCTATATCGGGCGGGCCGGCGCGGAGGATTGGGTCCGTTGGTCTGACGAAGAACTGGCGGGAGCCGCCCGTAAAGACCTGAAAGACCTGCAGGGCATTGCGGCCGAGCCTGAGCTGGTTGAAATTTCCCGCTGCAATCGTGCAATGCCGCAATACCCGGTCGGCCATATGGAGCAGATGAGGCTGCTGAGAGAGCAACTTGCACGCCATTTGCCTGAGGTACAGCTGTGCGGGGCAGGTTACGGGGGCGTGGGAGTTCCGGATTGCATACGACAGGGGAAAGAAGCGGCGGAACGATTGCTTGCCGCTGTTGAACGAATTCGGAAAAAAGATGGATTGTGAGCACAATCACATTGTTCGAAAAGCAGTATCGTTAAACTTTAAATTACAAGCAGCATCTGTATAGAAAGCCAACCAATTTCCCTATAATTCTCATAAACAGAGCTTCATTCATAATCTGTTCCAGAACGGGCCGGTGACGCTGTCGGGTACGGTAGAAGCTTTCTTTGAACAGAAGCGGCGCGGGGAGACGAACATTACGTACAACCCGGAAGACAAGAACAAGCGTGTGCCGCTGGTCTATTTTGAAGGCCAAGCATGAGCATCCGTTATTATAAGTTTTACGAAGGGATATTGACGCTGAAAAAAACAGCATGAGATAAGGCTGTCCAAAAGTATTCGCATAACATGGGAACGTCCCGATTTACAACACGAGAGGACCTCAAATTCCACTGGATAGTGGAGATTTGAGGTCCTTTTTTTGTAGAAATTGGATCAATTCCAGTTCGTGTCTTTCAAGGCAACAATCTGACCGTTAGGGTCGGATTGTCGTCAGGGCATTATACATCAGCCTTTAGACAGAAGGGGAAGCAAGTAGTCCAAGAGCGATTTGGTATCTTCAATCGAAGCGCGCATCGCTACGTATCCGTCCGGCCGAATCAATACAAGCTCGTTATTTTCCGCAGCGTAGGCGCGGTGCGCGTTCCCCTCGTGATCGACGATGGCGTCCGCGTCCTGTAGCTGCGTTCGTACGATTCGGTGAACATGAAGTTGACTGTTGTCGATATCCGGCAGCGACTTACTACCGTCGACAAAGGCGAGAAGAGTCCAGTGCGGCCCGCGCAGCAAATCAAAGACGCTTCCTTCAAAGGTCCTTCCTTGAAGGCCGTTTGCGTCAGGCGCCCGATCTCCGGGCAGGGGACCCTTTTCAGGGGAATCGGTTGCAGCTCGTGAGAGAGAGCTGAACCGATAGGAGACAAGAAGTCCGGTTGTCAAATCATCGGAAATCGTGCTCAGCGATTTCGACAGTTTCCCCGTGTCTGTATCGTTGCCCATCACAGCGCCTATCTTCGCGGTGCTGTCCTCCAGCACAGCACGGGCGACGGGGCGGCGCTCCTCGTCATACGTATCGAGCAACGCCGCATCCGCACCGCGCAGCACGGCTGCCAGCTTCCACCCCAGGTTGTAAGAGTCCTGCATCCCTGTATTCATGCCTTGACCGCCTGCTGGCGAATGCACATGGGCCGCATCGCCGGCAAGGAAAACCCGTCCTTTGCGGTAATGTTCGACCATGCGCACGTTGACCCGGTAGATGGACAACCAAGAGGCATCAGTAACTCGGACTCGTCCCGCTCCGGCCCGGCGGTCAAGCATAGCTTGATAAAGCTCAAGTGACGGCTGCTCCGGCTCTTCGATCTCTTCCGAAATCGTGGCTTGCAACTGAAAGAGATCGCTATTCGGAAGGGGGGTAAGACCAAACATGCCTTCCTTCGAAACCCAGATGTGAATGCGGTCTCGATCCAGCCCTTCCAAGCGGATGTCTCCCAAGTACCAGCGTTTATTTTCATAGGTTTCCCCGACAAGTGACAAGTTCAAGAGCTTGCGAACGTGGCTCTTGCCGCCGTCCGCGCCGACGGCATAGCGTGTTCGGATTTGCCGGATTCCTTCCGGCGTTTCTACGGTCACGGTGACACCATCCTCATCTTGGCTCAGATCAACGGCTGTAGTTCCAAGTTCTACTTGGCCGCCGAACCGGGCATACTGTTCACGCAGTGATGCTTCCACATCAAATTGGGCAATCCAGAGCGGATCAGGGTAAGGTGACCGGAGATTTGCGTTTGCGGCGACCGTGATGCTTGACTTGTCGACGAACGAGCCATCCGCGTTGTAGTACCGAACCGGAAGATCAACGACCCCTTTCCGAACGATGCTGTCCACGACCCCCAGATCGTCCAAGACTTCGAGAGCACGGGGTTGGATGGCTTTTGCCTTGGATGCTGTATTAAAGGAACTGGAACGCTCGATGATGCGATGAGAGATGCCATAGCGGGCCAGATCGCAGGCCAGTGTAAGTCCCGTTGGACCGGCTCCGATAATAAGAACATCAATGGTTGGCAAAGTGAAATTCATGATGTATGCCTCCTTATATATTTGATTGATTACTATACTACACCGTGCAGTGTAGTAAGTAAAGTGGAAAAAAATCCATCCCTGCCTTCCTTCATTACGGAGTTGATACGAAACGAAATACATTTTATACTTTACCGTGTAGTGTAGTGAATTACTTTATATATAGCCGAGATCTTTTGGAAACTATAGTCCGGGGGGTAAAGGTCATGACAGCCAATTTGACGAACAAGCCACGGCGCGAAAGCACCATCCGAAAACGCGCCGACATTCTTGAGGCAGCGCGTCATTTGTTCCTGACGGAAGGATTCAACCGCTCAAGCGTCGACGCAGTGGCGGCGCAGGCGAACGTGTCCAAGCGGACGGTCTACGATTATTTCGGCGATAAACGGGCCTTGCTGCTCGCCGTCGTTGAGGAGACGGGGCAAGCGATTGTGGCCTCGATCGAACAGGCCATCGAAGACAAGCTTCAGGAAGTCTCTGACCTTGAGCAAGCGCTTATCGCGTTCTGCGAGCAAATTATGACGTCAACCGTCGGGTCGGCCGATTATGCTGCACTTCTACGGCTCGTGACGATGGAAGCAGAGCACTTGCCGGATTCGATGTATGAACAAATGGACCGGATGCCTGAGGAAGCGCTCGCCAGGCGCTTGGCCGAATTCGGGCAGTGCGGATGGTTGAAGGTGCCGGATGCCGAGCTTGCCGCGAAACATTTCGCTGCTTTGACTTTTTTGTTGGTTCTGAGTTATCCGGGACAGGAACGCCGAGAGGAAGTTGCCCGGAGCCAGTGGCTCATTATCGAAGGGGTTCGTGCTTTCCTCCGCGCCTATGCGCCGGAGCACCGGGAATGACCCTGCCAATCCATGAAAGTCATTTCCTTCTTATTCGGCCTAGGGCCGTAACCTATGCTCCTTCCCATGCCTCAGCCTATGACATGGGAACATCATAAAAATCCCCTCTTGGACGACAGTGATAAATCAGCACTGCAGTCCAGAGGGGATTTTTTCATGCGCCAAGGAACATTTTCATGTCATCCTCTACGTTTGTTATGCCGCCAATGCCGAAGTTTTCCACCAAAACCTTGGCGACGTTGGGGGACAGGAAAGCGGGCAGTGTAGGGCCGAGATGAATATTTTTCACGCCAAGATGCAGCAGGGCAAGCAGAACGATAACCGCCTTCTGTTCATACCAGGCAATGTTATAGGAGATCGGCAGGTCGTTAATATCGTCGAGCCCGAAAACCTCTTTCAGCTTCAGGGCGATCACAGCGAGTGAATAAGAGTCATTGCATTGGCCGGCGTCCAGTACACGGGGGATGCCGCCAATTTCACCAAGGTCAAGCTTGTTGTACTTATATTTGGCGCAGCCTGCCGTCAAAATGACGGTATCGCGTGGGAGTTGCTCGGCAAAATCGGTATAATAGCTGCGTGATTTCATGCGGCCGTCGCAGCCTGCCATGACAAAAAATCTTTTTATGGCTCCGGTTTTGACCGCTTCCACCACCTGGTCGGCTACGCTCATAACGGCCTCATGTGCGAAACCGCCGATGATTTCCCCCGTCTCAAGCTCTGTTGGAGGCAGACAGCGTTTGGCCTGCTCAATTAAAGCAGAGAAGTCTTTAGACTGTCCATTCTCACCTTCAGGGATATGGTGAACTCCCGGATATCCGGTGTTGCCTGTCGTATAAATACGGTCGATATAGCTTTTTCTAGGCGGAACAATACAGTTGGTCGTCATCAGAATTGGACCGTTGAAGGCTTCGAATTCTGCGTTCTGCTTCCACCAGGCGTTTCCATAATTGCCGACGAAATGATCATATTTCTTGAAAGCAGGATAGTAGTGGGCGGGAAGCATCTCGCTGTGGGTGTATACGTCAACACCCGTGCCTTCGGTTTGTTTCAGCAATTCTTCCATGTCCTTCAAATCATGCCCGCTAATCAGGATACCCGGGCGATTTTGCACTCCAATATTCACCTTTGTTATTTCTGGCTGGCCATAGGTGCTGGTGTTAGCTTCATCGAGCAGGGCCATGACCTTCACGCCAAATTTGCCCGCTTCCATGTTCAAGCTGATCAGATCGGCTGCTTCAAGGGTGTCGTCAAGTGTCGCAGCCAGCGCCCGGCGCATGAACAGGTCAACTTCATTGTCTGTGTAATTCAGCTGCCAGGCATGATAAGTGTAGGCGGCCATACCTTTCAAACCATAAGTCAGAAGCTCGCGCAGAGAGCGGATGTCTTCATTGGATGTGGAAAGGACACCAACCTGGCGGGCTTTGGCATCAAAAGCCTGCTCGCTATCGGCTTGCCATACGGCTGCGTCAGGGAGAACTGCGGCTGCATCCGGAAACTGCTCATTCCGGTATGTAAGCACCTCTTGCCGGAGAAACAGCGCTTCCCGAATTTTGTTTACAAAGACAGCCCGGTCGAAGTTCGCGTTCGTAATTGTGGCAAATAAGGAATCCGTGATAAACAGGGAGACACTGTGATCCAACTCCTCAGGAAGCCGTACATCCAGGCTGAGAAAGGAGATTCCTTTCAGCAGGTAGACAAGCAAATCCTGCAGATTGGCCACATCATGCGGCTTGCCGCAGACCCCGGCCACAGTGCAGCCAGTGCCCTTGGAAGCCTCCTGGCACTGGAAACAAAACATGGACGGCTGGTTGATTAAGCGGTCCGTTTCATTTTTATTCATAAGTAAATACCTCCCGGATCAGATTGGATGAGATACAGGAAGCATAACCCATGGAAAAATGAGACCTTGTGATTCGAATCACAACTTTTCAAACTTGTCATGATTCCGCAAATTCTCTGGATAGTTTGTCCGTGTCCCTTAAACAAGCTTGACCGTATGATACTTTATCTGGTACGGGAGGTGATTCCCTATGAAAATCAGTGAACAGATGCTCGCGTCACATACCAGGTATAAAACTTCATACAGCATGATCAAGGGCAAGAATCCAGGTCCGACCGTGTTCCTCACTGCCGGGGTTCACGGCAATGAAGTTGCCAGTATCCGCGCCGCTGAGCAATGGCTGAAAAAATTCCGGCAAGGAGATTTCGTCATCAGCAGAGGAAAGTTGATTCTTGTCCCCATATTCAATATGGCTGCTTACAAAAAGCGTACCCGCGGCAAGCCTGATTTAAATAGAACCTTTCCCAAGAGCTCCGGGAATACAGCGGGACATCCATTGTCTAAGGATCTGTTTGAGCTGGCCGAGAAATTGCGCCCTGATTGGTATATCGACCTTCATGAAGCTAACGGTCTTTCCAGCGTAAATCCCAAACGCTTAGGCCAGACACTTATCACCAATCCCGGCAGCAAAGCCATACCTGCAGTCAGAAGAATCGTAAGCAAAATGAACGGCAGCATTCCCGATTCCGCCAAGCATTTTACAGTCCGTCTCAAGCAAAAAGAAGGATCAGGCCGTACGGCGGCAAGCCGGCTGCTTCATGCCAAAGCCATTACCGTAGAGACCTGCTGGAGCCTGCCGCTTACGAAAAGAATTGATTATCAAAGCCGGATTATTCACTATCTTCTTGAAGAAGCCCGTTTAATAGACAGGTGATCCGATAACAAGCATCAGAGCATCCCTAAGGGGAAATCAATCAGAAGAGGTGATTAGGCATTGCCTGCTCAAGAAAACAATGCACGACAGCAGCTTGCTACTTTAGGAAGCAAATGGTCAAAAACCAAATTTTTGCTTAAGAACCCAACTCTCCGTAAATATGTTCCTGATACGAGTTTGTATTCTTACGATGCTTTGCTGCAAATGTTAAACAAGCACAAAGTGGTCTACGTAAAGCCAGTTAAAGGCACAAGCGGAAATGGAGTTATTAAAGTTGTCAAACATAACAACACCAAATTCGCTTATCATGCCGGAACCAGCCCGCGAAGCTTTGCAACATATAAGGAGATGTTCACATCCTTGGAACAAACGAAGTACAAAGGTGAGCATATTGTACAAAAAGGCATTGATCTGCTCACCTATAAAGGACTTATCTTCGATCTCCGTATTATGGTGCAAAAAAATGAAAAGAAACAATGGGAGGTCACTGCTTACATCGGCAGACTGGCTCATCCCAAAAAAGCCGTAACCAATTTCCATAACGGCGGGACACCGATGCCGCTGGAAGCCCTTCTTCGTTCCTATTTAAGTGAAGACAAGAACACTAAATATATCCAATCTTTAAAAGACCTTGGTTTCCGGATTGCAACCGAATTTCATAAAAGCTATCCGAAGTTTATGGAAATCGGAATCGATTTCGGGCTGGACTCGTCCCTGAAGCCCTGGATTATTGAGGTGAACACACGCCCGGATGCTTATATTTTCGATCAGCTAAAAGATAAAAAGATGTTTCAGCGGGTTATTTTCCTTAAAAGGTTCCACGGCTTGATAAGCAGCAGCAGATTTCGTAAGAAAACTAGAAAACAGTAGAAAAAGACCAACTTGGACATTTCCAGGTTGGTTTTTTGCTTTGTCTTGTGGTTATTTGATGTGGTTAAAGATGTGATCCGCCGCTGGCGTCGATGATCTGTCCGGTGATCCAACGGCTGTCCGGGGATGCGAGAAAAGCAGCGATATCCGCGATATCCTCCGGTTCACCCCAGCGCCCGAAAATTGAAAAATCGGCACCGGCCTTGCGGCCATCCGGGTCCTGCAGCATGCCTGCGTTCATGTCGGTAGCCACGTATCCGGGTGCAATGGCATTGATGGTTATGCCACGTGGGCCGAGCTGATTGGCAAGCGAGAGCGTTAAGGTGTTGATAGCCCCCTTGGTCATGCTATACGCCGGAATCATGGGTAAAGATATTCGCGCAACCGCAGATGAAAGCTGGATAATGCGTCCTTCATTCCGAAGGCGGGACAAGGCCTCTTGAATGATGAAAAACGGTGTTTTCACATTTAATGCCATCAACTGATCGAATGCATGCTCCTCTGTATCTTCAATGGCAGCAACATGAGCCATTCCCGCATTATTTACGAGAATATCCATGCTGTTATTGCCGAATCGCTCCGAAAGCTCCCGGTCCAGTTCAGAATACAGCACATGTATTCCTTCAGTCGAGCCAAGATCTGCTTGAACGGTGAAGCCGGAGCCGCCGCTGCGCTCAATTTCTGCTACCGTTTCTTTAGCATCAGCTTGATTGGAGAAGTAGTGTACGGCAACGACCGCTCCTTCCTCCCCAAGCCTGCGGGCGATAGACCTGCCGATGCCGCGGCTTGCTCCCGTTACTAACGCAACTTTATTTCTCAGTTTATTCATTTCATCATCTCCTGGTGAGTTTTTTCTTGCAAGCCAGTTTTACCATATTTCGAATTACGGGATGTTGCGGTCTAATTGATGATTTCGTAATCTTGCTTTTCTATTTTGGAGTTGAGACATAAGGTAGGGGTTGAGGTTATACTAGGGTTGTGGGGGGATATCCATGATCCATTCAATCGAAGAAGATCTGCTGCTGACAGATGAACGCTGGCAAGCGATTATTCAAAATAATGCACATTATGATCATCAGTTTATTTACGGAGTCAAGACGACAGGCATTTTCTGCAGACCTTCCTGCAGGTCAAGGGCGCCCAGGAAAGAGCATGTTCGGATTTTTACCGATGCGAGCCAGGCTCTGTCTGTCGGCTTCAGGCCATGCAAGCGTTGCAAACCAACGGGTGAGCGGCTGCCTGACCAGGAGTGGGTGGACCAGATGACGCAATACATCGATCAAAATTATCATGAGACCATTACGCTGGACACATTGGCGGGTATTTGCCATGGGAGCCCATATCACCTGCAGCGAACCTTCAAACGGATTACAGGGATTACGCCTGTTGAGTACATTCAGCGGAAGAGAATTAGCGAGGCCATATCCATTTTGCTTCATACAGATAAATCCGTAACTGAAATAGCGGGCATAGTCGGCTTCTCCAATACTCCCTATTTCATCACCCTGTTCAAGAGAATGATAGGACAGACACCGAACGATTATCGGCGTGCTAATGAGATAAAACAAAGCGGGGGAATGGTATAATGAACATACAAACAGATGCCGAAATGTACTGGACTTTAATGACCTATAAAAATCAAAGCATTCATTTGGCCGCATCGGACAAGGGGCTTGCATTTGTCGGTTCCGGCAATGGTCCGTTCCATGAAATGGCGGATTGGTTAAAATCGCGCTTTCCTGACTGCCGACTCGTGAGGGACGACAGAAAACTGCAAATCTATTCCGATGCGCTGACAGAGTATTTGGAGGGGAAACGCAGCCGCTTTTCGCTGCCTTTGGATCTTCAGGGAACTCCTTTTCAAAAAGCGGTATGGGACGCGCTTGGCCATATACCCCATGGAGAAACAAGGACCTATTCCGAGATCGCCATACAGCTTGGCAAACCAAGCTCGGTCCGCGCCGTGGCGGCAGCAATCGGGGCGAATCCGGCCCTGATCTTTGTCCCGTGTCACCGGGTCATTGGCAAAAATGGAACATTGACGGGCTATCGCGGCGGACTTGATATGAAAAAGGAGCTTTTAACGCTGGAACATGCTGTACCGTCCGTGAACCATTTTTGATTTAAAAGAGCGAGTATTGGTGGTTAAAATTCCATCAAAAACCCGCTCTTTTTCCTGCTCTATTTACAAACATGCTGCAGTGCTGATAAAATACCGAAAAAGATAAATGAGGAGATCATCTGATGAATTTGGATGGGGTTTCAATGGAAACGGTGATCCGGCTTGAGCAGGTTTCTTACCGCAGAGAGCAGATTGAAATTCTGAAAAATATCAATTGGACCGTTCGGAAAGGCGAGCATTGGGCGCTCCTGGGCTTGAATGGCTCAGGCAAAACAACGATTCTTGATCTGATTAATGGATACATATGGCCAACACTGGGTAAGATTTCAGTCCTTGGAGAATTATACGGTTCGGTCGATGTGCGGGAAATGCGCAAACAAATCGGTTGGGTCAGTTCCTCACTGCAGGAAAGGCTGCACAGTAATGACAAAACGCAAAATATCGTGATCAGCGGAAAGCATGCCTCTATCGGTTTATATGAAAAAATAACGGAGCAAGAGGTAGAGCAAGCCCGGTCCTTGATGAACCAGCTGGGCTGCAGCCATTTGTTTGGCCGCTCTTATCAAACATGTTCGCAGGGTGAAAAGCAAAAAATCTTGATTGCCCGCGCCTTGATGGCAGCGCCAAAAATCCTTATTTTAGACGAAGCCACCAATGGCCTGGATTTCCTGTCCAGAGAGTCTCTATTGGCCAGCATTCAGCAATTGGCAGAGCAGCCGGATTCACCTACGATCCTTTATGTGACCCACCATATTGAGGAAATCATGCCTGTCTTTAATCAAACCCTGATGATTCGCAGGGGAGAAGTTTTCCGGCAAGGTCCGAGTACAGAGATTCTTATGAAAGATACCTTGTCCTCTTTCTTCGAGACGCCAATCCAGGTACAGCGGCTTAATAACAGAGCCTGGATTTCTATTCCTTAAAGCTTAATATCCTGTAAAATTGTCGTGGATGGACTTGATCGGCAGGGATTGAGGGAAAGCCATAATCTTTCAAAATAAATATACAAGTTTTGTGTTTGAAGACCGCATACCGCAGCCAGATTTGGCCGGTTATTGCGGTCTTCTTTGTTGTCAGGATTTTGAGCCTGGCCAAAGGACATTTTTTTAAGTGTTAAAAAGTATAAACTTCGAATGTACGTCGATAGAACGTTTTTATTATGCATAATATCAGCTTAACCAACCAAACTAGGTAAATCAGCAAATAGAAAATAAGACATCAGGTGATAAGAATGGAAGCGAATTCGGTTGTGGAAAACTCCTTTGGACCAAAGGAGCCGATTTCAAAGCAGCTCGATGAAAATGTGAGCAAGATCCGCTCTGTTATTGGCGAAAGCACCGATTTTATCATGCGGGAGTGGTCTTACGGCCCGAATCTGGGCTATAGAGCTGTATCCTTCTATTTTGAAACACTTATGCAAAGCTCAGAAAACTATATGAAACGTACGCTTCAGGATCTCGTCGATCACAAGGTCGGTCCGGGGATGGACAGCACGATTGAGGAT
This sequence comes from Paenibacillus enshidis, assembly GCF_042136365.1. Taxonomy (NCBI): domain Bacteria; kingdom Bacillati; phylum Bacillota; class Bacilli; order Caryophanales; family Paenibacillaceae; genus Paenibacillus; species Paenibacillus enshidis. The sequence goes on along the minus strand of NZ_JBHHMI010000002.1, from coordinate 107,994 downwards.
CTGGTGAAGTTCTTCATGCACGATGGAGTCTCGCAAAAGAAGGCGGTCCTGCTTGACCGTATTGATCAGGCCGTGAAGGATATCATCGACGGGCATATGGTTATTTTCCTTGATCAGTGGGATAAAGCGTTAAGCTATGATGCATTCTCGGTGGAAACGAGACAGGTTACAGAACCTGTCAACGAATCCGTTGTCCAGGGACCGCGCGAGAGTACTGTAGAAAGTCTGGAAAAAAACATGGGTCTTTTGCGGATTCGTCTTAAAACACCGAGCTTCAAGATGGTTAAAGCAAGTGGCGGCGGCAAAACGAATACCGATATCGTTTATGCTTACCTCAGCGACGTAGTAGACAGCGAACTGCTTAAGGAATTCGAGAGAAGATTTGAAGCGGTCAAGCAAATGGAAGTGCTGGAAACCTCCTATATTGAGCAGATTTTGGAGGACTCGACTTTTTCTCCTTTTCCGCAGCACCAGTATACGGAACGGCCCGATGTGGTGACCGCTGCGCTGCTTAGGGGGAAAATCGCAGTGCTGGTTCAGGGCAGCAGCGGTGTGCTGTTGTGCCCAGGCTTGTTTACGGATTTTTTCCAATCCAGCGAGGACTACTATCAGCGGACGGTCATTTCGTCTTTGATTCGTTTCCTGAGGGTGTTTGCTTTTATTATCGCATTAATGCTGCCGAGCATTTATATTTCTTTGACAACGTATCATACTGAGCTTGTGCCCACTGTACTGCTGCTTGCTGTCATCAATTCACGGGAAGGAATTCCTCTCCCGGCGTTCTTCGAAGCATTGCTGATGGGGTTTTTCTTCGAGCTGCTGCGTGAAGCGGGGGTTCGGCTCCCCAGACCCGTCGGTTCTGCGGTTAGTATTGTCGGAGCTCTCATTATTGGAGATGCTGCGATCAGCGCAGGTATTGCATCGCCGATTATGGTCATTATCGTGGCCCTTACAGGTATTGCTTCCTTCGCCATTCCTCAATACGGCATTGCTATCGCACTGCGGATTCTGCAATTTCCCATGATGATCGCCGCAGCATTGCTCGGCGGATTCGGAGTGATGATTATGCTGATTCTGATTCTGCTTCATCTGACCAAGCTGCGCTCCCTTGGTCAGCCTTATCTTTCGCCATTAGCTCCCCTGAAGTTTTCACTCCTGAGGGATGTGTTTATACGGGCGCCGATCCGGATACTGCAGCGAGGTTTGAGGACACGGCAGTTTAACCGGCCGGGGAGATAAGAAAGTTACATTTTAAGAAAGAGACAAGGTGAGAGAATGCACAGATACGGGATACTCCTCTTGTTGGGGGGACTGCTGTTTGTCTCTGGCTGCTGGAGTAAGCATGAACTGGTAGAACTGGGATTCGTCCTCGGTGTAGCTCTTGATGCGGGAAAAGATGACCCAATTGAATTGACTGCTCAGATTTATCGTCCCAGTTCGGGAGGCAAGGGGCAGGTACTCTCTACAGGCCAGTCGACGATTAATGTCAAGGCTAGAAACAAAACCGTCATGGAAGCGGTCCGCGATATTCCAATGCATCTGGGAAGGAAATCCCAGTGGAGTCATATGCGGGTTATTATTGTAAGTGAGAAGCTGGCCCGCTCGCAGGATATTGGCAAGCTGCTCGATTTTTTCTATCGCGATCATGAGTCTCGCGGGGATGTGCATGTGTTGATAGCAGCCGGCCGGGCAGATGCTGCGCTCATGCTGCGGCCCAAGATCGAAAAGTCCACAAGCCAGGAGCTGCTGCGGGCAAATATGATTTCCCACAGCGCTTCAGGCAAAACATTAGCCACTACATTGCTGCAATTGGGGATTCAAGCGCGTAATGCCCATGAAGATGGCATTATTTCCTATTTGTATAAAATAAAGCCGGAACAAAAGGTATTCACGAATGCCGGTGTCGCACTTACGAAAAATGGGAAAATGGTGGGTGTGCTTTCGCCCAGGAAGGCTCAGGGGCTTGCGATGCTTCGCAATGAATTTGTGTCAGGCGTTGTCGGCTTCCCCTGTCCGGGGGAGAAGCGGAAGACGGAATCGTTAGAGGTGTTGAAACTGCAGACAAAGCTGAAGATCGAGTGGGCGGCGGGCAAGCCCTCCTACGTGAAGGCTTACACAGATGTAGATGCCGCGATCTCAGAATTAAAGTGCAGTTATATACGTACAGTGGAAGAAGAGAAAAAAATGTTGAACGCTGCCGAAAGCCAGATTAAACGAATCATGCTGGACAGCTACCATGAACTGCAGAAGCAGCGGATTGAGGCGCTAGGCATTAGTAACCAGATCTATCGTAAATATCCGCAGGCGTGGGAATCCCTGAAAGAGGACTGGGACTACCAATTCACCAAACTGCCGATTCAAGTGAATGTTACGATCAAGTTAACTACCCCTGGAACAAGCAATACAATACCGCTTTTATAGAAAAACGTCTATTGACGTACATTCACAGAAGACAGAACGCGATTAGCGGAAATTTTTCTTGCGATATTAGGATAACGGGCAGAAATAAAGGGGTTTTCATATGAGGGAACGGATATTTGTGATGGTTTTGGTTTACATTGCAGTTTTGGTGTATGGATTTCTTAACCGGAACAAGGTGACAGCTTCAAGAGATCGGCTTGTGTATGTAGTCCTTCTGGTTGGATCATTATACCTGTCCCTTGATTTTATAGTGAATCAGGATTGGCCGGATACTACTGATTTCATACCCGGCTTCATCAGGGAGATGGCAAAGAAGATTGATTCTTTTTTGAATGTAAAAATGTGGGAAATATCCATTCGGTGAAAGGGGAAGAAGTATGGACAAGGAACAGACGATAAGCTCGGGCCAGTTAAGTATCCTGTTTTTTGTATTTATGACGGGCTCCGCCATTATTAATGTTCCGGGTCCGCTTGTTTTGCGGGCGGGTAATGGTGCCTGGCTGTCCCTCATCCTTGCAGGCATGATCGGAGCCGGAGTACTGACCTGCATGCTGTATCTTCACCGCAAGTACCCCGGGTTGAATTACATAGCTTACAGCAGGAAGCTGGTGGGGCCGTTTTTTACTTACTTATTCGGTTTCATGGCCATGTTCTTTCTGCACTATATGCAATCGGCCATTGTACTGGATGCCGGGTTATTCATGGTCACCTCCATGCTAAGGGAAACACCATTGTATGCATTTAACTTCCTGCTCTTTATGGTGGCCGCATTGACTGCTCGTGCAGGTATTGAAGTGATGGCAAGGATGTTTACGTTAATTATCGGGTTAGTAGTATTTAGTACGACCACAGTCCTGCTGCTGGCCATTCCCCTCTACCATGTGGACTATTTGCTCCCGATATTGCCCAAAGGAATAAAGCCGGTGATGCACGGAACATACACTGCGTCAGGCTTTCCTTACATGGAGGCGATTTTATTCGCCATGCTGCTTCCGTGTGTACGCGCCGATCAACGGAGAAAGACAGGAAAGTATATGTTCCTGTCCCTGGGACTAAATATTATTCTGCTGTGTATTTCAACGGTATGTGCCATCATGACCATGGGTCCGCTGACAGGGGATACCATGTATAGTTTATTTGCGCTCGCCCGGCTGATTGAGTTTCAGGAGATTATTCAGCGAATCGAATCGGTAATAGGAATGTCGCTTATTGCCGATTCTTATATGAAAGCTGCCATTACACTTTACGTGCTGAATGCCTTATTGTGCGAGTTGTTCCATATCCGGGATCGGACGATATTGATTTTGCCATTGGCCTTGATCGGCTTTCTTAATACGCTGGTCATCTTTGATGGAACAACGGAATGGTTCAATCTGGTATTTGTGATACACCCTGTATGGAACTTCTTTTTCTTGACGCTCCCGCTGCTCATCCTTACTTTGATCGCGGCCATCCGAAAGCGGAAATAGGCTATAGTTATAAATTAGAAATTATGGATTTTGTTTCACAATTTGATCTGCGGTGCGTATAGCCAGCGCGATGACAGACAGTGCCGGATTGGAGGCTCCCATCGAAGGCAGCACACTTGCATCCGCCACATACAAACCCGGTACGCCGTGGATTTGCCCGAACTGATCCGTCGCCGAGGTGTTCGGGTCTTCGCCCATACGGCAGGTGCCGGCATCATGGTTATCGGCTCCCGGCGGCATCAGGCAGATCGAAGGAACGCCGTCTGTCGTCTCCAGTTGCATTTGCATCGCTCCAGCCGATTGAACGGCAGCGTCATACATTTGCTCAATAATAGCCTCGTCTTTGGCACTGTAAGAGAAGTTGACCTGCAGCTCTGGCATTCCATAGGCATCTTGCCGATTTGGATCAATGAAGACCCGGTTTTCATACCTTGGCTCCACGACACCGGATATATAGTAATCGGTGATGTTCCAAACATGCTTATCCGGCCTGGTCAGATAATGATAGTCAAAATATTGCTCCGGTCCTTGAATTTGAATCCGGTAAGGACGATTCTCAAGCTCGGGAATCACAATGCCAAGCGTTCCCAGCGGATCAGGGAAGCTGGTGGTATTCAGAGTAGCCCTTACAACCAGATAGGAATGGTTGAGCAGATACCTGCCAATGGCGCTCCCCTGAATGCCGGAATTGAGCAAAATACGCGGGGTCTGCAGGGCGCTGGCGGACAGGATAACCGTTTTCGCTTTAATAACATGAGACCTTTTGTCCGGGGTGATCACACGAATTCCTGCTGCTCTTCCTCCTTCAGTCAGGACTTCGGCACAATAAGTATCGACTGCCAGATCAAAGGAACGGTGGTTCAAGGCTTTCGCCAACAGGTTAATGGTGCTGGAAAAGACATTGGAATTGACCTTGCCCAGCAAGGTTGGAGACAGATCAGCCGCAATGGGGATATCATCTGCATTGGCAAACCCTTGTCTGCGAAGCCGTTCCAGCAGAATTTGCGTAATCAAAGAATTTCTTGTGTATTCCTGTGTGACACTCATAACCTCTTCGGCAATGTTATAATACAAAACCATCTCGGAAGGGGAGATCGGCCAGTTCTTTGCAATATCAAAATCAGGAACCCGGGGAGTGATGCACCCCCATAAAGTGCCTCTGCCACCTAATGCGTATATTAGCTTAAGTCCGCTAAACTGCGGAAGACGGTCGCCAACCAGATCCGTAATTTGTGAAGGGCGGAATAATCGGAAATTGACTCCGTCCATCGTTGACACGTTCATGATGTGGGTCGCCAGATACTGCGGTCCCCGCTCCACCATCCCGATACGTTTGCCGTTCTGGCCCCACTGCTCGCATAACCGCCACAGAGCCGCGCAGCCCCCAATACCGGAGCCCACAATAAGAACATCGTATTCGGTCGCGGCCATTTCCTCCGCAGATGAAAGAGGTATCCAATTGTGAATAAACGCTTCCGGCGGCGGAGGCGGGCAGTAGGGAGGGATCACCCGGGGGGCAGAAGAGGCAAGTGGGGATGGAATCCGAACCTGCATGCCAGTAATCATACGATCAGGACGGTCAATATGCGGATTGCTGGACATCAACTGATCGATGCCGATTTGGTAATGACTCGCCAGACGGTACAGTGTATCTCCTTCGCCTGCTACATAGATTCTCACAACACTGCAACTCCTTCTAGTCGAAAATAATCACCCTTTTATACGTATGATTCATTGCCCTGCTTAATACCATAAACTATAGCCACAACTGTGACCCGTGCCAAGAAGGGGGAGGATGCAGCTCATGAAAATGCATAAGCCGTACGGGGCTTCCGGTCGAATCGTTCCGATACGTGTCACCATCTGGAACGAATATGTTCATGAACGAATAAATCCGTTAGTCGCACGCCACTATCCGCAAGGTATCCATGAAGCGCTTGCAGCAGGAATCGGGCCATACGGATTTGGACTGCGGACCGCAACACTGGCGGAGCCGGAGCATGGACTGAGCAATGAAGTTCTGAACGAGACGGATGTGCTCATCTGGTGGGGGCATCTGGCCCATGATCAAGTATCCGATGAAATCGTAACTCGCATTCAGATGAGGGTGCTTCAAGGAATGGGGCTGATTGTACTTCACGCGGGACACCGGTCGAAAATTTTCAAGCGGCTCATGGGGACGACTTGTGACTTGAAGTGGCGGGAGGATGCCGAAAGGGAGCGGCTCTGGGTCGTGGACCCGTCTCATCCGATCACTCACGGAATCGGTGAGTATTTTGAAATAGAAGAGGAGGAAATGTACGGTGAGTTCTTCGACATTCCGGCACCGGATCAACTCGTCTTTATCAGCTGGTTTCAGGGAGGGGAGTTATTCCGCAGCGGATGCGTGTTTCAGCGTGGATTAGGGAAGATATTTTATTTCCGGCCAGGTCATGAGACATATCCAACCTACTACCATCCGCAGGTACTGCGGGTTATTGCCAATGCCGTCTTCTGGGCCGCCACGCCTCACGGTGCACAGCCCACATATGGAGAGGTCCCCCCGCTGGAGTCTATGCCTGGCCACCCCCTGAAGGGACGCCCGTAAGCCTGGGCGATTCAAGCCAAAAAAAGCTGTGCCGACGAGTGGTCGGCATGTTTTTTTTGCGCTTCCTGCAAGGCAATTTCTCAGCTATCGTCGGAAGTTTTACTTTGAAGCACAGTTTGGATTGTAAAATTTAAAAATACAACGTATACTAATTATATTGATAATGATAATCATTTACATAAAAATGCTTGTTAAGACTTTGGAATGGTGAGGAGAACGATGAGTACAAATCATATATTCGATGTAACTATAATAGGCGGTGGGCCTGCAGGTTTATATTCTGCTTTCTACAGCGGATTACGCGGTTTGAAAACCAAGATTATTGAATATCAGCCTAGACTGGGCGGCAAGGTGCATGTGTATCCGGAGAAAATGATTTGGGACGTCGGCGGACTGGCTCCGGTTCCCGGGGCCAAGCTGATCGAGCAGCTGGTTCAGCAGGGATTAACGTTTAATCCGGAAGTGCTGCTGAACGAGAAGGTAGAGTCCCTTGCCCGCAATGAAGAGGGACTATTTGAATTGTACACCGCGACCTCAGGCGTGCATCTGTCCAGGACGGTTATTGTCGCCGTCGGTGGCGGCATCCTGAACCCGCAGAAGCTTGAGATTGAGGGCGCGGAGCGCTTCGAAGTGTCCAATCTGAATTACACGGTAAAATCACTGCAATATTTCAAGGACAAAACGGTCATCGTATCCGGCGGAGGCAATTCGGCTGTGGATTGGGCCAACGAGTTGGAGCCTGTCGCAAAGAAAGTATACCTGGCTTACCGTAAAGAGGCGTTAAGCGGGCATGAGGCGCAGGTGGAACAGCTCCTGAACAGCTCGGCAACCTGTTTTTTTCATACACAGATTACAAAGCTGATGGCCTGTGATAATCATGAAATGATTGAGAGCGTGGAACTGACTAACAACGAAACCGGTGAGGTCCAGACGCTGTCTGTGGATGAGATTATTATTAACCATGGATATGAACGGGATATTTCGCTGCTGGAGAATAGCCCGCTGGATATCAATCTGGTGGACAACTACTATATTGAGGGAACGGCCAACAGCCAGTCTTCCATTCCGGGGCTGTATGCTGCGGGAGATATTCTCCATTATGACGGGAAGCTGCATCTGATTGCCGGAGCCTTCCAGGATGCTGCCAACGCTGTGAACAGCGCGAAGCGCTTTATCGATCCGGAAGCGCATAAGAGCGCGATGGTATCATCGCATAACGAGATGTTTAAAGAGCGCAACCGTGAGCTTATCAAGCAAATGATCAAATAGCAGGCATGTTTTCCTCCTGACAGAAGAGAGCCCGATGTAACGGGCTTTTTTCTGATATAATCAGGTCTAGATGCCTGAGTGCTCTATGTCATTCCAGGAGGTAGTATAGAAAATGGACTATGTATTTTCAAACCGTATTGCATCGCTTCAGCCCTCGATCATTCGTGAAATTTTGAAAGCGAGCTCGGGTCATAATGTCATTCCTTTTTCCGCAGGCAATCCGGCGGCAGAAACCTTTCCGGTAGAGGTGATCAGCTCCTTTACGCAAGAGATTCTTACCCAAGACCCTGTGGCGGCTCTGCAGTATGGAGTAACGGAGGGTTATAGTCCGCTGCGTGAAACGCTGAAGGTACAGTTAAAAGAACGCTTTGACATGGGACAGCCGCAGGATGATCTTTTCATCGTCTCCGGTGCGCAGCAGGGGATAGAACTGGCCTGTAAGGTGCTGTGCAACGAAGGGGATACGATTATTTGTGAAAGTCCAAGCTTTATCGGTTCACTGAACTCTTTCCGATCTTCGGGAGCAAGGCTCGTCGGGGTTCCGATGGAGAGCGATGGCATACATATCGAAATGCTGGAGCAAGCGCTTAAAACGGAGAAAAACGTAAAGCTCGTTTACCTGATCCCTAGCTTCCAAAATCCGACCGGTATTACGACAAGCCTGGAAAAGCGCAAGGCTGTCTATACGCTTGCCAAGAAATACGGGGTCATGATTCTGGAGGATAACCCATACGGCGAGTTAAGGTTCAAAGGCACTGATGTGCCGACTATCAAGTCGATGGATGACGAGGGTCTGGTCATTTACGTCGGGTCTTTCTCCAAAGTTCTTTCTCCCGGCCTGCGTGTCGGGTTTGTCTTGGCTCCTTCGGAGGTCATGCAAAAAATGGTCGTGGCCAAGCAGGGGGAGGATGTGCATACCGCCATGCTGCCTCAAATCCTGGCTCACAAATTTATGACAGAGTACGATTACCAAGGTCATATCGAGAGCATCCGGGAAATTTATCGGCGAAAATGCACGCTGATGACGGAGCATTTGGAAAAATTAATGGGTGACAGCATTACCTACACAAATCCGGATGGCGGACTATTCCTGTGGTGCAGCTTGCCAGAATCCGTGCCGATGTTGGAGTATTGTAAAACAGCGGCAGCGAAGGGAGTGGCCGTTGTTCCGGGCACAGCCTTCCTGGTACAGGAAAATGAGCCATGCAATTCGTTTCGCATCAACTTCTCGACTCCTTCGGATGAGCAGATTGTGAAGGGGATCGAAATCCTGAGCACGGTCTGATCCGGGTATTACTTTTGTATGTTATGAGGCGCTCCGAGAACGAATCTCTGTGATTTCTATTTTGGAAAAAGATCAAGAACGAAAGAGCATGTTACTTGAACAGATAATTCGCTTTAGGGAATCTTCCTCAAAAGCGAAGGTATCTCTCAGATGGCACCAAAATGAATTAGAAAGAGCGGGTATTGGTGGAAATTGGAACACCGATACTCGCTCTTTCACATTAAAAAAGGTATTTTCTTACACTTAACCTAAGTTAACAACAGGGGCTACGTAGTAATGAAACTCAGCCGAAACCTCGAATCCTACCGACTGGTATAGGTTTAAAGCACGCTTATTTTCAGTGACTACACTGAGACGGATGTGGGTGTTGCACTTGGCAAGCAGCATGCTGACTACACTAGCGAGAATTTCGCGCCCGTAACCTTTGCCCTGGCATGAGGAAAGCACACAAAAATCATGAATGACAGCAGTATTTGCAGCAATATGATTAACCCTGATCATCCCGATCGGCGTGAGTCCGTCCAAGGCGATGTAAGTAACACGCTCAGGCTCGTTTGTATGCAAAAAATAGCTTCGTGTCCAGGTTTCCGAATCGCCAAAGGCTTGTGATGAGCACTGAACCATAAACTCGAAATCCCGGGCTTCTGCCTGTCTTACAGTCAGGCCGGTACGATGCGGTTCGTCCGTCGGCAAACGGCTCAGGTTCATAGTGAACTCAGATGATGAAAGGTCGGCCCCCAAGGGCCGTATACAAGTTATGCCGGGCCGGGAATTCGCAGGGATTCTAAACCGGCATTTCTGGATACCCCTGGCTTTCAGCTCAGCGACGACACTTTTCAATAACTTGCGAAAAATGCCTTGGCGCCGGTATTCCGGATGAACCATACCATTGATATTGGCTTCAATTTCATCTGATGTATACCAACTGACAAAGCCAATAAGCTGATCACCATGATGGCATAAAAACGCGTGATCTCCCCCGTCTGCCTTCAGACTTTCTATGCCGACCCTCAAGCTTGATCCATCAAAATGTTTACACAGTTGTTCCAGCATTCGGATTCGTTCAATCTGATGAGCTGAGAAGTCCATCATTTTAACTATTTGGTAATCGTTCAAAATACGCCCTCATTAGAGGAAGGAAACACGCAGTTTACGGACGAGCAGGCGCTGTCCTTCCAAAGTCTGTCCGCTTATTCATGGTTGCCATGATAACGCCCCCCATGGTCATTTGATCATCATTGTATCTTATTTACGCAGCAAAGTCAGGTGTTCGTAAAATTTGAAACCTCAGGAGCTGCATGCGGCACTATAAATTTCAGATTTTTTATAGTGAGCTTGATTTTCAGAAAACTATATTGTAATATTCGAATATATAAATAAAAGGATGTGAAGGCGGGGACTTTATGAATAGTAATTTCAAAGCATACACACAGACTGCTGAAATCCTGAAAGCAATCGCTCATCCAGTTAGACTTTGCATTCTCAACGGCCTGCTTGAGAAAGGAAGCTGTAATGTTACTTATATGCAGGAATGTTTGGAGCTTCCACAATCTACCGTGTCCCAGCATCTGCAGAAGCTTCGCTCCTTGGGGATCGTGGAAACCGAGCGGAACGGTCTTGAAATCAATTACTCCGTAAAGGATGAGAAAATCAAACAGCTTATTACATTATTTTTGGGGGTAGAGCAATCATGAGTAAAAAAGTACTAATCGTCGGCGGAGTGGCAGGGGGAGCTTCGGCCGCAGCCCGTCTCCGCAGACTGGATGAAGAGGCGCATATTATCATGTTTGAAAGGGATCCGTATATTTCTTTTGCCAATTGCGGTCTTCCTTATTATATTGGCGGCTCCATTCAGGATCGTTCCAAGCTGCTGATACAAACACCCGAGGCCATGCATAAACGCTTTAATATCGATGTTCGCACACAGAGCGAGGTGATTTCCATCGATCCGCTCAATAAAAAGGTGCGTGTGCAGAATCTGGAGCTTGGCAGCTATGAAGAGAGTTATGACGCCCTAATCCTGTCCCCTGGTGCTAAACCGATCCGCCCGGATCTGCCGGGCATACAAAGTTCCAGGATTCACACCCTGCGGAACATCCCGGATACCGATAAAATCAAGAGCAGAGTTCAAGAAGAAGGGACCCGCTCTGCGGTTGTCATTGGCGGTGGTTTTATTGGCGTGGAGATGGCGGAGAACCTTAGGGAGGCCGGTTTGGAAGTAACCTTAATTCAGGCAGGGCAGCAACTGCTGACGGCATTTGATCCTGAAATGGCTTCCGTGTTAGCCAAAGAGTTGGAAGATCAGGGTGTGCGGCTGATATTCTCCGACAAGGTCCAGGGATTCGAGGAAAAAGCAGGGCAGGTCATCACCCGGTTGGCGAGCGGCATGGTACTGCAGAGTGAGATTGTGCTGCTGGCTACCGGGGTTACGCCAGATACCGCGTTTCTGAAGGACAGCGGATTGCAGTTCGACCCGCAGGGGCATATTCTGGTGAATGAACGAATGGAGACCAACCAGCAAGATGTGTATGCAGTCGGTGACGCAGTGCAGGTCGTTGATTTCGTGAATGGTGGGAAAACTGCAATTCCGCTCGCAGGGCCGGCCAACAAGCAGGGAAGAATAGCGGCTGACAATATCTGCGGTCTTGGCACCACCTATAAGGGCTCGCAAGGGACATCCATTATTAAAGTTTTTGGCCTGACCGGTGCAGCAACTGGCAGTAATGAGAAAACGTTGCAGCGTCTCGACATTCCTTATCATGTGGTTTATGTGCATCCGAGCTCACACGCTTCGTATTATCCAGGCGCGACTCCCATTTCATTAAAGCTCCTGTTCGATCAGCAGGGCAAGGTGCTGGGAGCGCAAGCTGTTGGTTATGACGGGGTGGACAAACGAATCGATGATATTGCAACGGTGATCCGGTTTAGAGGCAATGTCATGGATTTGGCCGAACTGGAACTGGCGTATGCCCCGCCGTATTCCTCGGCCAAGGACCCAGTGAATATGGCGGGTTATGCAGCGGAAAATGTTCTGCATGGCCTGACAGAGGTGTTGCTTCCGTCGGCATTGGCTGAACGCGACCCGGACAAGGTCATGCTGGTGGATGTCCGGACAGAGATAGAATATATGAATGGACATATTGAAGGGGCCGTAAACATTCCGGTGGATGATCTCCGTGCCCGTCTGAGCGAATTGGACTCATCAAAAGAAATATGGGTGTACTGTCAAGTCGGGTTGAGAGGTTATACAGCATCCCGGATTCTTACACAAAAAGGGTATCGGGTAAAAAATCTGACTGGCGGATATAAAACCTATCAAATGAGCAGATATACACCAAAGAAGGCGGATATGCAACCGATTGAGCATGAAACCTCCCACACTACCGCCAACACTACCAGCCATGCAACCACCAACAATGAAATACTGGCGGTCACATCGGCATCCATTCCCCCTGCAGCTCCCGATATTGTTCTGGATGCTTGCGGGCTCAGTTGCCCAGGACCGCTCATCCAGGTGAAACAAACTATCGACACGATGCAGGAAGGGCAGGTGCTCAAGGTTACCGCGTCAGATCCGGGTTTCCAGGAGGATATTAAGGCATGGGCACAGATGTCTCGAAATGAGCTTCTTCAATTAAGCAAAAGGCCGGACGGCATGATCGAAGCCTACCTAAGCAAAAGGAGCAACACCCCGGAGGCTGATCCCGGCCAAGCGCCGGTCATGTCCGGTGAAGGGAGCACGATGGTTGTATTTAGCGGGGACCTGGATAAAGCTATTGCATCCTTCATCATTGCTAATGGAGCTGCAGCAAGCGGCAAGAAGGTAACGATGTTCTTTACTTTCTGGGGCCTGAATATCATCCGTAAGCATCATAAGGTGCCTGTTTCGAAAAGCATGATAGGCAAAGTCTTCGGAATGTTAATGCCCCGTGGCAGTCATAAGCTGGCTTTGTCCAAAATGAATATGGTGGGAATGGGCCCCCGGATGATCCGTTCATTAATGAAGAGCAAAAATGTGCCTTCATTAGAGGAGTTGATCCAGACAGCTATGGATCAGGGAGTGGAGATGATTGCCTGCCAGATGTCCATGGATCTGATGGGTATAGACCGCAAAGAGTTAGTTGATGGAATAGGAATCGGGGGAGTAGGCGCTTACCTTGGCAAAGCCGAGCAAGCCGGTCACAATTTGTTTATCTGATTTTTAATCTTCGATATATGCCATGAACCGTCCGCTAAACCGGGCGGTTTGTTTTTTGTCGTAAATTTATACATAGAAAAATGTCGGTATAGTCAATGAATGTGATGCTGACCAACGTCAAGGCTCTTTTCGTCCTTTAAAGCTGGTTGAGAGACTGGACCGCGGAATTCGACTTGGTGGCTGTAGGGAGAGCCTTGCTGGTGGACCACGCATGGGCAGCCAAGATTCGCGATGGCCGGCTGAATGAGCTAAAACCATTTACTGCAGAAGCAGCACAGGTTTTGTATTAATAAGTTAAAAGAGAAGTAAAACTGTCAGCGTGAGCTGGCAGTTTCTTTTTTTCTCTGACTTCACTCAGAAGAGGGTGTAAAATGTGAATAAAGCATTAAATTGCATGCTTGGGATGATCATATTGTAATACAATCCTAGTCGCTTAATTTGAGGGAGGGATGGCATGAACGACCTGAACCGTTCGGAACAGCTGCGGAGCCGGATTCCAACTCTTCACACCTGCTCAAGGCTTGAAAAAATCCATAAGGGGTACTCCAGTGATGATAAATATATGGTTTATGACGGCAGCGGGTGTCCCCAATATGTATTAAGAACTTTCAGTATGGATCACGAAAATAGCAAGCAGCTGGAATTCAGAAGTCTTGAATGGATGGAACAGCATGATGTTAAATGCTCCAGACCTGTTGAAATGGGCGTTCTGCCTGATCAGGGACTCGGTTACATGATCGTCTCGTTCATTGAAGGGAACGACGCATCAGAAGAGCTTCCGCTTCTGGCCCCAGAAGATCAATTTAATATAGGCGTTGAGGCCGGTCTGGAACTGCGAAAAATCCATCAGGTTCGTTGCCCGGACAGCCTTGCCCCTTGGCATGAAAGAATGATCCTCAAGCATCAACGTTACCGCACTGCATATAACAAATGTGGAATCGTGATCAGAGAGGAAGAGAGGCTGCTGTCCTTTATTGATCAAAATCTGCACATCATGCAGGACAGACCGAGCCTGTTCCAGCATGATGATTTCCATATCGGCAATCTTATCGTTAAGAGTGGCAAGCTCTCAGGCGTCATCGATTTCAATCGACGGGATTGGGGAGACCCTGTCCATGAATTTGTGAAGACTGGGATGTTTAACGCTGAAGTTAGCGTCCCATTTTCTGTTGGGCAAATGTATGGTTATCATGAAAGCAAGGCACCTGACGAGCATTTCTGGCGGTTGTATTCATTGTATCTGGCTATGACGCTAATCTCGTCAGTGGTCTGGGTCTTGAAAGTGAAGCCTGCAGAGCTGGAGCTTATGATAAGCAAGATCAACAGGGCTATGGAGGATCATGAGTGCTTTGAGCTGATGATCCCGAAATGGTACAGGGAGAGGAATTGAAAACGGGGGAATGCAGGATCAGAGATTAATGAATATGCTTTTTGCTGTTTAGCATTTACCCAACCCTATTCATATCTTTTGCATAATATGTAACTAGATAGAGAGTTTCTAAGAATAGGGGGATGTTATTTATGAAAGGATTAATCTTGTGTGCCGGCAAGGGGACAAGACTGCAGCCTTCGACATATACAAAACCGAAGTGTATGCTGCCTGTGAACGGGGAATATATTCTTGTCTCCATCATAAAAAAGCTTGTTGCAGCCGGAATTACGGAAATTGGAATCGTAGTAAATCCCTCGCAAAATGAAATTCAGGAAACGATTGGAGATGGAGCGCGCTGGAACGCCACTTTGGTTTATCTGCTGCAGGACGAGGCAAGAGGGCTCGCGGATGCTGTCAAAAGCGCACGGACTTTTATGGCGGATTCCCCCTTTTTATTAATGCTTGGCGATAATTTGTATGAGGGAGAGGTAGAGTCGCTGATTCAATCATTGGATGGAACCGAAGCAGCGGCTTCTATTTTGCTGCAGCAGGTCAAGGACCCCCGTCAATTCGGGGTTGCCGTCATTGAAGAGGGACAAATCGTCAAATTGGAGGAAAAGCCCCCTCATCCCCAGTCTAATTTGGCTATTGTCGGTATGTATGCTTTTACACCGGCTATATGGTCTGCCATTGAGAGGCTTACACCTTCTGCGCGTGGAGAATACGAAATTACGAATGCCATCCAAATGTTAATTTCAGAAGGCGGACATGTTGCATATAGCATCACAGAAGCTCCCTTTTTTGATATCGGAACTCATGAACGCTGGCTTGAAGCCAATCGTTACAAGATGGACCATGATCCTCAAAATTTCGAGATACCGTCCGGTATGAGTTCCTCTGTAAAATGGATTCCCCCGGTTCGGGTGGATCCGACCGCCCGTGTGGAGAATAGCGTCATTGGCCCTCATGTGTATATTGGCCCGAACAGCGTCGTCGAAGAGTGCATTCTTAACAATAGCATTTTAACGGATCAGGTGCATTTATTTAATATTCATGCCGAAGGAAGTGTGTTCGGGTCCAATGTTCAGCTCTCCGAACAAGAAATTCAGGATCTGCCGGCCCGTCACATTCTCGGCGATCGTGCATCTGTAACCAGAATCACTCCCCAATCGCAGACGGATTCAAAATAAATGGAAGGCCACTGGGGAATAGTCCAATCCGGTCCCAAGGGCGAACATACACTTAAAGTAGTCTTGTGCAACAGACGACTTGCCACATGATACTTTAAGAGGTAGGTGATCCTTGAGAATGGTTGAACTGGTTCTGGCGCTCAATGACCGGAGTGGAAAATATGCACAGCATGCTGCTGTTGTCCTTGCATCCATTTTTTCCAATACCCAGCAAACGGTTAATGTACACATTTTGCATGATGAAACCTTAACCGAAGAAAACAAATTTAAGCTTGCTCAGCTCACTAAGGGGTTTAATCACAACATCTATTTTTATTTTGTTTCAATTCCTGAGGATATGCTGCAGGCTTCGGCCCAGGTTCATAAAATCGACCACTGGACCATGGCCAGCATGTATCGTTTATTGCTGCCGAACATTATTCAGGCCGAAAGAGTTCTTTATTTAGACTGCGACATTTGGGTCAATATGGATATTGATGAATTGTGGAGTACTGATTTGGGAGAACACTATCTGGGTGCAGTACTGGATCAGGGGTCAAACCTGGATGAATATTTCCTCTCCATGGGGTTAAATGGGGCGGTGTATTTTAATTCGGGCGTTATTCTGTTTCATTTGGACAATATCCGCAGTAAAGAGACGTGGTATGATGAACTGCTTTATTTCTTGCGCAATTACCCTGCTACGACCATGCCTGATCAGGATGCTTTGAATTTCATGTATAGCTCCAACTACATGCAATTGGATCAGCGCTTCAATACATTCGTTCACGAAGGTCTTGATACGGACAACAAAATTATGCATTTCGCCGGGGAAGACAACAAGTGGTGGACTGACCATTCACCCTCAGCACCACTCTATAATTCATTCCTTGCGATGACCCCTTGGGCTGGAGCATTTACATCAGCGCCCGCGGCTTACCCGAAGTCCGAGCCCGCAGCTCCGATCATACAGCCTGTAGAAGTCCAGCCCATGGACATCCGGCTTCCGGCGCATCCGATTCCCGTACATCCTGTTACGTTCCAGCCGCAAATTCCGGCAACCCCTGTTAGACGGAAACGCCGCAGATCGTTACGGGTGCGCTTAAGACCAAGGCTGCGGAAGAAAAGAACAACCCGCGGCAGATACCGTTCCATAAGAAGAGTAAAACGGATCAAGCGCCAATTTTTATTAAGGAGAAAAGCGCTGAAATCGTTAGTGAAGAGGGTGCAGATTGTAAGGAAAAAGCGCAGTTCATAATTACACTGCAGCTATTTAATGATTCAAGGGAGCACAGATCTGGCTAAGCCGCCTAAAGGCGTTTTTATTGCCGAAACGCCCTCTCTAAAAATATCCTCAAACATACACTAAACCATATCATCAAACAAAGGAGGAAAAAAGATGAGTGCAATTGGAGGAGCTTGTGGTGGAGGGCTGTGGACTTCTACAGGTGCTATCTTGGTTTTGTTTATTCTGCTGGTTATTATCACCAGATCTTTCTTGATCTAAAAGTAGAAAAATTATTCTTTTTGAGATTATAAAAGCATGAAGATTATGGCATCTGCAACATGTCCCCGATCACGCTGATCTGTGGCATACTGCAGATGCATTTTTGTGTATGTTTCGTTAATCCTGTGCATCAGTTGTTTAAAATTTTTTCCGATTACCCCATCTATTTCAGTGGTCAACACAGCTCAGTTCACATAAAATGCGATAAAGAAAGCGTTTGCATTTGAGGTGCTTTTTTTATCAGGCAGGCTTTACCAACATGAATTGCCACAAATGGAGGGGATCTAGTGACGCGTAAACTGAATTTCAGACTGATGTTCACAGTGTTGACAGCTTTAACTATTGTCATTACAGGTTGCGAGAACGTACAGCCGCCGGCCGCATCCGATACCGGGAACAAGCCGGAAGCCACACAGCCTGGAACCGGGGGAGGTGCGGGCGATGTTCAGGAAACTCTGCGCAATGAGACGTTATATGTGAATGGAATCCAGTGGGGTCCGCCCACCAATTTCAATCTGCTGAGCGGAAATCCTGCTTTTCCGGTAAACTACGGCAACTCCAGAGAGCTTATTTACGAAACGCTGTTCATGATTAATCAGCTGACCGGTGAGCTGGAGCCGCTGCTTGGGACGAAGTATGAGTGGAAGGACGACACCACCCTGCATATCGAGCTGAACAAGGATGCCAAGTGGAATGACGGGAAGCCTTTCACTGCGGACGATGTCGTATATACGTATGAGCTGGGTAAGAAATACGACATCAACTGGAGCTCTTTCTGGACATATCTTTCCTCGGTCACTGCCGACGGGCCGAATGCGGTGGACATCCAATTAAACCCGGAGAACCCGAACAAGCTCACGGTACTGGACAGTATTGAGCTGATTCCGATGCTGCCGAAGCATATCTGGGAAGAAATTGAAAAGAAAACGGGCAACAACCTGTCGGCTATACGGCAGGAGGTTAATGCCGATCCGGTCGGCACCGGGCCTTATAAAATATACTTTTACAATGACCAGAAAATCACAGTTAGCCGCGATGACAACTACTGGGGCCAGTCCTTGTTTGGCAAGCTGCCGGCTCCGAAGTACATTACCCATGTCATTTACAAGGATAATGCAGCTGGCGATCTTGCTTTCAAAAGCGGCCAGGTAGACGTATCCCAGCAGTTTATTCCCCAGGTGCAAAACATGTGGAAAGGCGGGGCTCCAGTCAAAACGTATTTGAAGGAGGCGCCATATTATGTGCCAGGCTCCATGCCGTCGATCTTCTTCAATACGACGAAGAAAGGGCTGGACAATCCGGATGTAAGAAGAGCGATTGCGATGAGCATCGATTATCAGAAGATTGCGGAGCTGGCCATGAGCGGATATTCGAAGCCCATGCAGCCTTCCTTGACGCTGAATACAGAGGCGGAAGCCAAGTATGTGGATCAGGCGGCCATTAAATCGCTGCAATGGCAGACGGATGTCGAAGGGGCGAACGCGCTGCTGGATCAGATCGGAGCGAAGAAGGGAAATGACGGCATTCGCGTGCTGAACGGTACCAGACTCGGGCCTTATGAGATTGAGTGCCCTTACGGTTGGTCTGACTGGAATGCTGCGCTGGAGATCGTTGCTCAGAACGCCAAGGCGGTGGGTATTGAAATCCGGACCAAGTTCCCTGAATCCCCCGTGTGGACGAATGATCTGCAGACAGGCAAGTTTGACATTATTATGAATACGCCTGCTGGCAGTGTCAGCCCAAGTCAGCCCTGGAACCGGGCAATGACGATCATGTACTCGAAAGGCGTGGCTCCAATGGGTGAGATGGCGTTCTGGAATTGGGGCAGATACAAAAACGAGCGGGCAGATGAGATTATTGAGAAAATTCCGACCGTTTCAGATGAAGCAGAATTGAAAGCGCTTTATACGGAGCTGACAACCATTTGGCTGAAGGATATTCCGTCCATTCCGCTGATGTACCGTCCTTGGGTGTTCCATACGGTCAATGAATCGGTGTGGAAAGGCTTCCCGGCGGAAGGGGAAGGCAGCCATATTCCGCCACAGATTGCCATGGATGGAGCAGGAGTGCGAGCATTGTACGAAATTCACAACTAACCGGATGAGAGGCCTTTCAGAAGTGGCGGGCAGCCGCCAGTCTGAAAGGCCTCATGGACCGGAACACCGCTAACTGGTCTTCTACGTCATCACGGAGGTGAACCGAATGAACGCTTATGGCAAATATATTTTCCGCAAAGCGCTGTGGTATCTTCTAACACTGATCATTGCCGTCAGCCTGAACTTTTTTCTGCCAAGAATGATTGAGGGCAACCCGGTCAGCATGATTGTATCGGAGATGACACAGGGAATGACCGACAGCGATACGATCAAGCGGGTGTACGAGACGTTCATGGTTGAATTCGGCGTTGATCAGCCGCTCTACATCCAGTTTTTTATCTATATCAAAAATCTGTTTACCGGCAATCTCGGCACCTCATTCGGATTGTATCCGAAGCAGGTAACGGACATTCTTGCTTCTGCCGTACCATGGACCATCGGGCTGCAGCTGCCTGCCATTTTGACCGGCTGGCTGCTGGGCAACATTCTGGGGGCCGTTGCCGCTTACAAGAAGGGCGTTTTTGACAAGGTGATTTTCCCTGTGGCGCTGTTCGTGAATTCGATTCCGTTTTTTACTTTGGCGATAATTATGCTCTATGTGTTCGCGCTTACGCTGGGCTGGTTTCCGCTGCATGGCGGTTATGATTATCAGATGGTACCGCAGCTCAGCCTGGATTTTATCGGCTCGGTGATTCGGCATCACACGCTGCCTTTCCTGTCCATCGTGCTGGTGACGATCGGCGGGCAAGCCATCGGCATGCGAGAGATGTCCATTTACGAGCTGAACTCCGATTATGTCCTATACAGCAAGCTGCTCGGGATCCGGGATTCCAAAATCGCCAGATACGTCTTTCGCAATGCCATGCTGCCGCAAATTACAGGCCTGGCTCTGTCGATCGGCACGATGGTGGGAGGCTCGCTCATTTGTGAAATCGTATTCAGCTATCCCGGCATCGGCACCTGGCTGTTTACGGCCATCCGTCAGCTCGATTATCCGCTGATCTCCGGCTGTACACTGCTGATTGCAGTATCCGTGCTGTTGGCCAATTTCACCATCGACATTATCTATGGTTTCATCGACCCGCGAATCAAGTCTGCGCAGATGGAGGATCACTGACATGAACCAATCCTTTCGCATACTCGTGAAATCACCGAAGTTCATGGTCGGGGCCATCATGTTCCTGCTGATGATCGGTGTAGTGACCATCTATCCGCTCATCAACCGGAACGATCCGCTGGAGATGATTGCGCTGGCCTTCCAGCCGCCGGATTCCGAGCTGCTGCTGGGATCGGACAATTTCGGCAGAGATCTGTTTCTGGAGTTAATCTATGGTATCCGGACATCTATCCAGGTCGGATTAATTGCCGGTGTATTCGCTACGGCCATCGGGCTGGTCGTCGGACTTGCTTCTGGGTATATCGGCGGCATGGTCGACAATCTGCTGACCGCATTGACCAACATTTTCATCGTTATTCCTTCATTTATCATTTTAATTCTGATCTCTGTAAGTATTGATTCACGCAGTTCGCTCGTCACAGCCATCATCATTGGCATCACAAGCTGGCCGTGGACCGCAAGGGCCGTGCGCGCCCAGACCACGTCGCTGCGGAACCGGGATCATGTCCATATCGCCAAAATATCCGGGCACAGCACACCGCGCATTATTGTCTTTGAAATTCTTCCATATATAGCTTCATATGTAGTGATGGCCTTTGTGCTGCAAACGGCTTCAGGCATCCTTTCGGAGGCATCCATCTCGATGCTGGGACTCGGACCCTACAATACCATTTCGCTCGGTATCATCATGAACTGGGCGCTGGTGTTTGAAGCGCCGGTGGCGGGAGCATGGTGGGCATTCATTCCGGCTGCGATTTCCATTGCTTTCATTACATTCTCCCTGTATTTGATGAATACCGGCATGGATGAAATCTTCAATCCGAAAATAAGGAGCTGACCCGCATGACAACGACCATCCTGGAAGTCAAGGATCTGAAAACCTATTACCGGACCCGGCTGAAAGAGCATGTATACGCGGTGGATGGCGTGAGCTTTACGCTGGAGGCAGGCAAAACGCTCGGCATTGCCGGGGAATCCGGCTGCGGCAAATCGACGCTGGCGCTAAGCCTGATGGGCTTTTACTTTCCGCCCCTGCATTTTGGCAGCGGCTCCATCGTCATCAACGGTACGGACATCATGAAGCTGAATAAAGAGCAGCTGCGCAAGCAGGTGTCGGGCAGAGAGATTGCCTATATTCCGCAAGCGGCAATGAATGCCCTTAATCCGACGCTGCGCATCATCCGCTTCATTGAAGATATTATGAAGGAGCACCGCCCTGAGCTGAGCAAACAGCAGGTATGGGAGCTGGCCGCCGAACGCTTCGAGACCTTGAACCTGTCAACGAAGGTGCTGAACTCGTATCCGAATGAGCTGTCCGGAGGCATGAAGCAGCGCACGGTGATTGCGATATCCACCATTTTAAATCCGAAGGTGCTCATAGCGGATGAGCCGACTTCCGCGCTGGATGTGACGAGCCAGAAGGCGGTCATCAAGTTAATGAAGGAACTGCTGGATAAAGGCTTTATTCAATCACTGGTATTCATCACCCACGAGCTGCCGCTGCTCTATCATGTGACGGATGATATCATGGTGATGTATGCGGGGGAAATCGTCGAGCGCGGGACGGCGGAGCAGATGATCTTCGATCCGCTCCATCCATATACGAAGAAGCTGATGGGGTCCATCATCGTTCCCGAGGAAGGCATGAAAGAGCATAAGCTGGCAGCAATTCCGGGCACACCTCCCAATTTGAAAAACGTGCCTGCAGGCTGCAGATTTGCCGACCGCTGTGCGTATGTGCATGATGAATGCAGACAAGGCAAGGTTGAGAGCAGGCTGGAAGGTGATCGTATCTACCGCTGCATTTTCGAGCCAGGTACGTTAAAGGAGTGGTACGCCAATGAGCCGGAATGACGTATTGATCAGCGGATCGCATATTACGAAGGTCTTTGGATATGGCAAGCAAAAAACGACGGCTGTGGACGATGTGGATTTCACCTTTCATGAGGGGGAGATTATTTCCATTGTCGGCGAAAGCGGCAGCGGCAAAACGACCCTGGCCAAAATGATTATGGGCCTGCTGAAGGAAACAGAAGGCATCATCAAATACCGGGGCATACCGAGGCATCTTAAGCGGCATGCTGACCGGAAGAGTTACTGGAAGGATATCCAGGCGATATTTCAGGACCCTTTTTCATCCTTCAATCTGTTCTACAGAGTCGAGAGGCTGCTGCAGGAC
This sequence comes from Paenibacillus enshidis, assembly GCF_042136365.1. NCBI lineage: Bacteria > Bacillati > Bacillota > Bacilli > Caryophanales > Paenibacillaceae > Paenibacillus > Paenibacillus enshidis. Next base: position 85,325 of record NZ_JBHHMI010000002.1, on the reverse strand, counting down.
TGCATCAAACTAAGAGGGCTGAAGCTGTCCAAGGAAGAGCAGTTTCATAAAATGAAGGAAGCCTGCTCTTTCGTCAATTTGAAGTTCGAGGAGCTGTATAACAAATATCCGTTTGAGCTGTCCGGCGGACAGATGCAGCGTTTGATGATCGCCCGCATTTTCATGCTTCATCCCAAGCTGTTGATTGCGGATGAGCCGACCTCCATGGTGGATGCTTGCTCCAGATCTACTATTTTGGATATGCTGCTCAAGCTGCGGGACGAGAACAACATGACGATTATTTTCATTACCCATGATGTCGGGCTTGCTTATTATGTCAGCGATACGATTTATATTATGGAAAAAGGAAGGATTGTGGAAAGAGGCAATGCGGAGGATATCATTTTAAACCCGCAGCACAGGTATACACAGCAGCTTATATCCGACGTACCCAAAATTCATTCTGAGTGGAACTTGAGCTCATAATGAAATGAAGAGCAATACCATGCAAAAAAGCGGATGTTAAGTCCGCTTTTTTTGAGCTTTGGAGCGCATTCGCCGGCGATGGCGCGCAGCATTGGTATTCATTGCAGCTTCCTCCTCGGCTGAGGGCGGTTTGCTGTAGATTTTTCGCTTGTGAAAGGACAGGGAACGATACTCCCTTGCCAGCTTAAGCATTTCCTCTTCTTTTAAATCAGCGGCGTTCATATTCAGGCTTTTATTTTTGGCGTTTCTAAGCAGCATACTGTCGGAATTCAATGTATACAAATAGTTGGCATAGGTTTCATATTCCGAAAAACCGAACTGCTTCTTCTTATCAATGCTGCGGATAATGGCCTTGTACCAAGGGATATGATGGATAGCCTCAATTTTCTTTTTCAGGGCAGTGAGTTTAGATTTCTCTAACATCATGTAATGGGTGACAAAGGAGCGGGGCCGTGGGGGTTTCATGCCCAGCAGTTTGCGGTATGTGTTGAAATATTCCGGCTGGCTCCAGTCGCGGCAGTAAAATACCGTTTTCCCAGCCTTAAAAAAAGAATGGGGCCTGATCAGGACGGTGTCTGCATCCAACACCAGAAAGTGCGATGCTTTGACATACTGATCCGCGTTCATCTTGAGAAGCTGCTGATACAGCCAGCCAGACCGGTTCCAACGGGGCGATTGGTAGTTTATGTCTTTTTTAGTGATCGGAAGCACGGTTTTTTCATCAATAAAAACGCAGTTTTTACTAGAACAAAGCTGCTTGATTTTGCTGCTGGCTGGTGACACAATATAAATGCGCCCGATCGGATGCTGCACAAAACGGCGAACGTTATCGATAACGTAGGGTAGGGTGCCCAAATCTTTTTCGATCGCAGGTATAAGAACGTCAATCATGGGCGTGCTTTTTAACCACATTCCGCGGATTGCCGGCATATCCTCAACTCCCTGTACAAAAGTATGACGTCTTGTTCATGATATGTGTACATAGGAGGTTTGGTCAGGGCAGGTGCCAATATATCACTTTTGTTCCTGCTGCAGCGCTTTTTTTGTAGCTCCAAAGAGCTATTTTGTTGCTTGCCGATTTCATGTATGGTGAATGAAGAAAGTTTTAGAAAAATTAAACCGGATAGGATGTTGTATGATGACCAAATACATTGCGAAGTGGTGGCCGCTTCTGGTTCTTGGACTGGCTGTCTTGAGCGTCGCAGCAAGCCTGCTTATTTATTTTAACATCAGCGCTGTGTCTGCTTCACTGGACAAGCAGCAAGTCACACAGGAAGAAGATTTGGCCAATTATGAAGTTGTAACGGTAAAAGTGGAGAATGACAGCTTCACCCCTGCTCATATCGAAGTAAAGCAAGGCGTGCCGACCAAAATCGATTTCAAAAAATTGACGAACCTAACGCATATTAGAAGTATTGTTTCGCAGGATCTTGATATGATCGTTTATTTGGAGAATAAGGATAATTATTATACAGTCGATACCAACTTGAAGCCAGGAACCTATAATTTCAACTGCGGAATGTATATGACCTATGGTACGCTCACAGTGAAATGAGGAGTTTTTTCTGTTCTGAGACGCTCCAAGAACGAAGCATCGTGCATATGCCAACATAAACAAAAAAGCGGAAATCGCCAATTTTACAACGATGGCGATTTAAGTAAAAGACCGAGAACTAGGGTGAAATGCTCTGTTCATCGGTCTTTTTGTGTTATATCGTGCGGAAATTGACATGGTATTGGAAGAAGGGGTATACTTATAATGAACAGTTGTTCAATAAGTATCGGGAGGAATCAGCCATGAGATTGGAAGGCAAAGCAGCGGTGGTTACCGGAGCAGCATCCGGCATGGGTAAAGCGATTGCGGAGTTATTTGCGCGAGAAGGAGCAAGTGTCGTCGTTTCAGACCTGAACATTGAAGGTGCGGAAGCTGTTGCGGCTGGAATTAAAGCAAGCGGTGGTACGGCCATCGCAGTTAAAACCAATGTTGCCGATTTGAACGATATTCATACCATGATTGATACGGCCGTCCAGGAATTCGGTACCCTCGATATTTTGGTCAACAATGCCGGAGTTATGGATAATATGGCGCCTGCAGGCGATGTGGATGATGAGAAATGGGATTTTATTTTTGATGTCAATACAAAAGGCGTGATGCGCGCCATTCGCAAAGCGATTCCGATCTTCCTGGAGAAAGGAACCGGCGTTATCGTGAATACGGCATCGACAGGCGGATTCAGCGGTGCGCATGCGGGGGTTGCTTATACCGCTTCCAAGCATGCTGTGGTCGGCATTACGAAAAATACGGCTTTCATGTACGCACAAAAAGGCATTCGCTGCAATGCCATTGCACCAGGGGCGACGGCTACGAACATTGCTTCAACGATGAGCAACTGGAATGAATTTGGCGCTTCCCGGACGAAAGTCACCCAAGGCGTCATTCCTCGTATAGGACAAGCGGAGGAAATCGCACAAGTGGCTCTGTTCCTGGCCTCAGACGAATCGAGCTTTGTCAACGGCGCTGTAATCGCCGCTGACGCAGGCTGGACGGCAGGCTTCTAATCTGCTGCTTAACCGGTGCACATAATAGATCCAAAGGCTACCAGCAATCATCTGCCGGTAGCCTTTTTAATATTCTGCTCCTGAAAGCGAAGTGGCAAAAGTAAAAAGTATACACTTCACAGATACCGGTATATAATACTTTTTAATATCGAAGTTATTGAACAGGTGTGGCTTAAAATGTCGATTATTAAACTTGGCAAGTGTTTATCTAAGAAGGGAAATAGAAGATATGAATGAAAATGATGTAAGAGTTATTAAAACCAAAAAAGCGTTGCATCAGGCGCTGCTGGCTTTATTAAAAACAAGAACTCTGGAATCGATCTCCGTGTCTTCGCTTTGCCGCGAGGCGGATGTAAACAGAGGGACCTTTTACTTGCATTACAAGGACATCCGGGCCTTGTTTGACGAGCATCTTCATGACTTGCTCAGTGATCTGGAGCAATCCTACTACGAACCATACCGGCATACATCCCGCATAACCTCCAGCCATCTCGACCCATCAACCATTCGCATCTTTCATCATGTCAAAAAGTATCAGGAATTTTATGAAATTGTGTTTGACAACAATTCTTCACTGTCTTACTACTATTCACTTTTTGAAAAAATTAAAAGCTTGATTCAAGGCAGTACTCCACCGTTTGAGTTGGATAAACTGGATGCCTCATTGCATGCAGCTTATCAGACGAATGCAATCATGGGGTTGCTTATTCAGTGGAGCAAGGACGGCTTTGCCCGTAGCCCGGAATATATGAACGAGCAGCTTGCCAGTATTTTAAGATCATTGGGCAAAGAATCAGCTTCCGATTGAATAGGATATTGCAGGCGAAAAGGGGTTATCCCTAAGTCATCTTCAATGACTTTTGGGACAGCCCCTTGTTTGTTTAACTTTGCTGTCAACTGCCTGCTTGCCTATGACATTATGCTTCTGTACGGATTGCTCTTTTTAACGCTGCTTTAGGTTCTTCCTCAACATCAGCGGCTTGTTTGACACGCTTAATGAAAAAGGAAAGCAGCAATGCGACGATTCCGATCCCAACAATGACGAGGTAGGCATCATTGATCCCCTGAATATTGGCTTGCAACATCAAGTGCTCTTTCGTCGTATCTTGTGCCGTGCCTGAAGCGATCATATTCTGCATATGCGTGTTTGTACGGCTAGTCATCACGGTGACAAGCAGGGAAGTACCCACCGCTCCGGCTACTTGCCGAACTGTATTTGAAATTGCTGTACCATGTGCATTGAGTCTATTTGGCAATTGGTTCAAACCGGCGGTTTGCAGTGGTGTCATCAGCAATGCCATCCCGATCCGGCGGCCTGTTGACATCAGAAGCAGATAGGTGTAGCTGGTCGATTCCGTCAAATTGATAAAACCAAGCGTGGTGGCAATTGTAATAACCAGACCGATAATGGACAGCCACTTCGCGCCAAAACGATCGAATAACTTGCCCGTAATCGGCATCAGGAAGCCCATCACCAGCGCTCCGGGCAGCATCAGCAAGCCGGATTCCAGAGCGGTATAACCAAGGGCGTTTTGCAGATAGAGCGGAAGCAGCATCATATCCGCATACATAACCATCGTAACCGCGATATTAATGATCGTCGTTAAGGTGAACATATTGTATTTGAAGGCCCGAAGATCCAGCAAAGGATTGCGGGACACTAACTGCCGCCAGGTGAACAAAGCAAGCGCAGCGAGGCCTGCGATGATGGAGCCTAATACCTCCGGGCTCGTCCATCCTTTGCTGCCTGCCAGACTGAAGCCATACAGCAAAGCGCTCATTCCGATTGTGGAAAGCAGCACGCTGAGCATGTCAAACTTGATCACTTTTGGCTCCGATACATTTCGCAGAAAGATAAATCCGCACAGGATAACGATAAGAACAAGCGGGATCATGCCGTAAAACATCATTTCCCACGCATAATTTTCCAGCACATAACCGGCCAGAGTAGGTCCAATTGCCGGAGCGAAAATAATGGCAAATCCCATCATTCCCATGGCTGATCCCCTTTTCTCCGGAGGGAATAGCGTCAGGATGACATTCGTGAGCAGCGGCATAATAATGCCGGCCCCGGCAGCCTGAACCATTCTCCCGGTTAAGAGAACGGGGAAGCTGCCTGCAAAGGCGGATATGACCGTGCCGATTAAAAAGAATAACATCGAAGCTTGAAAAAGCTGTCTGGTCGTAAAGCGCTGCATTAAGTAAGCTGTAATCGGGATCAGCACACCGTTCACGAGCATGTATCCCGTTGTCAGCCACTGAGCGGTTGCTGCCGAAATATGAAGATCGGTCATCAGTTCCGGTGTGGCAACACTCATGATCGTTTGATTCAGGGTTGCAAGAAAGGCGCCTAAAATCATGGTAAACAAGATGGGGCCTTTTTTTATGGTGCGGTTGGTTTGTATGGCTTTACTCAATGGACTCCATCCTCTCAAATCTCTCTGTACTTATTTTACAATGTGTAGGATAATTTACACTGTATAAATTAAATAATAAATTTAAAATTTGCAGTATTCAAGCGACGTTTCCCGCCAATATGTAAATTAGTTAACAGTACATCTTTCTTATGTATTTTAAATTTTATATAAACGACAATAATCGAAAAATTGTAAATCACCAAATACAGGAGATGAAACCAACCTATGAATGAACATGAAAAACCTCGCATGGATCCCAGGATCATAAGAACACGCCAGCTGCTAAAGGATGCCCTTATTGATCTGCTGCAGGAAGTTGATGTTGAAAAAATATCTGTCAATCGGATTGCGGAGCGGGCCACGATTAACCGTGTAACCTTTTATCTGCATTATCGTGATATCCCGGATATGTTGGAGAAGATGGCAGATGACATGGTTAAGGACATTCAGCATGTCATGAATCATGAGTTACCTATGGACAACAATTCCGTTGAAGAGATTAAGTTTTTAAGATTGCTGTCTTTGCTCGAGCACATTTCTGGGAATTCTAAATTTTACAAAATCATACTTGGCTCAAGAAGAATTCCGATTTTCACAGAACGTTTGTTACTGCTGTTAACAGAAATGATTTCCCTTTCGATCCATAATTCAGGAAACGACTCCATGATCTCAAAGTCAGGTGTTCCAAAAGATATTGCTATTTGGCACTATTCCTCCGCGTTAATCGGGACGATTATTGGCTGGCTGAAAAATGATATGCCGTATACTCCGCATTTTCTTGCCAAACAAATTTTAGTGCTGTTAGGGCATCATCGATTGCCCTGATCCTTTTATGTTTATATTGACAATCTGCCTGAAGTTGGATAAAATTCTCATCGGTTGTTACTCTGTACAAAGTAATATGTTTAGATTAAAAATACATAAGAAAAACCTCTATCGACGCACATTCACAGAAGCCAGACCGCGTTTAGCAGTAGTTTTTCTTGCGATTCCAGGAAGCTTATACCAAGAAGTTTATACTTTCTGGAATCTAAAAAAAAGGAGTGTGTTCCTTCAGAAATCTGCCAATAAAAGGTGATTTCAACCATTGTAAGAGGGAATTTTTAAAGATTGTTCGCCAAAAAAATTCAGCCTACTGAGGTGGAGTTCGTGAGTAAGAAGAAAATTTATTCAGTGCTTATTGTCTTGCTTATCATAAGCGGCGGGGCGCTGGGCTACTATTACTGGTACCAGGGCGCACATTATGTAACAAGCGATGATGCGCGTATTGCAGCGGATCAATATAAAGTGATGCCGCAAATCACGGCCAAGCTGGATCAGATTTATGTCGAAGAAGGCGATGTGCTCAAGAAGGATGAGATGATTGCCGCCCAGGATGTATCCGGCCTGGACTCCGCTTCCGTCAGCAAAGCTGTGCTGCGTGCCCCCATTGACGGTTCGGTGATTAAGATCTACTCCCGGGAGCAGGAGATTGCAGCGCCAAGCTCCGTGGTAGCGGTCATGGTGGATATGCACAATCTGTATGTTTCAACCAATATCGAAGAAACCGACATCGGACGCATCAAGCCGGGGGCAGCCGTCGATATCACGCTGGACGCAGCGGAAAGTCAGGTTATTCAGGGGAAGGTGAGCAATGTCGGGCAAGCCTCCAACTCCGTATTTTCTGCAATTCCTGCAACGAACACGAGCGGCAACTTCAACAAGGTTACACAGCGGATTCCGGTGAAAATTGCCCTGAACGTACCGGAGGCCATGCAATTGATTCCGGGAACCAACGTTGAAGTCAGAATTCATACTCCATAGAGGGGGATTGGCATGGATTCGAATACAATTACCGCTGCTCCTTCTGACGATTCATCGAGAGAACGCTGGCTGGCTTTCTTTGCCATTGTTCTGGGTGCCTTTGTTGCCGTTTTGAATAACAGCTTGATTAACGTGGCGATTCCGCAATTGACCACAGATTTAGGATCTACTACAACACGAATTCAGTGGGTCATTACCGGTTATACCCTTGCTTCCGGCATTATCGTTCCGATTACAGGCTTCATGGAGCAGCGATTTGGCTATAAAAAGTTTTTGATCGGCGCTCTTTCCATTTTCACTTTAGGCACAGCTTTGTGCATTTTTGCCTGGAATGATATGGCCTTGATTGTGGCCCGTATTATTGCCGGGCTTGGCGGGGGCGTTATTATTCCGCTCAGTATGACCATTGTGTATAAAATCATTCCACGCGAGCAGGTGGGCTTGGCGATCGGGATCTGGGGAATTTCCTCCATGGCCGCGCCTGCCATTGGTCCGACGTTAAGCGGTTATTTGATTGAATGGTTTAACTGGAGATTTCTGTTTATCGCTTGTGTCCCAGTGGCATTGTTCGCCATTCTGATGGTTGTGTTATTGATCAAGGAACCGCCAAAGGGCGAACCGATAAAGTTTGATATGATTGGGTTTCTGCTAGCCGCCACCTGTGCGGGCACATTGCTGTACGCGCTCTCCAGCGGGGGGGCAGACGGCTGGGGATCCTTTAAAATTGTTTCTTTATTCTTTATCGCTTTCTGGTCGCTGGTATTTCTCATCGTTGTCGAGAGCGGCAAGGAAAATGCCGTTATCGATATTTCGTTGTTTAAAAATTATAAATTTACCGTGAGTGTCATTGCTTCCAGCTTTGTCATGATGGGCATGTATGGGGGGACTTTTCTGGCGCCGTTATTTTTGCAAAATATTCAGTCTGTATCCCCTATTGATACAGGGATCATTTTGCTACCACAGGCTGTGGCCATGGCCCTTATGATGCCAATCGCCGGCAAGCTGCTGGATAAGGTAGGAATCGTACCGATCGGCCTCGTGGGGCTGACATTAACCAGTGTAATGACCTATCATCTGCATTTATTGACACCTCAGACCTCACGTACCTGGTTTGAGATTGTAACCGTACTGCGCGGAATGGGGATCGGATTATGCTTAATGCCTTTGTCTACGATCGGGATGAATGCCGTAGAAAACCATAAGGTCGGAAATGCTTCAGGCGCTTCCAACCTGGTCAGAACGATTGCCGGTTCGATGGCCATTGCGATTCTTACATTCCTCATGCAGAGCCGTACGGCTCTGCATACCCAGCATATTGCCGAATCGATCACACCGGATGGCGCACAAGTCTTGCAATCGACACTTGGCAGCTCGTGGACTTCAACAGTATCAGGTTTAATTTCTCTGGATGCTTATTCCCGGGGGATTGCGGACACCTTCCTGTTATCATCCATACCGCTATTTTGTTCGATACCGATGATTTTCCTGTTTATTACCGGACGAAGACGAAAAGCAGCACAGGACGAAGCAGCGGAAATTCAAGCATAAGCACGGAAAGAAAGGGGACGGAGCATAGATGAAAGAGTGGAAAGCAACTGCTGCTGTATTGCTGCTGGGAACCGGCATTTTATCCGGTTGCTCGCAAGGCAGCCAGGCTGCTCAGGATATAAACATCAACGTAAAGGTCAGCCAGGCGCAAAAAGGAGTCATTGGAGGAGAGGAGATCTATACAGGGAAGACCACCTCATCTGAAACGGTGAATATTACTCCTAAAATTGCCGGCAAGGTGGCTGCCATAACAGTCGATGTCGGGAGCGAGGTGAAAAAGGGGCAGGTGCTGTTCAAGCTTGAGGATGATGACCTGAGCAATAAATTAAAAATTGCCAAGTCTGATGTGGCGGCTGCACAGGCAGCCATTGCATCTGCGGAAGATTCGCGTAAATCCGGCGTAGTGTCTGCGAACTCTGGCATCGTCAGCTCACGCAACGGTGTCATCTCCTCCAAAAGCGCAATTACACAGGCAGAGCAGGGAATCAATCAGGCTGAGGCGGTTATCGATCAGGCGCAAACCGGATTGAAGCAGGCACGGACAGCTGTCTCTACTGCCGGCAATACGGTAAAGCAGACACAGGAGGCACTGCAGACTGCGAAAAAGAACTTGAGCCGCACGCAATCACTTTACGCCAGCTCACTGGCGACACAAGTGCAATTGGAAGAAGCACAAGCTGCTCAAGTTAGCGCACAGACAGCCTACGATAATGCGCTGAATGCGAAAGCCAATGCGGAAAATCAGCTGGCCGCTGCAAAAAAATCATTAACCACTGCCCAAAAAGCGTTGTCCACGACCAAAGCTGCTTACGAAAATGCTAAAAACAGCTATGAAAACGCCAATAGCGGTTACCAAAATGCCCAGCAGCAATTGGAAGTAGCAGAGAGCACAGCAGGGGTGGAAGCGAGCCGGCAAAAGCTGGAGCAAGCACACCTTAATGCTGAAATCGCCCAAAATTCATTGGATAATGCGGTCATCACTTCGCCTATAACAGGGATTGTTAAAAGCAAAAATATTGAAGCTGGTGAACTAGCCTCCACTGCATCCCCGGCGCTTGTGATCCACAATTTGGACAGTGTCAACCTGGAGATCTACGTGCCTGCCGAGCGCATTAATGATATCAAGGCTGGCGATGCTGTACAGGTTCGCATAGCTGCTTCAGGCATATTGACTACTGGCAAGGTCAAAAGTATAGGTTCCGATGATGCGAATGGCAACGGTTTTCCAGTGAAAATAACCGTCGCCAATACGAACGGCAAGCTGAAATCCGGGATGCTGGCAGATGTAAGCTTTGTGGATGCAAATGCTAAGGAAGGAATCATTATTCCAACAAAGGCGATTGAAAAAGACGGCGACCAGTCCTACGTGTACGTGGCTGTTGATGGCCATGCTGTACGTAAGGAGATTACCGTAGGGGAAGAAGCGGGCACACAAGCATTGGTTGCCAACGGCCTTGAAAATGGTGATCAGGTGATCGTAAACAACCAGGCACTTCTTGCTGACAATGCAGCGATCACCGTTTCACAGCCTTAAGTATAAAGTGTAAAAAGGGGGACCAGCCGCCATGATATGGGCACAAGCTGGCGCCCTCTGTTTCATTTTGAGCGTATGATTCGGCATCTCATGTCTTTATAGTGTAAAATAATGAATATCCGGTAAAGGGGGTAGACAACCTTGTCTCTTCAAATATTCATCCTGGGCATGCTGCACAAAGGCGACTATCATCCCTATGATGTCAAGAAAAGGATTGTACAGGGCACAAACAATACGGTCAATGTTACGGATGGCAATTTGTATTACAATTTTGAGGCGTTGCTGAAAAAGGAGCTTATTCAAAAATCTCAAATCATCCACGCGGAGAACCGCCCTGACAAAATAACCTACAGTATCACGGCAAAGGGCCGGGAAGTTTTTAAAGAAGAGATTTATAAAAGCTTTAAAAACGCCAAGTCCATCAGATCCTTGTTTGCAGCGCTACCATTTATTGAATATGTTGATACTAAAAAACTGGTTTTTTATGTGGAAGAAATCATAGAGCGCTTTGAAAAGAAATTGCAGGAATTGGAAGAAAGAGTGCTGGCAGCGGAGTTTGAGTCGGTTGATCCAAACTTTAAATTGCTGATGAGTGAAGTGATCACGGACAGCTTACAGCTGGAAATTCGGATGTTTAAAAAGCTCCTGATTCTTTTACAAAATCAGTAGTCTTATACCGTTTCATCAAGCTGGACAGGCATTGTCAGATTGCCGGGTGTCGTTCTAAAGCCTTTGGTGGAATACAGCAGACAGATAAACCCGAGGCCGGCCCAGCAAAGCCCCAATATGAGGGAATGAACATCAAGATTGATCCACAGAACGATCATGGAAGCGGCTCCGATCAGCGGAATCAGGAGATAACACAGGACTTCTCTCGCATTGCGCAGCATTTTGCCGCGAACCGCATAATGAGCGATGACGGCCAGATTGACAAAGGTAAAAGCGGTCAGAGCCCCAAAATTGATGAATGATGCGGCGGTGTCGAGGCTGAAAAAAACGGCAGTTAAAGAGATCAAACCGACAAACAGTGTATTAAAAATCGGGGTGCGCGAACGCGGATGAAGATAGCGGAACCAGCGGGTCGGGAGCATGCCGTCACGGCCCATCGCATACATCAGCCGCGATACGCTGGCCTGGGAAGAAATAGCCGAGGCGATCGTGCCTGCAAAACCGGCAGTCAGAAAAATGGCCTGAAAAATAGCGCCTCCCAGATAAAGGGCAATTTCCGGAGTTGACGCTTCCGGGTCATTGAAGTCGGATGCATTCGGGAATAAAGCTTGCGCAAAGTAGGAGGTAACGGTAAACATCAGGCCGCCGATCAAGGCAGTAAGGAAAAGAGCGCGGGGAATCGTCTTTGTCGGATTGGCGGTTTCTTCCGAAAAGCCGGCAACCGCATCAAAGCCAAGATAGGAAAAGCATAGCAGTGTCGCGCCGGAAATCAGGGTGGACGTGCTGATATCGCTGGAGAAGAATGCTTCCGGAAACCAGATCCGTCCGGAGCCTTTGCCCTGAGTCAATCCCCATAGGGCTACGCCGATAAAGATGAGCACCACGAACAGCTGCAGCAGCACGAAATAACCGTTCAGGCGGGCGGTTCCTTTAACTGTCAGCAAATTGATGGTCGTAACGATGGCGACGAACAATACGACGAAGATCCAGGCAGGGGCTTGCGGAAACAGGGATGTGAGGTAAATTTGCGCGATCAGGGCATTCACCATGGGCAAAAACATATAATCCATAAGGGCGAGCCAGCCGACCATAAATCCCAAGTGCGGGTTGAACGATTTTTGCGTGTAAGTATATGCCGAGCCGGCATTGGGAAAAGCTTTGATCATAAAGCAGTAGCTGCCAGCCGTGAAGAGCAGTGCGACAAGGGCTGCCACATAAGAAGCCGGCACATGCCCAGCCGTCTCCTCCGAGGCGATCCCAAACGTGTCAAACACCACCATGGGAGTCATAAATCCGAGTCCGAGAAGAATGAGCTGCCATGAGTTCAGCGAACGTTTCAGTGTATTTGGATTTTCCTCTTTCATACCATTCCTCCTTCCATTTGTGAACAGCATTAAATCAAGGTTCTCCGCAATTTCATGTCAGGAAACATTTCGTTGTTGGCGCTAAAATCACTCCCTTACCCGTTTTGAGTTTATGAGTCATAGTATATACTGCAGTTTTTTTCTTTTTCAAGATGATTTTTTTGCTTTTGTGTTATATAAAATTACATATCTGCTGAAATGATTGATGTTCATTTATTTTCCTCATAAGTAAATTTTGTTTATAGTGTATAACAAGGAGGTGTCATCCATGGCAATCGATCCATCAAAAATGAGCGGTCAGCCAGGTTATGAGGAAGAGACCAAAGCCTATATCAAACAGGTGCTTGATCTGGTTTCGAAAAAGGAGATCACGAAGGAAGAAGCGGCCTGGATTACAAAAGAAACGGTCGAGGGCTTTCGTGAGAACGTTAACCCGGGATTCCTGGAGTACCGGAAGACGGTAACGCAGGGGGGGCAGTTCGCTGCGGTGGAATGGTCTGATGAGGGCTCGTGCTTTAAGGACGTCAATGGCAAGGAGTACATTGATTGTCTGGGGGGCTTTGGCATCTACAATGTCGGGCACCGGCATCCGAAGGTCACCAAGGCGGTCGAGGATCAGCTCCGGCGGCAGGCCTTGCACAGCCAGGACTTGCTGGACCCTTTGCGCGCGATGCTGGCCAAAATTTTGGAACGCATAACCCCCGGCGATCTAAAATATTCTTTCTTTACAAACAGCGGCACGGAAAGTGTGGAGGCTGCCTTGAAGCTTGTCAAAATGTACAGCGAGCGGACAACGATCATCTCCACAACGAGGGCATTCCACGGCAAAAGCCTGGGCTCGCTGTCAGGCACGGCCAAAGGCATGTTCCGCAAGCCGTTTCTGCCGCTGATTCCAGGCTTCCGCCATATCCCGTTCGGCGATATCGACATGATGCGCAAAACGTTCGAGACCTGCGCGCTGGTCGGGGAGGATGTGGCCGCCGTACTGCTTGAGCCGATACAGGGCGAGGGCGGAATCATCCTGCCGCCGCCGGATTATTTGCGCCAGGTGCGCGAGCTGTGCGATCAATACGGTGCGCTGCTTGTATTTGACGAGGTGCAGACCGGCATGGGACGCACGGGTAAAATGTTCGCCTGTGAGCTGTACGGGGTTGTGCCGGATATTCTTTGTCTTGCCAAAGCTTTCGGCGGCGGTGTCATCCCGGCGGGCGCGGTTGTTGCTACCGAAGAAGTGTTCCAAAGCCTGTTTCCCAATCCGTTCATGCACACAACGACCTTTGGCGGCAATCCGCTGGCCTGCGCCGCAGCAATTGCGACCATTGATGTACTGCTTGAAGAAGAGCTGCCCGCTCGGGCAGAAGAGTCGGGCCGCTACTTCCTGGCGGGTCTCCGTCAGGTGGCTGAAGGACATGAAGACAAGGTCATGGAAATACGAGGCATCGGTCTGATGATCGGGATTGAATTTCATCGTGACGAGGTAGGTTACGAAATCTCCAAGGCTATGTTTGACGAGGGCATTCTCGTTGCGGGCACGCTCATTAATTCCAAGACGATCCGGATCGAACCGCCGCTTACAATCAGCAAGGAAGAAATGGACCGGGTCATCGCAACCTTCCGCAAAGTGCTGGAGAAAACAAAAGCTTAAGCAAGAGGTGTTGGTATGCCAAGAACGATCAACAGCACACCGAGACGGGACGGGTTCCGCATGCCTGCTGAATATGAACCGCATCGCGGCACATGGATGCTGTGGCCCACGCGTACGGATACGTGGAGAATGGGTGCCAAGCCGGCCCAGGATGCCTTCGTGGAGGTGGCGCTTGCCATCTCCCGGTTTGAACCGGTGACGATTGGAGTGGGCTCGGCACAGTATGAGCATGTCCGTGCCGTTTTCCCGTCCCCGATCCGGGTTGTCGAGCTGTCCTCCAACGATGCCTGGATGCGGGATATCGGCCCAACCTTTGTCAAGAATGACCAAGGTGAGGTCCGGGGGATCGACTGGGGCTTTAATGCGTGGGGAGGACTGCAGGGCGGATTGTATTTTCCATGGGATAAAGACCTGCTGGTGAAGCAGAAGGTGCTGGAGATGGAGTACAAGGACCGTTACGACGCCCAGCATTTCATTCTCGAAGGAGGCTCCATTCATGTGGATGGGGAAGGCACGCTGCTGACGACGGAGCAGTGCCTGCTAAACCCTAACCGGAATCCGGGCTTATCCAAAAATGACATCGAGGAGCTGCTGAAGGAATACCTGAACGTCGATACGATGATCTGGATCAAGGAAGGCATGCGCTTTGACGAAACGGACGGCCATATCGATGAGGTGGCCGCCTTTGTCCGGCCCGGCGTCGTGGCGATGAGCTGGACGGATGACCCGAATGATCCACAGTATGATGTTTTGCAGGCGGCATACCAAACGCTGAGTTATGCCGTCGATGCGCGTGGCAGGAAGCTGGAAATCCACCGGATTCCGATTCCGTCGCCGCTGACCATTACGGAAGAGGAAGCGCGGCGGATCGACAGAGCACGGCGCAGCTACAGCCGGGCGACGGGAACGTGCTTTGCTGCTACTTATGTCAATTTTTATATTTGTAATGGAGGCGTGATCATCCCGGCCTTTGGCGACCCGCGCGATCAGGATGCCCTTAAACAAATTAGCGCGTTGTTCCCGGACAGAAAGGTGGTCCAGGTGAACACGCACGAAATTGCGCTTGGCGGCGGCAACATTCACTGTATCACCCAGCAGCAGCCCACCGGCGATCGTTGACATAACCTTATTTGCAGTCCGTTACTCGTTATTTGCAGGCTTGACCGTTTCACATTTCTTGGGGGCAGGAGGAATGTTCATGTTACGGATGTATATCGGTGGACAATGGGTGGAAGCCGTATCAGGCGAAACGAGGAAAATTGTCAATCCGGCGAACGGGGAAACCATCGCACAGGCGGCGGAAGGCGGTGTCGTGGACGCGCGGAAGGCCATTGCCGAAGCGCGCAGCGCGTTTGATGAAGGCGGCTGGCCTGAGACGCCTGCCACGGAACGGGCGCGGCTGCTGTTCAGGCTGGCGGATTTGCTGGAGGCGGAGAAGGAGGAGTTCGCACGGCTGGAGACGCTGGACAGCGGGAAACCGCTGCGGGAAGCGGAGGGGGACGTGCACGACGCCATCGCCTGCTTCCGCTATTACGCCGGACTGGCAACGAAACCGCACGGGCAAACCTATGAAGTGGCCGACCCGATGCAGGCCATCGTCGTACGCGAGCCAATCGGCGTGTGCGGCCAGATTGTGCCGTGGAATTATCCGTTGCTGATGGCCGCCTGGAAGCTGGCGCCTGCGCTCGCGGCAGGTAATACGGTTGTGTTTAAGCCGTCGGAGCTTACGCCGGTAACTGCCGTCAAGCTGTTCGAGCTCATTGAGCGCACCGATTTCCCGGCCGGAGTGGCCAATCTTGTGCTCGGAGCAGGCCCTACGGTCGGTCATGAACTGGCGGCAAACGATGCGGTGGATAAAATCGCCTTTACCGGCGGCACGGCCACGGGACGCAGCATTATGCAGGCAGCCGCCGGCAATATGAAGAAAATATCGCTGGAGCTTGGCGGCAAATCACCGAATATCGTATTTGCTGATGCCGATTTCGAAACAGCGGTGGAGTACGCCATGTTCGCCATCTTCGCGGGCCAGGGGCAAATTTGCGCGGCTGGCTCGCGTCTGCTGCTGGAAGAAAGCATGTACGAGCGCTTCTTGGCCCGGCTGGTGGAGCGGACGAAGCGCATCGTCGTTGGCAGCGGCCTTGACGAAGGCACAGAGATGGGTCCGCTCGTATCGGAGGCGCATTTGCAAAAAGTGCTCAGCTATATTGAGCTGGGCAAAGAAGAAGGCGCAACGCTGGTGTGCGGCGGGGAAAGGCTGACGGAAGGCGAGTATGCCAGGGGCTATTTCCTGCAGCCGACCATTTTTACAGATACGAAGCCGGATATGCGCATTGTACGCGAGGAGATTTTCGGCCCGGTGCTCGTCGTGCAGACATTCAAGGATGAAGCGGAAGCGGTCCGCCTGGCGAACGACACAGTGTATGGGCTTGCCGGCGCGGTATTCACGAATAACGGAGCAAGGGCGCAGCGGGTCGTCCGGAAGCTACGGGCAGGCATCACCTGGATTAATACGTTTCATCCTACCTACAATGAAGCCCCCTGGGGCGGATACAAGCAGAGCGGCATCGGCAGAGAACTGGGAACCTTCGGCTACGAGGCCTATACGGAGGTTAAGCAAATCAATACCAATCTGCAGGTCGAGCCCCTTGGCTGGTACCGCAATTAAGGAGAGCGATGAGGTTGGGGAAAGAGCGCAAGTATGCCAGGATTGAAGGTCCGCTTCCCGGGCCGAAAACGGCTGAGCTGCTCCGTAGAAGGGAGGCGGCCGTAGCGGGCGGTGTCGGCAATAACTTTCCGCTGTTTGTGGAAAGCGCCAGCGGCGCGCTGCTCACGGATGTGGACGGCAACGTGTTTCTCGATTTCGCCGGCGCGATCGGCACGATGAATGCCGGCCATTGCCCGCCGGCGGTCGTGCAGGCCGTGCAGCGGCAGGCGGAGCGGTTTCTGCATACATGCTTTCATGTCGGCATGTATGAGCCGTATATAGAGCTGGCCGAGAAGCTTGCGGCGCTTGCGCCGGGCTCCTTTGCCAAAAAAGCGGTGCTGCTGAACAGCGGTGCCGAAGCGGTGGAAAATGCCGTGAAAATCGCCCGCAAGTATACCGGCAAGCCCGGCATCGTCTCCTTTACACGCGGCTTTCATGGGCGTACGCTGCTGGGCATGAGCTTGACCAGCAAGGTGCGGCCGTATAAATTCCAGATGGGCCCGTTCGCCCCGGCTACATATAAGGCCCCTTATCCTTACCCGTACTATCGTCCGGAGACCATGAGCGAGGAGCAGTATGCGCGCTTCTGTCTCGACCAGTTTGCGGATTTTCTGCTGACCGAGGCTGCGCCTGAGGAACTGGCGGCGGTCATTATGGAGCCGGTGCAGGGAGAAGGGGGCTTTATTGTACCGCCAAAGCTGTTCGTCCATGGTGTGTTTGAGCTGTGCAAGCAGCATGGCATTCTCTTCATTGCGGATGAAATCCAGACCGGTTTTGGCCGTACGGGTGTGATGTTTGCCAGCACGCATTTTGGCATTGAGCCGGATCTCATCACCGTATCCAAATCACTTGCCGCAGGTTTGCCGATCAGCGCCGTTGTCGGCAGAGCGGATATTATGGATGCGCCTAATCCGGGAGAGATCGGGGGAACTTACGGTGGCAGCCCGTTGGGATGCGTGGCTGCTCTTGCCGTCATTGACCAGATGGAACGGGAGAATCTTTGTGAACGGGCCGGGCAGATCGGACTGCGGATCAGAGAACATTTTGATAATCTGCAAAAGCAGTACCCTATCCTCGGTGATGTCCGTGGTCTCGGAGCGATGTGCGCTGTTGAATTTACGGATCCATCCAGTGGCAAGCCTGCCGCAGCATTTGCGGCAAAGCTGGTTCGTGCCTGTTATGACAGAGGTGTCATTTTGCTTACTGCCGGTATTCATGGGAACGTGATCCGTTTTCTGACTCCACTGGTCATTACCGACGAGCAACTGGAGGAAGGCCTTGACATTATAAGCGAATCGCTTGCGGACATGTATGCTTGAGCCTTTTAGCGTTGTTTAAAGAAATGGACAACTGTTTCTATACATGCTACCATTATATTGTTTTTCATATTATATTTTAGTATTTTAAAGAACAGGTGACGAGCTGTGCGTAAGCGCAGCCTCGTCTTAAAAGGGAAGCCGGTGCAAATCCGGCACGGTCCCGCCACTGTAAGCGAGGAGCCGGTCTGCAAGTTCGTGTCACTGTCGTTATTCGACGGGAAGGCCGCAGACGGTGAAGATCCGCAAGTCAGGAGACCTGCCTGCTTCTTGGATGTCACTAACCTACGCGGATAGGGGGTGGCCGGCACGGTTCACGAGCATGTCGTCGGGCTTTTTTTCAGCTGTTTTCATTTTCTGTTGTGATCATGGAAGCTCAGCCTGAATACTGCCCTGCGCTTTTCTTTGATCCAGTACGGGCACTCTCATCAACTTGAGGGTGCTTTTTTTGCTGTGTATTTTAAGAATCTCCTTAAGTTTAAAGGGAGGAAAGGAGCTAAATGAACAAAAAGCAGAATGGAGGGCCTCAAGCGAAACCTGTATGGTTTGTGGCTCATCTACTGGCATGGACGATTATCCTGATCGCTTCAATCACCATCTCTGTCATGCTTGGACCCGTGCGCATTCATCCCGAGCAGGTGTGGAACATTGCCTTTTCTCATCTTCCTCTCCTGGATGGCTGGATGGATGGATCGTGGACGAAAGCGCAGGAGCATATTGTGTGGAATATCCGCTTCCCCCGGGTTTTACTGGGGGCTGTCATTGGCGCCGGATTGGCTGTCACAGGAGCGGCGATTCAAGCTCTTACACGGAACTCGCTGGCTGATCCTTACATCCTGGGCGTTTCTTCGGGGGCGTCCACAGCGGCGGTGCTTGTGATTATTTTCGGAGCCTTCCGTTTTCTCGGGATATACGCGCTGCCTCTTTCCGCATTTGCAGGCTCGCTGCTTGCCATGGTGCTCGTGTTCATCCTGGCCAAGGTTGGTGGAGAGATTTCAACAACGAGATTGCTGCTGTCCGGTATTGTCACTTCCATGATGCTGTCAGCCGCCACTAACTTTATCGTCACATTGGCCCCCCATGCGGACGGCATCCGCTCCGCAATGTATTGGATGATGGGCAGTCTGACCGGCGCGAAATGGGAGCATCTGACCGTCCCGGCCCTTATCGTTGCTGTGGGAGCTGCAGTGCTATTGTCCCTGCACCGTTCGCTGAATTCCCTGCTTATGGGGGAGGAGGCGGCAGTGACGTTGGGAGTCAACATTGCCGCTTTTCGTATTTTACTCGTCGTTATTACAGCCCTGATAACAGGCACGATTGTCTCTGTAAGCGGTTCTATCGGCTTCGTCGGGCTGATGATTCCACACATCGCCAGGATAATGACCGGTTCCGATCATCGCCGGGTACTGCCGTTAAGCATGCTGCTTGGTGCGATATTCATGATCTGGGCGGATGTGGCCGCACGGCTCGTGCTGGCACCGGAGGAGCTGCCGATTGGCATCGTCACAGCCTTATGCGGAGGGCCGTTCTTCATCTGGCTGCTGCGCAGAAGTACATACTCATTTGGAGGGAACGGTAAATGAATGTGTCGGTTGAAGGAGTCTCCTACAGTGTGCAGGACAAACAACTGATTGATTCAATTCTGCTGCATGTGCGAAAGGGTGAGCTTGTCGGGCTGATCGGGCCAAACGGCAGCGGAAAATCCACTCTTCTGAAAAATATTTACCGTGTCCTGCAGCCTGATTCCGGCCGGATATCGATTGACGGACAGAACCTGCATTCCATATCGCATCGAGAGACAGCCCGGCAGATCGCTGTAGTGAGCCAGGAAGCACCGGTCGCCTTCGATTTCTCCGTCAAAGACATGGTCTTGATGGGACGTAATCCTCATAAAAAGTGGTATCAGCCGGATAGTGGGGAGGATCTGAGGTTGGTGGAGCAGGCGCTGGAACGTGTCGGCTTGCTGCAGGATGTGGGGCGCAGCTTCTCAACCCTGTCCGGTGGAGAAAAGCAGCGTGTTCTTATCGCGCGGGCGCTTGCACAGCAGGCCAGATTTCTTATTCTGGACGAGCCTACCAATCATCTGGATATCAAGCATCAGCTGCAAATTATGGATCTGGTAAAAGGGCTCAAAATCACTTCATTGGCGGCGCTGCATGATCTGAACATCGCGGCCTGCTACTGTGACCGCTTGGTTGTCATGAAGGATGGCAAAGTAATTGTGGCAGGGACACCGGAGGAAATCCTCAAGCCCGAGCTGCTGTTTACCATTTTTGAAGTGGCGACTGAGGTGGTCAGGCATCCGATTACAGGCAAACCATCAATAACATTTCTGCCAGAGATGAGCGGAATGGAAAATATCAGTCCAAATGATTGGACAAGCGGAGGAAGCCATGATTAAGTTTAAAAGATTATTCAATCTGTGTTTGGTTGGCACAGCATTGATTTGCCTGCTGTCTGCGTGCGGTAGCGCTTCTCAGAAAGCTGCGGCCATATCACCAGCCGGGGCGCAATCGGACCGGCAGAATTCAGGGGAAGAGCCGGTTGTCATTGAAAATATGGGGGAAAAGCTTGTGTTCACCGAACCTCCGCAGCGTGCCGTTACGCTGAATCAGCATGCGACAGAGGTGATGCTGGCGCTTGGCCTGGAGAATTCCATGGTGGGGACGGCTTATTTGGATGACCAAATTCTTCCTGAGTACAAAGAACAGTACGACAAAATTCCTGTGTTGTCGGAACAATACCCGTCCCAGGAAGTGTTTTTTGCAGCAAATCCGGATTTTGCCTACGCGGGCTGGAAAAGCGCCTTTACCGAAAAGACACTTGGTTCCAGAGCAGAACTCGCCGGGCAAGGCGTGCAAACCTATGTCCAGGAATCTTCAAACAAGCCAGGTCCGACAATGGACGATGTGTATCAGGACATTTTGAATATTGGCCGGATTTTTCGTGTCGAGGAAAGGGCGCAAGCTCTTGTGGATGACATGAAACAGAAAGTCGGGCAGATCCAGGAAAGCATCGGTACGGTCAGCGAGCCTGTCAAGGTGTTCGTCTATGACAGCGGTGATGATACCGCGTTTACGGCAGCCAACACTTATCTGACAAGCCTGATTAACATGGCGGGCGGAAAAAACATTTTTGATGATATCGAAAAAGGCTGGGCCACGGTCAGCTGGGAGGAGGTTGTGAACCGCAACCCGGACGTCATTGTCATCGTCGATTATGGGGATACAAGCGTGGAACAGAAGAAAGCTCTGCTGCTGAGCAACGCTGCATTAGCGGATGTTGCCGCCATCAAGAACAAACGCTTTGTTGTGATGCCTCTTTCGGCAGCAGCGGAAGGGATACGCGCACCGATGGCGTTAAGGACACTTGCCAATGGATTTTATCCTGATAAAGCAGCAGATATGAAATAGTTGTTTGTTTTTCAAAATCAAAAGAAGCCTTTCCTGGAATTGAAGCGGTGAGCAGCAGTTCCGGAGGAGGGCTTCTTTTACGTAATTTTAACAAGCGGGGAATTATGTAAATACATAATCATTCACTGTAAGTAATGTAATCAGGTGGTTCATTGGCGCCGTAATATGTTTGTTTTTGGACAAAAGGATTTGCGAATAAAACGGCAGGATAGCTCCCCGCGTAATAGAAAAGCCGGACAGGGCATGCTGAAGAAGCTGCTGCTCAACGGCAATTCTGGGAATCATCGCGATTCCCATACCATAGATGACACATTGCTTGATCCCCTCAATACTTCCCATTTCAGACACGGTTTCATAAGTCACACCATGATCGTTCATGGATTGCTCCAGCGCTTCCCGGTATTTGCACCCTTTCTCTGTAAAAATAAACGAGCTGTTGTGCAGCTCATGAATCGATACATCATCCCTGCCGCTCAGAGGATGGTTTTGCGGGCAAATGAATATAAATTCCTCATTGCGAATAGGAAAAGCTCTTAAGTCAGGAGCTGAAACGGGAGTGCTTAATACGATCGCCAAATCAATCTCATTATTTTTTAGTTTACGAATGTTGTCTTCATCAGATGCAGGAAAAAAAGTGACATTCAGCTTTGGATACGTCTTACGGAACAATTGAAAATACGGAGGAAGTAAAAAAGCGGCAAGTGTCTCCGTCGTGCCAATTCGCAGGTCTACGGCAGAATCCGGAATGAGCAGATTCTCTGCCCCCAGATAACCCTCAACAATCTTGTCCGCAAAGTGAAGAAGTCTGAATCCCGGCTCGGTCAGCTTTAATTTGTTGCCGTTTCGCACAAACAGCTTGGTGCCGAAATGGTTCTCAAGCTTCTTAATCTGTACACTGACCGTTGGCTGCGCATAGTTCAACTGCTCTGCTGCTTTCGTGAGGCTCAGGAAGCGTGCAGCTTCACGAAAAGTAATAAAGTATTGAATATCCATGCTTCTCCCCCACCGTGAAGTATTAAACATCGTAATTGTTCGATTACGATCGTTAGAGATAAGTAATACACCTCGTATGCTATATTATAAACTATTCCAAGTGGAAAACTATACTATAATTCGTGAAGAAGTGGAGGAGTCCTGTGAATCTATCATTTAAAAGGCTGCCTATCGTAATGTTATTAAGTTTAGTCCTTGTGCTTGCCGCATGCAGCGGCAAGCCGGAAGCCTCCAGCGTACAAGGGAATGAAGAGGGCAATCCCGTTTCCGGCGGCATATTGGAGGTAGCCTATCCCGCCAATCCTGCCACACTTGATCCTCATCTGACCACCAATCAAGCGACGAGAGACGTCTCCCGCAATATCTATGAACAGCTGCTGACGCTGAACAAAAACTATGAGGTTATTCCTCAACTGGCCGAATCCTATGAGGTTAGTGAGGATGGGAAAACCTATACCTTCTATCTTCGTCAAGGTGTGCTGTTTCATAACGGCAAGGAGATGAAAGCTGAAGATGTAGTAGCCTCCATGGAGAAATGGCTGGCCACCTCGACCCAGGGGCAAGCCAATCTGAAAGGGGCGGCATTTTCGAAAATCGATGATTATACCGTACAGCTTACGCTGGAGGCACCATCTCTTATAGGTTCCTACATACTTGCTGACACGGCTCCCTTTCCAGGCATTATGCCCAAAGAGGTCATCGACGCCGCCGGTCCCGAAGGCGTAAAAGAGTTTATCGGAACAGGTCCTTACAAGCTGGAGGAATGGAAGACCGATCAGTATGTTCATCTGGCCAAATTTGCGGATTATGCCCCGCAAGAGACAGAGTCGAGCGGACTTGGCGGCAAGAAGAACGCTTATCTGGATGAGATTTACTTCCGTTATGTGACAGACGAGTCAACCCGTGTTGCCGGCATTATGACAGGAGAGTACGATGCGGCGTTTGGTATCCCTTTTGATAATGCCGAACAAATCGAGTCGACGGATGGGGTTAGCAACTACTTCAGTGAAGGGGGCATTGTGACTTATGTCTTTAATAAGAAAGCAGGCCCGTTCGCGGATCAGAAGCTGAGGCAAGCCTTTAACCTGGCTCTGAATTATGATGAAGCTCTTACTGCGGCATACAGCGACAGCCGCTTCTATAAGCTGGATTCGTCACTGGCGCTTCCTTCCCAGACCGATTGGTACAGCAAGGCGGGAGCGGAGCAATACAATGTAAATGATATCGAAAAAGCCAAACAATTGGTTGCGGAATCAAGCTATAGCGGGGAAGAGGTTGTCATCCTGACCACACGCGACTATCCAGAGCAATACAATCTGGCGGTTGTTGCCCAAGAGGTGCTCAAATCCATCGGTGTAAATGCGAAGCTGGACGTGTATGACTGGCCGACGGTTCAAGAACGCCGGACAGATGAAAATAATTTCGATCTGTTTGCCGTAAGCTTTGCCACACGTGCAACGATCCATCAGTATCCATTCCTGGAGTCTGGTGCGGATTATCCTGGGTGGACCAACAGTCCGGAAATTGATGAATTGCTTGCTCAAATTCAAGTAGCCCCTTCCATTGAGGCTGCCAAACCATTGGTGGATGAATTGAACCGGAAAAATTGGGAGTATCTCCCGATCATCAAGCTGGGCAACATTCAGAATCTCATTGCTGTCCGCGACAATGTAAAGGGCTTTGATGATTTAGTCGGGCCGATTCTGTGGAATGTGTGGATCGATGAATAGTGCCGGGGGTTCAGGCTAATGGCCAAATATCTGATTCAGCGGGTTCTGTCGCTGCTTCCTGTGCTGCTGGTTGTTGCAGTTGTCGTTTTTTTGCTGATCCATCTAACCCCTGGTGATCCTGCAAGCGTCATTCTAGGAGATGAGGCAAGTGCGGAAAGTGTAGCTGCGTTGCGTGAGCAGCTGGGATTAAACCTTCCGTTGCATCAGCAGTTTTTTGCCTGGTTCGGCAATGTGCTCAGGGGGGATCTGGGGAATTCCATCTTTATGGATATGAGCGTGGCCGAAGCGTTTTTCAGCAGAGTGCCGCCTACGTTGTCCCTGGCGATTCTCGCCCAGATCATCGCTGTTGCCCTTGCTTTATATATGGGCATTATGGCTGCGAGAAAAAGAGGCACACTGGCAGACCAAGCTGTGATGGGCATATCCCTGCTCGGGATATCCGTGCCCAGCTTTCTGCTCGGTTTATTTCTGATCCTGATCTTTGCCGTCGAGTTTAAATGGCTCCCGGTCGCGGGTTACCGGCCTTTAAGCAACGGTTTGTGGGACCATCTTCGTTACCTGCTGCTGCCGGCGATCGCGCTTGGGGCGATGCAAGCAGCGCTGATCGCACGCATGACCCGGTCGTCACTGATCGAAGTGCTGAGTGAACAATACATCAAAACAGCCCGGGCGAAGGGGCTTAAAGAGAAAAAAGTCGTGTACAAGCACGCCCTGAAGAATGCTTTTATTCCTATATTAACGGTAATTGGTGAAACCTTCGGAACCTTGATTACCGGAGCGGCTGTTATTGAAACCGTCTTTAACATACCGGGAATCGGGCAGCTCATCATCAATTCCATTGAAAGGAGAGACTTTGCGGTCATTCAGGGCAGCATTTTGCTGATCACGATCACCTATGTATTGCTTAATTTATGGATTGATTTGCTTTATGGTCTTCTCGATCCACGTATCAAGCTAAATCGGCATTAGAAAGGGGGATTCATGTGCCGAAAATTACGCGAAACAGCAAAGCGCCAACTTCCGGCAGGTATAGCATCGCTCTGCGGAGATACTGGTCGAACCCCCTGCTGGTTACGGGGACCGTTTGTATCAGCTTGCTGACCCTGGCAGCGCTCTTTGCTCCCTGGATCACATCCTATGATCCGTATTCGATTGAAGCGCTGAACCGGCTTAAGCCGCCAAGCGGCGAGCATTATTTCGGAACCGATAACCTTGGGCGCGATGTATATACACGCATCCTATTCGGTTTAAGGGTATCTTTGCTCGTTGGAGGAGCGGTAACGAGCATCTCGGGCCTTATCGGTCTGGCGGTTGGACTGCTGTCGGCTTATTATGCCGTATGCGATCATATTTTGATGAGAATTTGCGACGGTTTATATGCTTTCCCGTCCATTTTGCTGGCTATATCTATCGTTGCCATTATGGGGCCGCGAACGATAAATGTCATTATTGCTCTGTCCATCGTCTATGTTCCGTCGATTGCCCGGATTGTTCGATCGGCAGCGCTCGTTGTCAAAGAGAAAACCTACATCGAAGGATTAAAGGCTCAGGGGGCGGGACCCTTTCGCATTATCGGTCTGCATATTTTGCCGAACGTGCTCTCGCCTTTGGTTATTCAAGCCTCATTTATTTTTGCGGTATCCATCTTAACCGAGGCTTCTTTAAGCTTCCTTGGTGCGGGTATCCCTGCTCCGGCGCCTAGTCTTGGCAATTTGTTGCTTGATGGCAAGAACGTTATTTTTAACGCCTGGTGGATGACCGTTTTCCCTGGTGTTTGCATCATTTTGATGATTCTTGGTCTTAACCTGCTCGGAGACGGACTGCGTGATTTCCTTGACCCCAAAACCAAGAAGAAACGGCATGTCAAAAAGAACAAGAAGACGAGTATAGGCAGGAGAGAACGCAATGAACCAGACCTCACTATTGGAAGTTAGAGATTTAACAACCCTATTCCCCACAGAAACAGGCATCATGAAGGCGGTTGACGGTGTTTCCTTTCATATTGATCCCAAGGAAACATTAGGCATTATCGGGGAGTCCGGCTGCGGAAAAAGTGTCACCGCCGAATCGATCATGCGTCTGCTTGATGAGGAATCGACAGATTACAGAGGGCAGATACTCTACAACGGTACGGATTTATTACAGCTACCTGAGGAGAAGATGCGGGAAGTGCGGGGGAATGAAATAGCGATGATTTTCCAGGATCCGATGTCATCACTGAATCCCGTGTTTACTATTGGCGATCAAATGATGGAAGCACTTATGCTGCACCAAAACCTGAACAAAGCCCAGGCGAAACCAAGGGCTGTAGAGCTGCTGCGCTTAACCGGCATATCTGATCCCGAGGCCCGGTTTCATGGATATCCTCATGAATTATCAGGAGGAATGAGGCAGCGGGTCATGATTGCGATGGCCTTATCCTGCGAACCGAAGCTGCTGATTGCAGATGAGCCGACCACGGCGCTGGATGTCACGATCCAGGCGCAAATTCTGGAATTGATGAATGAGCTGAAAGCCAAGCTTGGCATGGGCATCATGCTCATTACGCATGACCTGTCGGTAGTTGCCCAGATGTGCTCACGGGTTATCGTGATGTATCTGGGTGAGGTTATTGAAGAAGCGGATGTTGTAACCCTGTTTGATAATCCTTTGCACCCGTACACGGTTGGTCTGCTGAAATCCGTGCCCCGGTTGGACGGAGAGCGCAAAGGCAGGTTATATGAAATCAGAGGTACTGTGCCTTTAATGAAAGAAGTGAGCGGCAGCTGCAGATTTGCGCCCAGATGTTCTTTTGCCACCGACATTTGCCGTTCACAACCGCCTCGTTTGGAAGAAACCGCACACGGACAAAAAATAAGGTGCTGGCATTACGCTGCCATTGCTGAAGAAAGAAGGGGGAGTCCGGGACAACCATGAGCGAACAACCGATTCGTGAACAGCCTCTGCTGCAGGTTGAACAATTAACGAAATATTTCACTGCCAAATCCGGACCTTTCTGGAGAAAAAATCAGGTGAAGGCGGTGCAGGATGTTTCTTTTTCAATATATGAGGGTGAAACCTACGGTTTGGTCGGAGAATCGGGAAGCGGGAAAAGCACAACCGGCAGGACGCTGCTTCGTTTAACGGAACCTACAAGCGGCAGAGCCTGCTTTCAGAATCAGGACATTTTTACGCTTCGGGGAAGAGAGATCCAAGCGTTAAGAAGAGAGATGCAAATGATCTTCCAGGACCCTCTTTCATCACTGGACCCCAATAAAAGGGTCGGCTACAGCATTGCTGAGCCGTTGGCCATTCATGGTCAGGGCTCCAGACATGAGCGGCATGAGCGCGTACTTGAATTGTTAAGCCGCGTAGGGTTGAGTGCCAGGCATGCGGAGCGGTTTCCGCATGAATTTTCCGGGGGGCAAAGGCAGAGGATTGGTATTGCCAAAGCGCTTGCGCTGCGGCCCAAACTGGTGATCTGCGATGAACCGGTGTCCGCACTTGATGTATCCATCCAGTCGCAAATCCTAAATTTATTAATTGAGCTTCAAGCCGAGTACGGTTTATCCTATTTGTTCGTTTCCCATGACCTCAGTGTAGTCAGGCATATTGCGGACCGGATTGGAGTAATGTATCTCGGGCATTTGGTCGAGCAAGCCACGACGGATGAATTGTTTGCCCGCCCTTTGCACCCGTACACGCAATTTCTGCTGTCCGCCATCCCGGCACCCCATCCCAAATTAAAGAGAGAGCGGATTCTGTTACAGGGGGATATCCCTTCACCTGCCAACCCGCCGTCAGGCTGCGTGTTTTATACACGCTGTCCGTATGTAATGGATGTTTGCAAGCAGATTAAGCCTGCTGCCATGGAATTATCCCAGGAACACAGTGTGCAGTGCCATTTATATCATGACGAGCTGAGAGCAGAGACTATTTTAAATTAGAAAGGAATGACAGTTCATGTCAAGTAAAGACTGGAAGCAGAAAGAAGCGGCGATGCTGCTGCTCATTGAGGAAATCGTCAATATTGAAAGCGGAACCTTTGTGAAATCAGGGGTGGATTTAGTAGCGGCCAAGCTAGGCAGCCTTTATAAAGAGATCGGCTTTCAGGTGGATGTGCAGGAACAGAAGGAAAGAGGGAACAACCTTGTGATCACTCATCCGGAGGCGCAGCATCCGGAAATTCTCATTATTGCGCATATGGATACGGTCTTTCCTGCCGGAACCGTTGCGGAGCGGCCTTTTTCAAGAGACGAGAAGTATGCCTACGGACCGGGAGTATTTGATATGAAAGCCAGCCAAATCACAACCTTGCATGCCATCAAATATTTGCAGGAGAAAGGAAGCGACAGTTATAAAAATGTGCGGATTATTCTGAACTCTGACGAGGAAGTGGGCTCAGTTCATTCCCGTTCATTGATTGAGCAATATGCGGAACTAAGCAAGTATGCTCTGATTGTCGAGCCGTGCGATGAGGACGGAACTCTGGTTACGGGAAGAAGAGGGGGCGGAAAATACTATTTGACCGTAACCGGAGTCGCTGCCCATTCCGGAGCCGAGCCTGAAAAAGGACGCAGTGCCATTGCCGAACTGGCACATAAAATCATCAAGCTGCACGCATTGACGGATGCCGAGGCGGGCGTGCATGTCAATGTTGGGGTCATCGGGGGAGGCACCTCAAGCAATACGATCGCACCGCATGCTTTTGCCAATATCGATGTGCGGATGGAAACGAAAGCACAGGCGGAAGAGCTTGACCGCAGCATTCGGGAGATTTGTTCCCGCGTCGATGTTGTAGGCACCTCCTTAGAGCTGCAAGGCGGTATTACCCGGCCGCCGATGATCAAGAATGAGCGGACTGAAGAATTGCTGAGCATTGTTCAGGAGGAAGCGCTGAAGCTGGGAGAAAAATTGCATGACAAAAAGGTCGGTTCCGGGTCGGACGGCAATATTACCTCCTCTGTGGGCATTGCAACCATCGATGCATTGGGTCCGAAAGGCGGCAAGGCGCACAGCAAGGATGAGTATCTGGTTATTGAATCGCTCGTCCCGCGAACGAAGCTGTTAGCCCATGTGATTGAACGTCTGACAAACCGTGAGCAGTGAAGGAGATAACAAATGACGAAAGCGTATATTATCCACGAAAATGAAAGCTGGATTATCCCGCTTCGGGCGGCGCTTGAGGAATTGGATGTGCCGCACGAATTCTGGCATTTGGACGAAGGTCGGCTGGATTTAAGCCAGCGCCCGCCAAGCGGCGTGTACTACAATCGCATGAGCGCTTCATCCCACTCACGGAATCATCGATACGCCCCCGAATACACCGCGAATGTGCTGGCATGGCTTGAGCATCATGGAAGAACAGTACTTAACACCAGCCGCGCACTGGAGCTTGAAGTCAACAAGGTGAAGCAGTATCTGGAGCTGCAAAAGTTCGGTATTGAGACTCCTGTTACCGTTGCCGCGGTGGGCAAAAAAGCAGTGATGGAAGCCGCGAGAAATTTTCCGTACCGAAGCATAATCGCGCGGGAAAGGGGCTCGGCGTCTATCTGTTTGACAGTATAGAAAATTTGGAGGTCTACGTAAACAGCGCAGTCTTTGAGGATTCAGTGGATGGAGTAACCTTGATCCAGCAGTACATCCAAAACGAGGATCAGGTGATTACCCGCTGTGAATTTATCGACGGCAAGTTCTACTACGCGGTCAGAGTGGATACCTCGGAAGGATTTCAATTATGTCCTGCGGATGCCTGCCAAATCGGGGAGCAGCTTTGCCCGGTTGGGGAAGGAACCTCGTCACGTCCGAAATTTGAAGTCATCGAAGGATTCAGCAATCCGCTCATAGCCAAATATGAAGCATTCCTGCAGCAAAACGGAATCAGCTTCGCCGGGATTGAATTTATTACCGATTCAGCAGGCAGAACCTATACGTATGATGTCAATACAAATACAAATTACAATCCGGAAGCCGAAGGGCTGGCTGATGTCTCGGGAATGAGGGAGATTGCAAGAATATTGAAAGGGTATCTGGAGAAAGAGAGACAATTAGCAGAGGATTCATTTTAGCATTTTTCAATCGAGGAATAGAGAAAGTCTATTAGCGCGCTCATGAAACGGATGGTACATTAGTAACACATTAATCCTCACTATGCGCATAGGAATTATAAATTTAGAAAGAGGGGTTCATTCATGAGCGAGCAATTTCGTTTGGCAGAATTGCATGATGCAGAACGGCTGCAGGTTTTAATATTTGAGGCTTATGCCACGATCCGTGAGCTGGAGCTGCATTGGCCGGCTGCAAACGTCAATCTGGAGCAGATTCAGGAGAATATTACACAAAATGAATGCTATGTGCTGGAGGCAGACGGTACGATCGTTGCAACCATTACACTTTCAAAGGGAGACGATGTGAAGCATATTACGGATCTGCCTTTCATTAAATGGTTTGCCGTTGACACGGCCGAGCAGGGCAAAGGATATGGCGGCAGGCTACTCGACTGGGTGGAGAGCCGAATCATCCGCGACAAGCTCGGCGCGTCTGCCGTAACCCTCGGTACCGCCGAAAAGCATCCGTGGCTACTGCCAATGTACGAGCGGCGGGGATATAAAAGCATCTATTCCTTTGATCCCGGCAACGGTGACGGTGTTGGCCATTTGCTGCGCAAAATTGTGAACCTTGAATTGTTCGAGCAAGCCCATAGCGGTGGACGGGAGGAAGCGATAAAGCAGCATTAAATCAGGTGCGAAGAAGCGTTTATCTAAAGGAAGTGACGGAGGGGGCAACAGGATGAAGAAAATGCGGCTGCTGTCTGCAGCACTGGCTCTTGCAATCGTGACCGCTGGTTGCGGCTCAACGGCTGACAGCAATAACGGAAGCGTGGAAAATACGGCAAATACAGCCTCGGGAAGCTCAGGAGGAGGCGCTAAGGTAAAAAAGATTATCGTTGGTACAGGAACAGGCTTTCCCCAGGTTTGCTTTATCGATGAAAACGGCAAACTGACCGGCTATGATGTCGAGCTGGTAAGAGAAATTGATAAACGCCTTCCCGAGTATGAATTCGAGTTTCAAACGATGGAGTTTTCCAATCTGCTGTTAAGCCTGGAAACGAACAAAATTGATTTTGTGGCTCATGAAATGGAGAAAAACCCGGAGCGTGAACAGAAGTATCTGTTTAATAAAGTACCTTATGCCCACTGGAAAAACAAAATTGTCGTCGCCAAGGATAACAACTCCATCCGGACGCTGGACGATTTGGTTGGCAAGAAGGTGCTGACAAGCGCGACAAGCGCCGCCGCGCAAATTCTTGAAAATTACAACAAGCAGCATGAGCGGAAAATCGAGCTTGTGTACCAGAACGGCGGCGCAAACGATACGGTCAGCCAGATTACGAGCGGGCGGGTCGTAGCCACCGTAAGTGCGGATTTTACACTTTCTTTGACCGATCCTCAGGGCAAATTGAAAACCGCAGGCGACAGCCTGTCTGAGGCGGATATTTTGTTCGTATTCCGCAAAAATGATGCCGACGCGCAGAAGCTGGCGGATGAAATCGATGCTGCGCTGGAGGAGATCAAAGCTGATGGTACGCTGGGCAAGCTGAGCACGGAGTGGCTGGGCGACGATTTTACGGCAA
Source organism: Paenibacillus enshidis (assembly GCF_042136365.1). Classification (NCBI taxonomy): domain Bacteria; kingdom Bacillati; phylum Bacillota; class Bacilli; order Caryophanales; family Paenibacillaceae; genus Paenibacillus; species Paenibacillus enshidis. Next base: position 53,553 of record NZ_JBHHMI010000002.1, on the reverse strand, counting down.
ACGCTTCGTGACACGATACAACCTCTTTAACGGAAAGGTGAGATCGTAAGATGGAATACGGCTTTGATATCACCTATGTATATAAGTATATTCCCAAGCTGCTGGACACTTTGGACATTACATTGCTTATCGTAGCGGGAGGAATTGTGCTGGGCTTGATGGCGGGGCTGCTGGTGGCCCTGCCCCGGCTGTACAAGGTGCCTGTTCTCCAGCATTTATCGGTGCTCTATGTTTCCTTCTTTCGCGGAACACCGATATTGATCCTGCTTTTTTTGTTTTACTACGGGCTTCCGGAGGTTTTAAAGCTTGTCTCGGTTGATATTACGAAGCTGCCTGTTCTGTATTTTGTTATTTTAACGTTCGGGCTTCATGCCGGAGCCTACATTTCTGAAAATATCCGGGCGGCGGTTCTTGCTGTTAACCGCGGACAGGTGGAGGCGGCTTATGCGGTCGGAATGACGGGGTATCAGGCCTTTGTCCGGATCGTGCTGCCGCAGGCATTGGCTATAGCCGTACCCGTCTTCTCCAATCTGGTGCTTGCCATGCTGAAGGATACTTCTCTTGCCTTTACACTTGGCGTCATGGAGCTGACGGGGAAGGCGCAAACGCTTGGATCGTTAACCCAGCATTTCATCGAGACCTATCTTTCGCTCGCACTCATTTACCTTGTGATCAGCATGATTCTGGGACGAATTCTGCTCCTCGCGGAACGGAAGCTGCAGCGGCATATGCGCCAGGATGAGGGAAGCAAAAACCGGTCTGCTGGCCACAGACGATTGTCGCTCGGACGTCTATCCGCGAAGCCCCGCCCCGGGCAAGAGGGAGGTGTCCGGCTATGAACCTTGATCCGGGTTTTATCTGGACAGCGTTCGTGCAGCTGTTATCCGCCATCCCGACTACGCTGTACATTACCATCGTCTCCGTCTCTTGCGGCTTCGTGATCGGTACAGTCACAGCACTGTTCCGCATGCGTCGTATTCCGGTTCTATCCCAGCTATCGACAGCCTATGTGACTTTTATTCGTGGAACGCCAATGCTGACGCATCTGCTGTTAATTTATTTCGGCTTGCCGGTGATCGTTGATGGACTGTCGGCTCTGTTGGACCTGGGCTGGAGCTCGGCGAAAATTCCGATGATTGCGTTTGCGTTCATCTCTTTCTCGATCACGTCAGGCGCTTATATGTCCGAGGTTGTCCGCTTTGGACTGCAGGCTGTTGACCGCGGGCAAATGGAAGCGGCCTGGTCCATCGGCATGACTACTGCTCAGACCTTGCGCCGTATCGTTTTTCCGCAGGCGTTTGCGGCCAGCCTGCCGAATTTGTCCAACTCGGTCATTGGTATGCTGCATGGTTCAACGCTGGCCTTTACGGTGTCGGTGGTCGATTTGAACGCGAAGGCCCAGATCGTAGCTTCAAGCAACTGGAAATATTTCGAGGCATACCTCGCCGCGGCCATCATTTTCTGGGCTTTGACGATTCTGATCGAGCGCGTTACCGGGATAATTGAACGCAGGATCAATATTTACAGAAAAGGAGGCGTAGCATGATCCGTCTTAGCGGCATTCGAAAATCGTTCGGCCGCAGCGAGGTTCTCAAGGGAATCGAGTTGACGGTTGGGAAGGGTGAGGTTGTGGCTATTCTTGGGCCAAGCGGCTCCGGGAAAACGACGCTGCTTCGCTGCATCAATTATTTGGAACGGCCAAGCGACGGGACCATACACATTGGGGATTTTGTCCTGGACTGCAGGCATGCCGGGAAAAAGGAGATTCATGCGCTGCGCCAGCGCTCGGCGATGGTATTTCAGCAATACAACTTATTCGCACACAAAACCGCGCTTGAGAACGTCATGGAGGGGCTTATTGTGGTGAAGAAGCTGAACAAGACTGAGGCTCGGAAGCGCGGCATCCAGCTGTTGGAGAAGGTTGGGCTAGGTGCAAAGCTTGACGCCTATCCAAGTCAGCTTTCGGGAGGGCAGCAGCAGCGGGTCGGTATCGCAAGGGCCTTGGCTATGGAACCTGAAGTGATCCTGCTCGACGAACCTACTTCCGCCCTTGATCCGGAGCTTGTAGGAGAGGTGCTTGCAGTGATCCGCCAAATCGCCAGGGAAGGCATCACGATGATCATTGTGACGCACGAGATGGGCTTCGCGCAGGAGGTTGCCAATCACGTGGTCTTTATGGACGGCGGAGTGATTGTGGAAGAAGGCAGTCCCGCCGAGCTGTTCGGCAGACCGAAGGAGGAACGGACGAAGCAGTTTTTGAAACGGTTAATTCCGGAGTCAAGCTATTCCATCTAGGAGGCAGGAAGCCATGACGATTACAATAAGTGTTTTGGATCAAAGCCCGATTTATCAGGACGAGACAGGGGCAGAAGCTCTTGCGCATACGGTGGCTTTGGCGCAAAAAGCGGAAGAGCTTGGCTTCAAGCGTTTCTGGGTAGCGGAGCATCACGATTCCGAGCAGTTGGCAGGATCGTCGCCGGAGGTGCTGATCGCATATTTGCTGGCAAGAACGTCGCGCATCCGCATCGGCTCGGGAGGCATTATGCTGCAGCATTACAGTCCGTATAAAGTAGCGGAGAATTTTCACGTGCTGGCTTCACTTGCCCCGGGCCGGGTCGATCTGGGCGTCGGCCGCGCGCCGGGCGGACTGCCGCGCAGTACGCAAGCGCTGCAAAAAAATATCGCAAATCCGCTATCCTTGACGGACAAAATTGTTGAGCTGCGCAGGTATTTGGCCGTTGAGCCGGACGAAGACGGTGCGCTCGCCGGACTGAAAGCAACGCCGATTCCGCCGCTGGCCCCCGAGCTTCATCTGCTTGGTGCGAGCAGCGGCAGCAGCGAGCTGGCCGCAAGCCTTGGACTGCCATACGTATTCTCACTGTTCATTGGCGGTGACGAAGAGGCTGCCGTAGAAGCAGTGCGCCAATATCGGACCCGCTTCAATCACGGGGCGGGAAAGGAGCCGCAAATCATTTTAGCGCTGTCCGTCATTGTGGCGGACACCGATCAGGAAGCGCAGAGCCTGATTCCGCCGCAAAGGCTGGTGAAGGTTCATTTGGCCAGCGGACGCACGGTTACGGTCAGCACGTTGGAGCAAGCCGAAGAGTTCGGACGCCAATCTGGGGAGCCCTACACGATTGAGGAGAAAGATCCGTTGATCACGGCAGGCTCCAAGGAGACTGTTCGCGATAAATTGCTTGCCCTGCAGAAGGCGACAGGTGTTGAGGAGTTTATCGTCACCACCAACGTGACACCTTTCGAGCAACGGCTGCGCTCGTACGAGCTGCTTAGCGAAGCTTTTGCGGAGGTCCGAGCCTAATTAATACCGGAGGGGAAATGTATGAGCAAGGAGACGGAGCTATGGAGCGCTGCCGCTCTGGCAGGCCGTTTGACGGAAATCCGGAGGGAACTGCATCGCAATCCGGAGCTGTCGAATGAAGAGTTCGAGACGACGGCGAGAATCAGAAGATGGCTTGAAGCGGCCGGAATCCGCATTGCGGAATATCCGCTGCGGACAGGTGTCATAGCCGAGGTGGGCGGAAGACACGGAGGGCCTGTTATCGCGCTGCGGGCGGATATTGACGCACTTCCGATTCAAGAGGAAACAGGACTGTCTTTCGCCTCTGCCGTTCCGGGCAAAATGCATGCCTGCGGCCATGATTTCCACACGGCCTCGCTTATTGGGGCAGCCTATTTGCTGAAAGAACGCGAGCAAGAACTCAAGGGGACCGTTCGGTTATTATTCCAGCCTGCGGAAGAAAAAGCGGCCGGTGCCCGCCAGGTGGTTGAAAGCGGCGCTCTCGAGAATGTGCGGGCTATTTTTGGCCTGCACAACAAGCCCGATCTGCCAGTAGGCACGATCGGCATTAAACAAGGGCCGATCATGGCTGCTGCGGACGGATTTAAAGTCGAAGTGCAGGGCAAAGGTTCCCATGCCGCAGTGCCGGAAGCGGGCATCGATCCCATTGTCATCGCCTCACATCTCATTACGGCGCTGCAATCCATTGTCAGCCGTAATGTCAGCGCCCTGGATAGTGCGGTGATCAGTGTAACGAAGCTGCACAGCGGTACGACCTGGAATGTGATCGCCGACAAGGCGGTGCTGGAGGGAACCGTCCGTACCTTCGATGAGGAAGTACGCAGCCGAGTGCTGGCCCGTTTCGATCAAGTTGTCGAAGGGGTCGCGGCTGCTTTTGGAACAAGTGCAGCCGTGCGCTGGATTGAGGGACCGCCTCCAGCTATCAATGATGAAGCATTGGCGGAGCTCGGCTGGCAGGAGGCGGAGCATTTGGGACTTCTGCCGATTGTCCCCGCACCATCACCGGCTGGAGAAGATTTTGCCGTTTACCAGAAGCTTGTGCCGGGCTTGTTCGTATTTTTGGGTACATCAGGCAGTCAGGAGTGGCATCATCCGGCATTTGATCTGGATGAACGCGCACTGCCGGTCGCAGCGGATTATTTGGCCGGCATAGCGGTACGCGCTCTGGGTTATTATGCAGAAGGCTCTGACGGGAAACAGGTACTATAGCACATAACATGGAAGTGGCAGGGAACTACAGAACACATAATTGAGGAGGATGGAACATGGCGAAGCAAAAACAGCTTAAACTCGGGGCGCTCCTGCATGGAGTAGGCGGAGGAACGTCGATGTGGCGTCATCCGGACGCTCGGCCTGACGCAAGTGTTAATTTTGAATTATACAAACAATGGGTCCGGAAGGCGGAGGAAGGCAAATTTGATCTTATCTTTATTGCCGACGGCTTGTATATTAACGAAAAATCGATTCCCCACTTTCTGAACCGGTTCGAGCCGCTCACGATTCTGAGCGCATTGGCCGCTGTCAGCAAAAATATCGGGCTTGTCGGCACATTGTCGACGACCTACAGCGAGCCATTTACCGTAGCCCGTCAGTTCGCCTCGCTGGACATGATCAGCGGGGGCCGCGCCGGATGGAATATCGTTACATCCCCGCTGGAAGGCTCGGCCCTGAACTATGGCGGCAGGGAGCATCCCGAGCATGACAAGCGGTACGAGATCGCAACCGAGTATCTTGACGTCACCCGCGGCCTGTGGGATTCCTGGGAGGATGACGCCTTTGTAAGGGATAAGGAAACCGGCGTATTTTTCGATCCCGAGAAGCTGCACACCTTGAATCACACAGGCAAGTTTTTCTCCGTTAAAGGGCCGCTGAATATCGCACGCTCCAGGCAGGGGCAGCCTGTTGTTTTCCAGGCCGGGTCGTCCGAGGTCGGTAAAAACTATGCTTCGAAGGAAGCGGATGCGGTATTTACCGGTCATGAGACGCTGGAGGAGGCAGCGGAGTTTTATCGGGATGTGAAAGCGCGCGCGGCTGCGTTCGGACGAAATCCGGAGCAGGTGCTGATCTTTCCGGGCATCTCGCCGATCATCGGCAGTACGCCAGAGGAAGCCGAGCGCAAGTACCAGGAGATTGCCGGGCTAGTGACCATTGAGAATGCGCTGAATTATCTGGGCAGATTTTTCGAGCATCATGATTTCTCGCAATATTCGCTCGACGAACCGTTCCCGGATCTCGGGGATCTCGGTAAAAACAGCTTCCAAAGCGGCACGGACAAGATTAAAAAGAACGCCAGAGAGAAAGGATTGACGCTAAGACAGGTAGCGCTGCAAGCCGCGACACCGCGCAGCGGTTTCATCGGAACCCCTGAGCAGGTAGCGGATCAGATTCAGGCGTGGTTTGAAGAGGAAGCCGCTGACGGGTTTATGATTACATCCGCTGTCCCTACAGGGCTTGAGGATTTTGTGAATCAGGTTGTGCCAATTTTGCAGGAAAGGGGGATTTACAGGACCGAGTATGAAAGCGACACGCTGCGCGGCAATCTCGGGCTGCCCGTGCCGGAAAACCGCTATGTCAGAAAGAAGGCGACTGCAGGGCAAGGAGGAGCAAAATGAGCAGGATCGTTTTTATTATTGGGAGCCCGAAGGAGGGCTCCCGTTTGTTCGGACTGACAGACTATTTGGAAGAGCAGCTTACGCTTGCCGGCTACAGCGTTGCTGTCGTGTCAGCAACAGAGCTGCCTGCAGAGGAATTGCTTAGAGCTGACTTCAGCCATCCGGTCATCCAGAATGCTGTTTCCGTGATTGAGGAGGCTGATGCCATTGTTATCGCGAGTCCGATCTATAAGGCCGCTTATTCGGGGGCACTGAAAACAATATTGGATCTGATCCCGCAAAAAGGATTTGCGGATAAGCCTGTACTCCCGCTGTTCATCGGACAGTCGGTCATGCATCTGCTTGCCGTTGATTACGCGCTGAAGTCGGTGGTTGCCGCCCTGGGCGGAACCCGCATTCTCGGCGGTGTATTTTCCGTGGATCAATGGGTGGGCCGCTTGGAAGACGGTGGGTTCAAGCTAACGGAGAAACTAAAAGAGCGTCTGGATGACGCATTTGCCGAACTGGTGGCCGAACTGGGCGGATATGCCCCGAGGTCGACGTTAACGCATTAAAGGAGATGTCAGCAAGCGATTCCGGAAAAGCGGCAGCGTTCGCCTTTACCCCTGTATTTCTACAGCTAAAAGGGCCATTTTCTTTTGCTGTTTCCATCACACTGTAGATCTTCGCGCTGGCTTTGGCTCCGCGAGCTGTGCCCGCAAAAACTTCCTCTTCAGCAACACGCCGCGCGGAGCAAAAGCAAGTGCGATCATCTACAGCATCGCGGAAACCGCAAAGGCGAATGACCTGAAGCCGCAGGCTTATCTGCAGTATCTATTCGAGCAGTTGCTGCAGCTTCAACGTTTATTTCCACTCTGCAACATCGGCAATCGGCTTTCGTGTTGAAGGGCGGCCATCAGAATCTGCCTTACCGATGGATACCAGCATAACCGAAACGTAACGTTCCTTGTCCAATCCAAATATTTCAGCAATGTTCTCCTTATCATACCCACCCATGGCACAAGTGTCATAACCGTAAGAACGTGCAACCAGCATTAACTGCATAGCCACCAGTCCGCCATCGGTTAAGGCCACGTCTTTACGAAAATGATCCGGGCTATTGCTATAATGAATATTGATAGCCTCAAGGATATATTCTTTCACATTTTCAGTCATTGATCCCTGTTTTACTTCTGCATTGAAAATTTCTGGCGCACTCGCAACATGCTCTAGGTCACCAAAAATTGCAATTACAGCAGACGAAGTTACTATCTGTTGTTCATTGTATTGTTGCCCATTGAATATGGCCAAAGGCAGCAATTTGGATTTAGCCTCTTCGCTTTCAATGACTAGGAAACGCCATGACTGCAAATTATAGGACGAGGGAGCCTTGGTCGCCTTGGTTAATATATCCTTCATTTCATCGCGGCTAATCTTAACAGAAGTATCGTATTTCTTAATCGCCCTACGTTCAAAAACAATTTTGTTGAAATCGTTTATCCGATTTCCATGCTCATGTAAATTCATGCTTCTATTCTCCTTTTTTTGTTGGATTTATATTCGATTGCAGGAACATCATACCGCGAGATCTAAGGGTCAACTAGTACGGTGTTTATGCTACTATAAAAACTAGTACCTTAACTTAACTCACACGAAATCCGATAAAACAAATGCATTCGTTATAAGATTATGGTACAATCTATATTCGTTATAAGATTATGGTACAATTTATTAAGCATAGATCACTTGGAAAGGGGATGAGACTCTTGAATGACGAACTGCGCCGTAAGGAGCTTGCTGAATTTTTGAAAAACCGTCGCAACAGGACAAGACCAGAACAAGTTGGACTGAGTAACAACTCTAATTCTCATAGAAGAACTAAGGGCCTTCGCCGGGAGGAAGTGGCGGTTTTGTCAGGAATCTCAGTGTCTTGGTACACATCCCTTGAACAAGGGAGAGACGTGGGTATATCAGATAGTGTCATCGCAAGCTTGGCCCGTACTTTAAAGTTAAGTCGTGATGAAAGAGTTCATCTCTATGTCCTAGCGGATCGCAAGATCCCTCTGGAATCGGTTTCAGATGTGTCATATCTGCAAATATCCACTCCTGTGCTTCAACGCATCGTTGATCAATATATACATCTGCCAGCCTACGCCATTGACGGTCAGTGGAATCTGTTAGTTTGGAATCAGACAGCCACTGAAGTATTTGGATTGCAGTCTAACAAGATGAAAAACTGTTCGGGAAATCTGATCTGGTTAATGTTCAACGACCCCGTTGTACGAGGCCGTTATGCGGACTGGGAAGACTCGGCCCGAAAGCTACTCGCAGCTTTTCGTTACACTTTTGCTCGGCGGATGGAAGATCCCTACATCATTGAAATTATTATGAAGCTTTTGGAAGTGAACGAAGACTTCAAAAAGATTTGGGAACTCCATGACGTCCAGTGTTTTCGGGATGATAACCATTTTAAAATGCAGCATCCCTCTGCAGGTGAAATTAATGTTCGTTCCAACACGTTTTATGCAGGCGAATACGACGATGTTACCCTCGTTTTGTATACACCTGAAGACGATCTGGATGAGAAAAATTTGATGAATTTAGGAGCATTCAGGCCAATAAATTCATTGAACCCCTGATTATTTGATGATACACTGTTTGACCAGACAATTATAATCCTTGAAATTCGGGGGTAACAGCGATTGGAGGAATGCTTCGTTCTCGGAGCGTCTCACAGCTTGCGAAAGAACGCAAACACTACAGAGGCTGCTGTTTTGTCAGCCCAAAGAGTCGCTGCTCCTCATAGGCAAAATAAGCATCCGCCAAAATATTCACGCCTCGTACGATTTGCTCCTCACTCACATAGCTGAAGCAGAGCCTTGCATATGGATAGCCTTCTTGCTTTGCAAAAAAGCTTTTTCCGTCCACAAAGCTGACACCCATCTCCGCCGCATCGCGCAGAAAATCACTCGTATTAACATGCTTGCCGAATTGCAGCCATATATAGAAGCCACCTTCAGGCAAATGAAACGTCACATGATCTCCAAAGCTCGATTGCACTGCCTCCGCCATAACATCCCTCTGCTCGCTGTAATGCAGGATAAGCTGATCCACATGCTCCTGAAAGGCAAAACCATCAAGCAGCTGCGCCAAAATTTCCTGTGTAAACACGCCGATGCTTCCGCCAAGATTCAGCAGTCTTGCTTTTTCAATCACCCGTTTGTCCGCGATCATCCATCCCAGACGCAGACCGGGACCAATGATTTTGGAAAAGGTGTTCAGATAGATGACCCTCTCCGGAATCAGCGTATAGAGGGGAGGGAATTTGCGGCCGCTAAAATTAAGCTCCGAATAGGCATCGTCTTCGACAATAAAGAAGTTATACGTCTCCGCCAATTGAGCCAGCCGTCTGCGCCGTTCATTTGATAACGTGACCCCGCCGGGATTATGGTAGGTTGGCATCGTATAAATAAATTTGGGGATAGGCTTGTTATTGCGGCCTGCTTCCAGCAGGGCATTTTCCAGCAAATCGACGCGCAGACCGTCCTCATCAATAGGAAAAGAGGTGATTACTGCCTCGGCCGTACGAAAGGCCTGCAGTGCACTGAAGAAGGAGGGGGATTCTACCCATACATGATCCCCCGGATCAAGCAGCATCCTGGCCGCCAAATCAATGCCCTGAGTTGAACCATAGGTGACCATAATTTGATTCAATTCGGCCTTGATTCCGTGCACAAGCGAGCGGTTCTGTATCCATTCAAGGATTTTGCGCGGACCGCCGGAGCCGGAATACTGCAGCGCTTTTCTTCCATGCTGCGCTACAGCCTCGTAAGCGGCACGGGACAGCTGCTCAATAGGAAATAAATGCGGTGCAGCAAAGCCGAAGGATAGATGAATATGATCCGGCTTCGTGACGGTTGTGCTGCCGATGGACGGCGTGGCAGGGATTCGTTTGGCAAATGAAAATAGATCGAATGGCGTGGACATTCTTTCACCCGCTTTCGCAAAGTTATGATTAAATGGAGTAGGTCAGTTTTCTGGACTGTAAAAGTTCTGTCTCGCTTGCGTCCCTGTTTAATACCCGGTCCAGAATGAGATTCTCATAGTAGACGAAGGTGCTGTCCCGTTCGCGTGGGCGCGCCATGCTTACCTTGATGTCCATCGCGATTTTTCCATCCTCGATCAGAAGCACACGGTCCGCGAGAGTGACGGCTTCACTGACATCATGTGTGACGAGAATGGCGGTAAACCCTTGCTCCAGCCACAGCCGTTCAATCAACTGCTGCATTTCAATTCGGGTTAACGCATCAAGCGCACCAAGCGGCTCATCCAGCAGCAGTAGTCGGGGCCGGCTTACGAGCGCCCGTGCCAGAGCGACCCGCTGTTTCTGTCCGCCGGACAGCACCCTTGGCCAATTGCCCCCGCGTTCCTCCAGCCCGACCCAAGCGAGCGCCTCCGCAGCGCTTGTCTTGTCATTTCCCGTAGCGGCAATGCGCACGTTATCAAGCACCCTTTTCCACGGGAGAAGGCGCGCCTCCTGAAACAGAACACGCGCATCTTCATGCGGCGCCCCGGCGCTTTGTCCATCAAGCTGGATGGAACCGGAGGAAGGCTGATCAAGGCCTGCGATTAAGCGGAGCAGCGTGCTTTTGCCGCAGCCGCTCCGGCCCACAATGGCGATAAAATCCCCTTGCTCGATCGTCACATTCACGTCCGTTAAAACCGGATACTCGTCAAACTGTTTCGATACCTGCCGGATATGAATGTGAGATCCGTTTGTTGTCTGAGGCATGTTACTGTCTCCCTTCAGATTATCGTGCAGAATAATTCGGATTCCACTGCAGCCACCATCTCTCCAGCAGCTTCGCCGCACTGTCCGACAGTTTGCCGAGTAGTGCATAGATCAGGATGCTCAATACGATGACATCCATCTGAAAAAACTCGCGTGCATTCATGGCCATATACCCCAAGCCGGAATTGGCTGCTACCGTTTCGGCGACGATCAGTGTGAGCCACATGATGCCAAGGGCATAACGGACGCCGACAAGAATCGAAGGGAGCGCACCCGGCAAGAAAATATGCCAATAGAGACTGAAACGTTTTAGCCCATATACTTGCCCCATCTCGATCAACCCCGGATCAATCGAGCGGATGCCGTGGAACGTGTTTAAATACATGGGGAAAAATACACCAAGCGAGACCAGCACCAGCTTGGCGGGCTCCTCAATCCCGAACCAGATAATAACGAGCGGGATCAACGAAAGATGGGGAATGGTGCGAATCATCTGGATAGATGAGTCGGTCAGCTTTTCCGCTGTTCGCCAGAAGCCGTTGATTAATCCAAGCAGGAAGCCGAGGCCGCCGCCGATCAAAAATCCGCTGAAAGCACGCCTGGCGCTAATCCCGATATGCGTTAGCAGCTCGCCGGATTTCAGCATGCTGATCAAAACGTTCAATACCTGTAGAGGCTGCGGCAGCACATTATTGGCGATGATCCCCGTGCTGGTGAGCGTCTGCCAGGCGAGCATAATGAGAAGGGGAATGATCCAGGGGGCCACCCGCTGGAAGCACAATTTAGTTTTCGACATTTTCAATTGCAGTTGCTCTCCTTTCTTTAGCTCACTTCTCTACTTGGATTCGGCCGTGATTTGCTGCAACTCTTCTTCAAATTCCCTGCTCCAAATGGAGCTAACGTCCAAATCATTTTTTAAAAGACCCAGCCCGGCTAACGTATCCGCAACCTCCTGCTGGGAAGCGATTGCTTTTTCGAAGTCGGAGGAGAGTTTGGATGGTCGCTGTTCTTCCCCAAGCTTCAGCGTATTGAGTGCCTGCTCGACAGGCTGCTTGGTGTTGGCTGCCGTAATTTCGGCCCACTGCTGCTGATTATTGCGAGTCCAGGCGTAAAATTTGTTCAGTCGTGTCAAATAATCAACGATAGCCGCATGTTTGGCCGGATCATTAATGGCTTCGGGGGTTGCCTCATACAAGAAATTCCCGGATAAAATATCCTTGGCACTGGCCAGTTCCGTCGCGCCATTCTGGTGAGCGGTAATAATCGCGTTGCCGTAGCTTGCCAGCGCGTCCACCTTGCCGCTGATCAATGCGCTTAAACCGTCCGACGTGGATAATGGCACGGCTTCGATATCCGACCAGGACATGCCGGCCGCCTCCAGCATTTTCGCCAGGAAATAATGGGCCGTTGTGGCATTGACATAAGCTACCTTTTTACCCTTCAGGTCCGCCACACTTTTAATCGGGGAGCCTTTCGGAATGACCAGCTCCTGGTTCAGTGTGGTCGATTCGAAAGAGGCGATGATCTTAAAATTGCCCCCGTTTGCCGCCTGGGAAGCGAAGAGAGGGGGGATCTCACTGGTGGAGCCCAGATCAATATTGCCCGCGGCCATCGCTTCGAGCTGCAAATTGCCGCCCTGAAATACACTGTACTGCACTTTGTAGGGGGTATCACTCAGCCCTGCAGCTTTAAAGCCAAGCTCCAGATTGCTCCAGCCCGTCTGCCCGACACGCAGCGTCACTGTGCTGAGATCAACGGAAGACGAGGCTTCATCTAATCCTGCCAACGGGGCGGAAGAAGCTGTCGTGACAGCCTTCGAATCCCCCGGGGAGGAAGCATTACTGCCGCAGCCGGCGGCGAATAGAAGAATAATTAAGGAAATTGAGGCAAGGGAGGCCAATGTTTTGACTTGAAGCACCGGGATTCCACCTTTCCTGTATACGTTCGTTCTATGATTTCGCAAGAACGGCTTCCTGCTGAACACGCTGCCCCCATTGATCCGCTTGCTGGATGGCTTCGGCAAGACTGGCTTCATTCACATCAAAGCTCAGACCTTGCGTCGTATCTTCCCGCAGATGAACTCTTTTGGCGATGTCAGACGCGATATTTGGCGAGTCTTCGGTAATCCCCAGCTCACGGAGCGTGACCGGGAGCTCCAGGCTGTGAAGCCACGCCGCCAGCTCACCGATTTCGTGTTCTGCTCTCCCTTCCAGCACCGTTTGGGCAAGCAGCCCGAAAGCTACCTTCTCGCCGTGCAGTGTGCCTGTGGTTTGCGGCACAAAAGTCAAGCTGTTGTGTATAGCATGAGCGATACCGGCACGGGGCTTTAACCCCTGCACGGTTCCGGCCAAACCGGCGAGCACGATAATGTCATTGACCGTTTCCGTTAGGGCCGGGGTTACTTCCCCGCTTCCGGCCGTTTCATATGCCGTCAAAGCGTGGCGGCGCAGCCGGTCGAGAGCCAGCCTGGCCGTTTGGGTTGCGATTTGCACATCAAGCCCGTCAGGCTCGTCGCTCAAATTCACGGCGATTTCATACCATTTCACAATGGTGTCGCCAATCCCAGAGGCTAAATAACGTTTGGGAGCAGCAGCCAGCACCCGTGTGTCCGCAAGCACCAATGCCGGCGAATGCTCATTCGCCAAATACCCCGAGAAGCGCCCCAGTTCGTCATAGAGGATGGAGACAGCCGCCCAGGATGCGCAAGTAGCCGCTATAGTCGGCACGGTAACGACTGGCAGATGCAGCCTGCCGCCGATCGCCTTGGCCAGATCAAGGGCTTTGCCTCCGCCGACGCCAATGACTACATCTGTTGGCTGTGCCGCAGCTTTTGTGGTATATTCTTCAATTTCCGCTGCCGTAACCTCCCCGTCGAACAGGGCGATGGTGCGGGTAATTCCCGCTTGCTCCAGGCTTTCGAGAAACGCGGGACCTGCCGCCTCCAGAGCTTTCTGGCCTGCAACAATAAACGCTTTCTTGCCGTAGGGCGCAATCAATGAACCGCTTTTTTGCAAAAGATCGGGCTCATTCCAATAATGATGGGGCGCTTTCACGGTGAGCATATTTCATTCACTCCTTTTTCATTCGATCAACACAGAAATATAATTATTCCTATGGGTCAAGTGGAATATATTGAAACCCTATCATCAGCAGTTCTGTGACGTCTAATTGATGTTTTCAATACAAGCATAGATCGATTCTATTAGTCAGATTGGAGCAAGGCTGGTAAAGTCGGTGTATAACCAAGTAAACAGGTGGGTAAAGAAAAAAGAAGTCATTTTGGGAATGTAATAGCCAGTTCATCTCAAGGCAGAACCGATAGGAGGAAATCAAATGAGTCAGGTTGATATTCAGGCATACCTTGATACACACAATAAGCTGGTTGATGCCATAGCAGGTTTAAATAAAGAACAATTGACATGGAAGGCGGCACCGGAATCATGGAGCGTTACCGAGGTGCTGGCTCATCTTGCCGATCACAATATCGTCGTCTCTTTCCGGGTCCGTGACACGCTGGCAGGCACAACGGCCAGACTGCCGGCTTTTGATCAAGATGCGTGGGTGAGCCGGCAGAAAGCAAATGACGGCAAAGCGGCCGACATTCTGGCGTTATTCAGACACCTGCTTCAATACAACGCCCTGCTGTTTCAGCGTTTGACCGACGAGGATTGGGAAAAGACCGCAGTGAACGCCAAGGGGGAAACTGTGCGGGCCGCCGATATTGTTGCAGGTTTTACGAGGCATGTCCACCATCATCTTGGACAAATCGAGCGCATCAGACAGGCTTTCGCCGCTACACTCTCGCAGGAGGCAAACTAGCATGAGTGAGCTCATCCGTCTTGCTGTGCCGGAAGATGCCGGGAGGCTGCAATATATTATTTATGAGGCCTACGTTACGATTCGGGAGCTGGAGCTGCAATGGCCGGCTGCTCATGCCGATCTGGCTCTAGTACAAGACAATATTGTGAAGAACGAATGTTATGTGCTGGAGTTAAACGGTGAAATTGCAGCTACACTAACACTGTTGAAAGAAAAGTTCTATCTATGGGACACAGGCCTTCCTTTCCTTAAATGGTTCGCGGTGGATCCGAAATATCAAGGTCTCGGCATCGGCACAAAGCTGCTGGCGTGGGTGGAGAAGTCCATAATCCGGGATAATCTCGGCGCACCCGCTGTTACCCTGGCAACGGCAGAGAAGCATCCATGGCTGCTCGCCATGTATGAAAGGAAAGGATATGAACGGATCGAATCCGTTGACCACAACAACAGGGACGGCACGATGCATCTGCTGCGGAAGGTTGTGAACCCCGAATTATTCAATGTCTGGATTCAAAGCAAGGAGGAAGAAAGGCTTCATCATTAATTGTTCCGGCATTTACAAACCAGGCAGTCAAGGAGATCGCCCATGAAATTCGTATTGTTCAGTCTATTGATGAATATCCGAAATGCAGTTACCGGAGAAACCTTGTCGGAGCAGCAAAAATTTCAAAACATACTGCAGCAGGCCATACTTGCCGAAAAGCTGGGTTTTGACGCCTATGGTGTAGGAGAGCGGCACGGGCCTCCCTTTCTATCCTCTTCACCTCCGATCCTCTTAACGGCCATTGCAGCCAGAACGACGCGAATCCGCTTGTTAACGACGGTTACGGTGCTCAGTGTTCTGGACCCGGTGCGGGTGGCCGAGGACTACGCGACATTGGATCATCTCTCCGCAGGGCGTCTGGAGATGATTATCGGCAAAGGCAATGATCCTCGCCATTATCCGCTTTTCGGGATTACGGAGGAGGAGCAGTGAGGACAATTTGAAGGATGGGCCAATTCTGGTTGGAAGCCCTGAAAGCGTGATCGAGAAGATTTTAAAATACCATGATGCTTTCGGGCATCAGGTGCTTTCCATCAGCGTAGACGGCCTAAGTGAAGCGGAGCAGCGGGAGCAGATGGAGCGCTTTGCCTCCGAGGTCGCCCCTGTGCTTCGCCGTGAAATTCCAGGCACGATCTGGCCACATAATTTAATCACTAATATCTGATTGACATACTTGGTTATTGCGTTTAAAGTATAGAATAATCAACCGGTCAACCGGAGACCTGCAAGGCATACAACCTGTAAGATACACGGGTTTGTTATGCTTTGAAGGTCTCTTTTTGTTTCGAAACGAAAATCCTACTCTGATTCGATCAGGAGAAATGCCTATGAATATCGAAAATATTGAAGCTTTTGTCTATGTATATCATTATGGCAGCTTTAACAAGGCAGCAGAAATATTGTTCCTGTCGCAGCCGTCCGTCACTGCAAGAATTCAAACCCTGGAAAGGGAGCTGGACTGCCGCTTGTTCGACCGGCTGGGCAAGCAGGTGCAGCTGACCGAGAAAGGAAGGCAGTTTCTGCCGTACGCACAGCAGCTGCTGCAAATTTACCAAAAGGGGAAGCAGCATATTCAGAAGCAGGGAACGATTCCAAATGAGCTGCGGATCGGATGTACCGTATCCGTCTCCAACTATATTATTCCGGAGCTGCTGCCCAAGCTGAAAGCGGAATATCCGGGGCTGCAAATCAAGGTGACAACGGCCGGTACGGACGACATTGCAGCAAAAGTGTTGAACCGGGAGCTGGATATCGGTTTTGTCCGCGGTATAAGTCATCCGTATCTGCGATCCGTGAAGTATTATGAGGACCCGATTCGCCTCTACACGTCTACGGACCATCCTCTTGCACGAATGGGAGAGGTATCGCTGGATAGGATTGCTGATGAGCCGTTCGTCTTCTTTGAATGCGGCGCGCTGGATTGGCTGCGGATTCACCGTGTTTTCCAAACTCTGAACAAACCTCCGGTCATTCACATTCATACCGATAATGCGGAGACAGCGAAGCAGCTTGTACTGAACAAAGCCGGTATCTGCTTCCTGCCAGGGGTGTGTGCACGCAAAGAAGTGCGGGAGGGGCTTCTTTCGCCAATCGATGTGGCCGAAGTGACAGGGGTTGCGCTGCAGACGAATGTCATCAGCCTGAACGGAGAGCATTCGGAAATTGTGCAATACATCATCTCAAACCGTTTTTTCCAGGATGAAATGCGTGAAATCAGTGCTATCAAAGGGTAGTTTCTTAGCCTGCAGCGTTTTGTTGCGGGTTTTCTTTTTTCGGTTATATTTTGGGAAACCACGGAATGGGTAAAAAACGATCCTTACGTAACCCATCAGGCAAGGCGCTTCGAAACCATGAGTGGGAAATGGTGCATTAAACCGCTGCATCTAACCTGATCCATACGGGCATAATGAGACCAATATTGTATACCTATGAGGTGCTGCCTTATGCCCAAAAATTGCGATGCCACCCCCATAAAAATGGAGTTAAAACAATATCTGAATTTGATCGCCCAGGACATACTTCGTCTCACGGAAGCCATTGATCATGAGGGAGAATGCCATTTATCGGAATTTGAGAAAATTGGCGACTCCTACAAAAAAGCGGAGTCCCTGGCTGCATCATTTTACCTGCAGTGCTACTTATCCGCTTTTACGATGAATTATGAAGCCTTGTCCATCACCATTCAGGATCTTATGAACCGCAGGCACGGCGCTCTGATTGTCATTCAGCGCAATGATTCATTAGAGGGGATGATCCACTCAGGTATACCGATTGGCGCAACCGTTACCTTTTCTTTGTTGGAGGCTATCTTTTATCCGGGAAATCCGCTGCATGACGGTGCAATTCTTATTCATAATGATATTATTGTGTCTGCCGCCAATGTATTGCCTTTATCCAGCCAAATCGTAGGCGACCAAAAACTGGGCACGAGGCACAGGGCCGCATTGGGGCTCACGGAGCGATCAGACGCAGTGGTGCTGGTCGTATCCGAAGAGACTGGCAGGGCTTCCTTTGCTTATAAAGGAACGCTTCATCCCGTCAGCGGACTTGAGTCATTGGATGAAATCGAAATATAACGGACAACAGGATGGGATGACATATGAGAAAAATAGGCCTGATTGCGGGAAATGGGATCATTCAGGTGATAGGGGATTTGTTGGAGAAACAGAATAAAGCAGGGTTGAAAATTGAGCAATTTCCGGTCCATTTTAAAGCGATAGCGGTGGACTTGATGGAAGGCAAGCAGGTTACTTTGGATAAAGGTGATCTTGGAACGGTGCTGCGAGCAACTTCAGCTTTTCCGGGGGTGTTTGCCCCTCTAATATTAAACGACCAAATGCTTGTAGATGGCGGTGTGCTGAATAACTTGCCAATTCCGGACATGCGCAAGGAAGATGTCGATTTCATTATCGCTGTTGATGTAGCCCGTGAGCATGAAAAGAAACCTCCACGCAACATGATTGAAGTGGTCTATCGCTCTTATAGCCTGATGACGGCGGAACGCAAGCATGGCAGCCTGCATATGGCCGATCTCGTCATTCGCCCTGAAGTAGGCCAATATGCGGCCTTTGATTTTACCAAAATAAAAGAATGTATTGCTGCGGGTGAAGAAGCCGCCGAATCCTTGATCCCTGAATTAACGCGGATTATTGCAGAAGGATGAGAGGAGAAGAGGATAGAGCCATCGGAAGCTCCATCCTCTATAGCAAATTATCATTCCGTTAGGTCTTATATCCACGCATTGAAATGATGAATGCATGCAATTATGAATTTAAGACAATTTTTAACTCCTGACAGTATTCCCGCAGTTCAGCCACCTGTTCCAGAAAGAGCAATAAAGCTTTGACATGAGCGGTTTCGTGTAATGTTTCGGCCAGCTCGCTTTGCAGCTTCTCCAAGATGCTGAAGTAATCAATTTTATCCGCATCCTGCAGATTAAGTTTTTCAATAATGGTGTGCATACGATGCAAAATCGAATCCACCTGCTGCCACTTGCTCCACGGTTTTCCTTGTTCCTCCGTAGAAGGCTTCCACATGATTTCATGATGATGATCCGAATTGGTCATTTCCTGCATCAGGATGTCCGTAATGCTCATGACAAAGTCAGCCAGCAGTTGATGCTCAGAAGCGCGAAACTCCTGACCACTCATTCGTACATAACTGATGATCATGCTTTTGATGACAAAAATAATATCGTAATAATAGTCGCTCCATTCTTCCCCGTACAGATTCATCATCAGGTCCAGAATCCGGTTGGATAAACTGTTCTCCAGACTGTCTACAGCCTGCGCAATCTTCTCATCGGTCGAGCCGAGCAGCGGTACGGAAAAAAAAAGCAGATGCATCTTACTCTGGTAAACACGCTCAAGGACGATCATATAAAACTGGGTTAGCTTCTCTCGGGGAGATAGCCTGGAGTTCAGATATACCTTTTCCAGCTCCTTCTCCATATCTTCCTGAACAAAAGCAATCGTGCCCTGCAGCAGCTCTTCCTTACTTCTAAAATATTTATAAAATGATGCTTTGACCATACCGCTTTGACGGGCGATCTCATCCACAGAAGTGGCCTCATAACCTTTCTCGGAAAACAGGGAAAGGGCGGCCTGAATAATTTCTTCGCTGGTTATTTTTTTCATGGTCCCTCTCTTAAACTAAAAATTTATATAGTAACGTCATGCTGAACATTCGCAGCTTCTTTTCCGGCCTGCCTTCTCAGTTTGAATCTGGCGACAAGCAGATACAGTGAAGGCACGACAAACATGGTGAGCAGGGTGGAATACATTAAACCAAATATGATGGTATAAGCCAACGGCCTGAACAACAGCTCACCAATGGTTGCAATCGGAATCATGCCTACAATGGCCGTTACAGAGGTAAGCAGGATGGGGCGGAAACGGGCATGGGTGGCCCCGACCACCGCTTCTTCCAGATCGGCGCCTTCCCGGCGCGCGTCCTCAATGAACTCCATCAGCACAATTCCGTTACGCACAACAATACCCGCAAGTGCCGTCATTCCCAGTATACCCATGAAGCTGATCGGCATGCTTAAAATGAACAGTCCCATGAATCCGCCGGCTGCGGCCATATAAACCGTCGTCATGATGATTGCTGGCGCGGAGAAAGAATAAAACTGCAGGAAGATCAGCAGGAAAATCAGGAAAATCACGACCACATACAGCTTGGCTATTTCGGACAATATATCATTCTGGCCATCCACTTCACCGCCAATGGCCCAGCTGTATCCGGGCGGGAAGGAGGTGCTTTGCAAGTTATTTCGTATTTCCCGCATAACCTCGTTGGCGGTGCGGCCGTATAAATCAGCATCGATGGTGACCGTACGCTTTAAATTATAATGATTTATTTGCTGGGTTTCAAAAGACGGCTTCATCTCTGCCAGCTGTGTCAGCGGAATTTGTGTTCCGGCCGCATTGGTCACATTCAGCTGCTGAAACAGAACCTCAGGGTCTTCATCAGGTTTGCCCAGACTCATTTTCATTTGAATCAGATCGCTGCCTGTGTCAAATTCGCTGAATTGCAGCCCGTTGCCCAGCAGCAGCAGGGTATTGGTCAGGCTGCTGTAGCCGACTTTATAATGGTCCATAGCCTGTTTATCCACCTGGAAATCCAGGGTATAACTTTCATTTTCCATACTGTGATGTACGTTTTGCGCACCCGGCGTGTTCAACACTTCCCGTTTGACGGAATCCGCCTGGCTCTGCAGCTGAGGCAGATCATTGCCGGAAATCCGGATGGAGATCGGCTTGCCGAGCGGAAGCCCCATCTCGGGAATTTTGAGTGTGATGGACTGGCCCGGAAAACGTTCCTTCAGCTCGGCAGACCATTCCGCCAAGGCTTCATCTGCCTTGAATTTCCCTTCGACACCGACAACTGCAACTTGTCCGACCGTAGGACCGGTCCGGTCATCGGCGGTCATATCCTGAAACAGCATGGGAGCGCTGCCGCCCGCCGCATAAGTCACGGTCCGGATATTCGGCTGCTGCTGTATCCAGCCGGCGATGTCGGCCGTAATTTCCCGGGTCTCTTCAATAGAAGTGCCCACAGGTGTCCGCACATTGATGCTTACCTGCGGATCATCCGTTTCCGGGAAAAGGTCCAGCGGAATCAAAGCAAGCAGCCCGTATAACAGGGTGCTGATCAGCAATCCGCCTGCAGCATAGAGGGCGGGGCGCTGAATCACTTTCGGAATAAGCTTGCCAGAATAGAAATTGCGCATGCCGTCAATTTGCCTGCCCAGCAGCCCCGATGGGCGGGCAGTATGCTCTCTTTTCATATTGCGCCGACGTCTTGTTCCGTACCATTCCCTGAAAATAGGGATGATGGTCAGCGACATCAGCATGGAGGCCAACAGGGTAAAGATAACTGCGTAAGGCAGCGGTTTGGCAAATGAACCGGCATCTCCCGTCAAAAAGAGCAGCGGGCCAAAAGACGCTACAGTAGCCAGTGTAGCTGTTAAAATAGAGATGGCGACTTCCTTCGTTCCGCGCAGAGCCGCTTCTGCAGGAGATTCCCCAAGGGTCTGCAGTCTCCGTTCAATATTGTCATTAACGACGACCGCGTCATCCACCAGAATGCCCATGACGATAATTAAGCCGATGACAGTAACCTGGTTGAGCGTAACACCAAGCAGCGGCAAAATGATCAGTCCGATGGCGATAGAAATGGGGATGGCCAACGCCACAAACGAAGAAGTCACCAGGTTCAGTCCCAGCGTACATACAATAATAACGGAAGCGATAGCAAACATCATTTCCCGTGACAGGTGATGGAAAATATCGGCTACGCGATCCGTCTGTGAAAACAGAGTTTGCAGCTGATAATTCTGGGGCAGGGTATCTTTTAAGGCGACCACTTCCTGATTAACTGCTTCAAAGACTTTCTCCACATCTGCCCCAGTGTTGCCCATAATCGTCAGAATGACCGCAGGCTTGCCGTTATAATAAGCCAGATAATCGGACTGGCTGTGGGAGAGCAGTACAGTGCCGACATCCTCCAGATATACCGGGGTCCCATCAGCGGTTTGCTTGATCATAATCCGGTTCAAGTCTTCCGCACTTTGCGACTGGTCCACATTTAGCTGATAGGTCAGTTCATTGTAATCCAGATCTCCGAGCGGACTGCGCTCATTTTCATTTTGCACCGCCTGCATGAATTGTTCCCAGGTAATCTGATACTGCTGCAGCCGGGCTGCGTCAATCTGGATCCGTACTTCCTGATCTGGAAGTCCCTGAACGATAATTTGGGAGACACCGTCAACGGTACTGAACTGGTCTTTCCATTTCCGCACCAGATCATGCAGCTTATATAATTCTTCAGATGAACCGGCTGTGATGGCATACGAATGAATGAAGGTTTTATTCAGGTTTTCATTGATGACCGGCTTCTGTGCTTCTTCAGGAAGTGCAGCTTCGATATCATTGATTTTCTGCCTGATTTCCTCCCAGACAGCTTTGGCGTCCGCCGTGCCCTCCGTCTCAATCCGGATCGTCGATAACCCATATGCTGAGGTGGATTCGAGCGTTTTGATGTTTTCCGTTTCTCTGAATTTCTGTTCCAGCGGAATGGTAATTTCACGCTCTACCTTTTCGGGGGATGCGCCCGGATACATCGTAGTGACTTCTGCTGTTTTTTGGATAATATTAGGCATTTCCTGTCTGGAAAGCTGAGTAAGCTCGAAAATTCCAAAACCGATAGCCATAACAAAGATAAAGACGGTCAGCTTCCGTTTGCGGATAAAATATTCAATCATTGGTTTGTTCCTCCACAGGCTGCACGGCTGCACCGTCGTAAATGGAGCTGGCGCCTGTCGTAACAATAACGTCACCAACGGCAAGACCATCCGTAATTTCCAGCTTATTGCCGGACAGCTTACCAACTTTCACTACCGTTTTTACTGCCTTATCATTTACAACTTTAAATACATAAGTCTCATTACCGCTGCTAAGGACAGTTTTGGCAGGGATCAGGAGCTTCTCACTTTGCTGAGTGCTGAGACCGGCTTGGACCACCTGGCCCGGTGCCCAGTCATGCTTGGGATTCGATACAATAACCTCCACATTGATGGAGCCCGTATCGGAATTGGTAGCCGGGTATATTCTGCTGACCGTTCCTTCCCGTTCCTGACCGTACAAGGTCAGGCTCACTTTATTCCCTTTGTTCCATTGATCAATCTCATGATCCGGCACAGGCAGCAGCACCTTCAATTTGTCGATTTGTCCGATCCGGTAAGCGGTTTGTCCGGAAGGGGCCAGTTCACCGGCAGTCACGTTTTTTTCGAGAACCACGCCTGATATTGGAGATTTCAAAGAGGTTTTGGAGAGAGCTAGCTCGGCCTCCTTTTTAGCCACGATTGCTTGCTCATACTGGGCAGAAGCCTGATCATGTGCTGCTTCAGCCTGCTGCAGAGTCGCGGCAGCCGATTTTTTGGCTGCTTGAGCCTGTTCAACTCCTGATTTTGCCGATTCCAGGTCTTCCATGGTAGCTCCTTCTTCCAGCAGGGACAGGGCATTTCGCGCATCCTCAACGTCCTTGGAAGCATTCGTGAGCGCCAGCTGTGCTCGTTCCTGTTCCTCCTTAGTGGCGACTCCTTGTTCATAAAGCGATTGTACACGGGCCGCATCCGTCCTGGATTTGGTCAGTGCCGCTTGTGCTCGTTCCACCTTGGTACGGGCCTGGTCAAGCTCTTGTTGTCTTGCTCCTTTAACCGTTTTGTTTAATGAAGCAGTAGCAGAAGAAATCTGAGCCTCGGCAGAGGATATGGAGGCTTCGGCGCCAGCCATCGCGGCAGCGGCATTTTTGAGACCTGACTGAGCCTCGGCAATAGAATTGTTTGACTGCTTCAGTTGAAGCTGATAACTAGCACTATCCAATTTGGATAACACCTGATTTTGAGAGACCACATCTCCAACCGCAAAGGAAGCTTGCTCAACTAAGCCTGATAACTCGAAAGCGACGGATACTTCTTTATAAGCTTCAAGTGTACCGGAAAGATTTTTGACGACGGATCCCGATTGTTTCTGGACCGTTGTGGTTGTAACATTCGCTCCGGTCGCATCATCGGTGCTGGTTTCTGTGGAACCTGACGACGAGCATGCAGAGCTGGTTAGCAGCATTGCGCCAATCACTAAAAGGTGAAGGTTGCGTTTTAACAAAATGATCTTCCTCCCGAAAAATAAACTTATAAGTATAATAATAAACTATATAGTTTAATTAAAGAAATTATAGATTTTTGAAGGTGTGCTTGTCAACGATAAGGGGAGGGAAAGCAGAGGGAGCAATATTATTTGAGCGCTTCCATTAGGCCCCAAATAGAATTAGGCAGAAAGCTGCGCTCCTTCAGGAAATGAAGAGTCGTAGCTTTCTGCCTAGATAATGTTTGGAGATTGAATCCTCTTTTCTTTGGGCTTGGGATAATCAGCAGGGTCTAAAAGAGGTTTTTGGTTATTTTATTTGCCATATGCTCAATTTTAGGCATCATTATACCATCGTCTAAGGTTTGAAGTTGTTCGGGTTTAAATAATTGTATTTTTTTTATATTGTAGTAATCGAAAATAATGTTATAAACTGTAAGATTATTCTCCATCAAGTACTTTACATCCAGTATCTCTCTTAAAATCTCATCCTGTTTAATGATGATTTTCCCGTTTATATGGTTAAAGATTCCCTGCTGCATTCCTTCATTGAAAAAATCTAGTATTTGATTTTCGCGCATTTTTAATGTCTCTCTTAAACGTTCATATTTCTCGGGATAATTACCTTCCAGCTCTTTCAAGAAAACATCTGTGAGGTATTGAATTAACATTACTGACTGTTCGAAAATTTGCTGAAATCGAACACCAATTTGTTCTCCAGTCGTTTCATCAACGATTTCATGAATATATTTCACAAAGCTATCCACTATAAATTCCACAATATCTTCTTTAGTAGAGAAATACTTATATAACGTAGCGCGGCTGATGCTCATTATTTTGGATATTTCGTCCATTGTAAGCGATTGAAACCCGTTTTTCCTCACGTAAGGAAGCAGCTTCGTTATGAGTTTACTTCTTGTTTCATGATGGCCATCATGGATCATATTGTTGTTCAATTTATTCACCCCGTTTAATATTATAACTTTTCTGCTACACAAAATACATAATGTGCTCCGTATATGATATATACAAATTATATAATATTTGTTTACATTGTATTTTTTGTATGATACCATAGTTAGCGATAACGAAGGGAGACAAGAGAATGCAATATCGATCTTTAGGTCAACAGGGATTACGTGTTTCTGCACTGGGTTTTGGCTGCATGGGTATTTCTATAGCGTATGGTCCATCTGACGAGAAAGAGGGGATTGAGGCGATTCGCCGTGCCTATGATCTCGGTGTTGATTTCTTTGACACAGCGGAGTTATACGGTAACGGTCATAATGAGCAAGTGTTAGGTAAAGCAGTCCAAGGCATTCGTGATCAAGTTGTAATTGCTACAAAATTTGGTTTTGATATGACAGTTGAACCTGTCGGCTCCGGCTTCAACAGCCACCCGGACAACATACGTAAAGTGGCAGAGAACAGCCTGCGCTATCTGCAGACCGATTACATCGATGTTTTTTACCAGCATATCCCAGATCCGAATGTCCCGATTGAAGAAGTTGCTGGCACGGTGGGTGAGTTGATCCAACAAGGGAAAGTAAAATATTTTGGATTGAGCAATGCAGGACCGGATACGATACGCCGCGCACATGCTGTAACGCCCGTGTCCGTATTGCAAAGCGAGTATTCTATTTTTGAGCGTGAACTTGAAGATCGTAATATTCTTTCATTGTTAAAAGAATTGGAGATCGGGTTAGTGCCGTACTCACCATTAGGCAGAGGATTTTTGACCGGGTCTGTCAAACCGGCTGAGGAATATCCGGAAAACGATATGCGCCGCTGGGACGAGCGTTGGCAAGGCAGTAACTATACTTATAATTTGAATGCAGTCCAACAGCTTAGAGAACTGGCTGCAAGCAAAAATATAACTGTAGCTCAGTTATCCCTGGCTTGGCTGTTAGCCCAAAGTGACAATATCGTTCCAATTCCCGGCACACGAAGCATAAAACGCCTTGAAGAAAATGTTGGTGCCAGCCAGATTGTATTATCCGCAGAAGATCTGGGGCGTATAGCTGAAATTCTTCCTCATGGGTCAGCTGGCGGCCGATATCCCGCCGGAGTGATCGAAAATTTTACAAGAGACTGACACAAAAACAAAACAGAACTATGCCACCCGGGTTCTTATTTAGCACCCCCGGGTGGCATAAGTTTTTTTGGGCGTCTCTTGCTATAGGTCAAACAGATTCGTACGAATATTAAACTTTCTTGCCGTGTTCGCTATAATGGAGGGAGCGATTCAGGAAAGGAATGTAGTTATGAAAAAAGTCATCGTCATTGGAGCAGGAATTCTCGGGGCATCAACGGCATACCAGCTGGCCAAAATGGGTGCAGATGTGCTGATTGTGGACCGTAAAGATAAAGGACAGGCAACGGATGCCGCTGCCGGCATTATTTGCCCCTGGCTCTCACAGCGGCGCAATCAGACCTGGTACCGGCTGGCCAAGGCGGGTGCGCGTTTTTACCCCGGGTTGATCAAAGAGCTCCAGAGCGAGGGCGAAACCGAGACAGGCTATGCTCAAGTGGGTGCGCTCAGCATTCATGAGGATATGGAGAAAATCAGCAGGATGGAGGAGAGGGCACGGCTTCGCAAAGGGGATGCACCGGAAATCGGTGACATTACCCGGCTTGATGAGCAAGAAACACGTGAATCCTTCCCTCTGCTCGCGGAGAGTTATTCTTCGGTACATATCAGCGGGGCCGCCCGCATCGATGGCCGTGCACTGCGCGACGCGCTGCTTCGGTCCGCACAAAGAAACGGGGCCGTTCTGATCCACGGGGATGCCAAGCTTCAATATCAGTCCACCCGTGTCACAGGAGTCGCGGTCGGTGCAGACAGCTTCCTCGCTGACGAAGTCGTCGTTTGTGCGGGCGCATGGGCAAATCCATTGCTGCAGCCTTTAGGCATTGACTTTAAGGTTCGTTTTCAAAAAGCGCAAATCATGCATTTACTGGTTCCTGATCGGCAGGACACCAGCAGTTGGCCTGTGGTCATGCCGCCTTCCGATCAATATTTGCTGGCTTTTGATCATCAGAAAATTGTGATCGGAGCAACGCATGAAAACGAAGTGCAAGGCTATGATACAAGAGCTACGGCAGGCGGCATTCAGGAAATCGTGAATAAAGGGCTTGAAGTGGCGCCTGGCTTGGCAAACTGCACTTTTCAGGAGGTAAGAGTGGGGTTCCGGCCTTTTACGCCCGGTTTTCTGCCGGTGCTCGGCACGATTCCAGGTTGGGAGGGACTTATAACAGCGAACGGGCTTGGAGCGTCCGGCTTGACGATGGGGCCTTTTATCGGAAGCCAGCTGGCCAAGCTAGCACTGGGAATGGAACTTGATATCGATATAAAGGAATATGATATTGGAACAGCGACTTGAATCCAATCCTCTTTGGAAGAAGGGATATAACGTCCTCAATGGTATCCTGTCCATCATCATGCTTGTACTGGCGAGGCACTCCTGATCGTAGGATGGAACTGAAGTAAGGTACAGACTTGTTTGAAAAGGCTTATATTTGGTTATTGATTTGTGTATACTGTGATGGAGGAGGTGGGAATGTTTGTCAAAAAAAGCTTACATACCAATGGATTTCTGATGTACATTAGGGTACAAAGGAGGGAATTTATTTGGACAACAAGCGCATGACATACAGCGAAGCTGCCAAAACGGAGACTTTCCGCAATCTAATGGCGAAGAAAAAAAGGTTCATTATTCCGCTTTCCGTGTTTTTTCTGGCGTTTTACTTTACCCTTCCCATTTTGACGTCCTACTCCGATGTATTGAATCAGCCCGCTTTCGGCTCGGTTACCTGGGCGTGGATGTTTGCTTTCGCCCAGTTCATTATGACCTGGGTGCTGTGTTATCTGTACTCCAGGCAGTCGGTCAAGTTTGACGCCATGTGCAACGAGCTTAAGGCGCAAACAGATCACAAGGAAGAGGGGGCGCGTCCATTATGAATACAGCATTTCTCCTGTTCCTCGTAATCGTGCTCAGTACTCTTGTTATTACCTACTATGCCTCCAAAAAAACAAAAACAGCCAGCGAGTTTTATACCGCCGGAGGCGGATTGACCGGCTGGCAGAACGGGCTGGCCATTGCCGGCGATTACATGTCAGCCGCTTCCTTTCTGGGCATTGCGGGCATGATTGCGCTGTTTGGCTTTGACGGATTTTTTTACAGCATCGGCTTCCTTGTCGCTTATCTGGTTGTGCTGTACATCATTGCAGAGCCTTTGCGCAATCTGGGTAAATATACGATGGCTGATATGATTGCGGCCCGCTTCAACACGAAGAAGATCCGCGGCGTCGCCGCTCTGAACTCCATTGTCATCTCCATTTTCTATATGATCGCCCAACTGGTCGGAGCAGGCGCACTGATCCAGCTTTTGATTCCAGGCCTTGATTATACGATGTCTGTGCTCATTGTCGGTGTGCTGATGACCGTTTATGTCGTATTTGGCGGCATGACGGCGACAAGCTGGGTGCAGATCATCAAATGTGTACTCCTCATGGCAGGCACCTTTATTATTTCCCTGATTGTCTTCGCCAAATTCGATTTTAATATCGCTCAAATGTTTCATGAGATGCGGACATCCACGCCGCTGAAGGAAGCCTTCCTGCATCCTGGCAATAAGTTTTCCAACGGACTGGACACGATTTCGCTGAATCTGGCGCTGGTGCTGGGAACTGCAGGACTGCCGCATATTCTGATCCGCTTTTTTACGGTTAAAGATGCGCCTACTGCGAGGCAGTCCGTCGTTGTCGCCACCTGGATCATCGGCTTGTTCTACGTGCTGACCCTGTTTCTCGGGTTCGGAGCTGCCGCTTTCGTAGGGGAAAGTGCCATTGTTGAAGCCAATGCCGCAGGCAATATGGCTGCACCGCTTCTGGCCAAAGCGCTCGGTGGTGAATTCCTGTTCGCTTTTGTATCTGCCGTTGCCTTCGCCACCATTCTGGCGGTCGTTGCCGGTCTAGTGTTGTCCGGTGCGTCTGCCTTTGCCCATGATTTTTACGCGCATATTATCCGTAAGGGCAAGGCAGAGGAAAAGGAGCAGATAAGAGCTGCCAAACTGGCTTCTGTCGGAGTTGCCGTGATCTCCATTCTATTGGCGCTGTTTGCGCAAAAGCTCAACGTCGCTTTTCTCGTGTCGCTTGCTTTTGCCGTCGCGGCCAGCGCAAACCTGCCTGTGCTTGTTTTCACCGTATTCTGGAGACGATTCAACACTGCTGGAGCGGTTACAGGCATGCTGGTCGGTTTATTGAGCGCACTCATCCTGGTCATGATTAGTCCTAACGTATGGAACCCGGTTGCGGGCAAAGCGATTCTAGTAGGCACGCCGCTGATCCCACTTACCAATCCGGGTATTATTTCGATACCGCTGGGATTTTTGGCCGCATTTCTGGGAACGTATTTCTCCTCCGCGCGTGATGACGTGAAATTCGATGAGATTCTCGTAAAAGCAAACACCGGGATTCAGGACCTGCAATCGTAAGCCTGCGCCAAGAACTCTCTGAAATCTAAAAAACGAATCGTCACTGGAAGCGTCGCCATGATGGCGTCGCTTTCTCTTTTTTGGTGATTGGGAAGAAACTAATCCTAGACGTAAAACGTAGTACAAGAAATGATGCAAGCATCTTTAGATAATCTTTAGATTCAGTTTACACAATATTAAGAGTAAGGCCTTATACTATGCACCGTAGGCTGACCAGCTCAAAAAGAAAGTGGGAAATTATGAAATATCGTATCCTGATCGCAGATGATGAGCCTGAAATTGCAGAGCTGCTGCAATTGTATCTTGAAAAGGATTATGAGGTTACCTGCGCAGTGCATGGGCAAATGGCATGGGACATTATTCAGCGCGAGCGTATTGATTTAGCCATCCTTGACATCATGATGCCGGGGATTGACGGGCTGCAGCTGCTGAAAAAAATACGCAAGTCTCACCTGATGCCGGTGCTTTTTTTATCAGCTAGAAATCAGGCGACTGACAAAATTCTCGGTCTTAATCTGGGCGCTGACGATTACATTGCCAAGCCCTTTAATCCTCTGGAAATTGTGGCCCGTGTGGAGGCATTGCTACGACGGGCTTACAGCTTTGAAACGGTATCCAATCCTGTAGGAGAAAATAGGCAGCTGGTACTGGGCGAGCTTGCCTTGGATCAAAACCAGTGCATTCTCTTTCATCGGGGAGAACCTGTAGCTCTTACATATACAGAGTATAAAATAATGGAACTGCTAATGTCTGCGCCTGGCCGTGTTTTTACCCGGAAACGAATATATGAAACCGTATGGGAGGACTATTACGCTTACGATGACAGTACCATCATGGTACATATCAGCAATATCCGCGAGAAGATTGAACAGGATTCAAGAAAGCCGCAATATTTAAAAACAATAAGAGGTTTGGGGTATAAAATTGAAGCGCCTATGGAAATTTAGAAATAATCGGAAGCTGCAGTCCTCTCTGGTCATTGATTTTTTGTTGTTTATTCTCTTCTTTATATTGCTGATTATTGTTTTACGCTTCTCAGTCCCTCTCGGTATTAATTACATTGTCTCGAAAGAGAGGGATACCAACCTCGGGCTTGATGTGGTTGCTGCACATGACTATATAGCAGACTGGAAACAAGGGGGAGGCCTCGAACTGGACAGGCTTCAGCAAAGCGGGGGCTGGCTTGAGCTTCTTGATGCGAACAGACAGGTAGAGCAAGTAGTGGGGAACAAAAAAGATTCCTTGTACAAGTATTCGGAAGCTGCACTCTATGATCTGCTGGCAAATGATGCTGATCAGACCTACTACTACTCGATAACTGCCGTTAATGATCCGGAGGAAACGATCAAATATTTAATCGTGAAGATACCACGTGATCTGATCAGCATCTCCGTTGTGGATGACCCGTCTATAAGCCGGATCGTATCACTTCTTCTTTTTATTGCCATCAGTTCAATCTTGCTTCTGGTTTTTGTATACAGCTACTGGATTGCGCGGCGAATCAAGAAACCGTTAGCATCGATTCTGGATGGACTTCATGAAATGATTGCCGGCAACTATAACACAAGGCTGTCTATTTCCGCCGAAAAAGAATTTAATCTTATTGGGGAAACGTTTAATTATATGGCAGATGTCATCGAGAGAGCTACTTATGAGAAACGTATTGCCCAGGAAAGCAAACAGCGGTTGATGATGGATTTGTCCCATGATCTCAAAACCCCGATCACAAGCATTCATGGATACGCCCAGGCTCTTGTAGAAGGAAGGGTGGAAGACAAGCAGCGGCAAAAGAAATATTTGTTCTACATTTATAACAAGTCCACCCAGATGACACGACTGATACAGAATATGCTGGAATTATTCAAGGTGGATACGCCTAATTTCAGGCCTAATGTGGAGCGCAAAGAAATCGGTGAGTTTTTGCGGGAACGTATTGCTGATGTCTATGATGATGTGGAGCGAAATGCTTTGCTGCTGAATTTTTCCGTTCCTGACCATGAAGTGTATGCCCAATACGATCCGGAACTGCTGGGCCGAGTGATTCAAAATCTGATCGCCAATGCTTTACTGTACAATCCGGCAGGCACTCATTTACGGGTTGAACTGGTTGAGGATGATCAGGAAGTACGAATCGAAATTGCCGATACCGGTATCGGCATTCCAAAGGAGCTGTGGACTACGATTTTTGATCCGTTTGTTCGTGGTGATCAAGCCCGCACCCATACAGGCGGCACCGGACTGGGGCTGGCGATTGCACTCAAAAATACAGAGAAGATGGGCGGCACACTCACTTTGCGCTCCGGAGATGAAGAATCATCCATCTTTACGATACATCTGAAAAAATAAGAAAAACATCCATCGATGTAATTCACAGAAGACAGACCGCGTTTAGCGGAAGTTTTTCTTGAGGTTATAGAATTTGTTCAGCTCCGCTGAAAACTTATAAATTCTATAACCATAAGAATGGGTTTATAGGAGGGAAACCATTGTATATAAAGAACAAGGTTTTGCGTTTTGCCACTTTTATCATATTGGTGCTGCTGATCATCTATTTAGGCTCAAAGGTAAACTTTGTGTTTCAGCCGTTGCTCTCGTTGGTTCAGGTTGTAGCTATTCCATTATTGCTCGCGGTATTCTTCTATTACCTGATCAGGCCGCTTGTCAGATATATGACAAAGTACAGGATCAACCGGACCGCTTCGATTTTGTTGATTTATTTGCTCTTTGTTCTTGCACTGGTTTGGTTCAGTGCCAGTCAGTGGCCGCGGCTTCAGGAGCAATTGGTAAGCTTTCTGAATAATATCCCGAACCTGTTCTATGAATTGGGGGAAAGAATCAACGAACTGGAGCAGAGCGGGTTCCTCTCTTCGTTGTTTCCGGCAGGTGCCAGCCCGCTGTCTTCGGTGACGGATTACTTGAACAAGGGTCTCGCTCTTTTGACGAACTCTGTAGGAGGAATGGTCTCGTTTGTATCCGACTTTACGGTTGTGCTGTTCACGTTCCCGATCCTGCTTTTCTTCATGCTCAAGGAAGAAGGAAAGTTAGGCAAGCGGATTGCAGGTGCGGCGCCAACCCGTTTCCAAGACGAAACCCGTTCCATCATTACAGAGATTGATCAAGTGCTGAGCGGGTTTATTATCGGGCGAGTGCTGATCAACCTGGCGTTAGGGGTGTTGATGTACTTTGGTTTTATTCTTATTGGTCTGCCGTATGCCTTTTTACTGACAGCGGTAGCCGTGATCGCGAATTTTGTGCCTTTTATAGGAGCCATTCTGTCCGCGATCCCGATCGTTATTGTCGGTCTGACGCAGTCGCCATCAACGGCTATATGGTCCCTTGTTATCATACTAGTCGCTCAACAGATTCAGGATAACCTGGTGGCCCCTTATGTGTTCGGGAAAAGCCTGGACATTCACCCGCTCACGACCATCATTCTGGTGCTGGCCGCAGGCGATATTTGGGGCATTATCGGCATGATCATTGTGATCCCCCTGTATATGATTGTGAAAATCATTGCGGTGCGTGTCTTTAATTTGTTCTTCAAGAACAAGTGGATGCAGCTATAGACAAAAAATGGTCTTGATTGGATATCTGTTATTTATGGAGAAGAGAAGATGGTGAAGCCTTGAAATCAAATAAGCAGGATGAACAAGAGCAAGGTGAGTTATTCGTCTTTAAAGAACCGTTTTTTGATTTTTTTCTTTACGATTTACTTGAAAATTCCTTGGCCAAAAGTGAAGAACGGAGTGACATCAGCTCCACAGAAGTTGAAGAAAAGAAAAACGTGTAGGAAGCCGCATATTGCGGCTTTTTTTCATTTCTCCACAAATCAAAGCACTTTCTGATAAGGTATTAACTGGAAAATTGTCTTTAGGCAACCTTTAGATCGAATTTAAGCAATTTTAAGAGTGATTTCCTATAATACGAATGGTTAGAAGCCAAATCTATACATATAAAAATTCTGGGGAGTGAGTAGATGTCACAGTTTTCAATACGCCGTCCCGTAACCGTCTTTATGCTGGTTATGGCTTTATTGATCGGGGGCGGCATCTTTGTGTTCAAACTTCCGGTTGAGAAGATGCCTGAAATGGAATCTCCTGTTGTAACCGTTGTAACCAGTGTGCCGGGCGCTACACCATCGGAAGTTGAGGAATTGGTATCCAAACCGATTGAAAGCAGTCTTGCGTCGGTAGAGAACGTGGATACGATCAGCTCTCAATCGCAGGAAGGCTCATCCATGGTAACCGTTCTGTTCAATTGGGGGATTGATCTGGATCAGGCGACGATAGATATCAGGGATAGCCTGGATAGCGTCAGGGACACTTTACCGGATTCGGCCAAGTCTCCACGGATCATGAAGCTCAACGTAAATACAGAGCCAATCATTAACCTGTCTTTAACCGGGGATATAGATGTTAATATTTTAAAGCCTATTGCTGAGGATGTTGTCCAGCCGAGTCTTGAGAGAATAGCTGGGGTTGCCTCAGTAAGTGTAACAGGGGGGCAAGACCGTTTAATTCGTATCACGCTGGATCCATTGAAACTTGAAAGCTACGGAATCACACTTGACCAGGTGACCCAGGCGCTTTCAGATCATAACCTGTCGGGCTCCGCCGGGGCCGTGGCAAAGGGGAGCACTGAAGTACAGATTCGTATTCAGGGAGAATACAAGGCAGTTTCAGAAATGGAGGAAACTCCGATTCCAGTTGGCTCGGGAGCAGTCAAATTGAAAGAAATTGCTACGATCGTGGATGATTTCTCCGATGTCACTTCCATTTCTACTTACAACGGACAACCGAGTATCAACATCGGGGTCACAAAAGCGTCTGGAGGCAACACGCTGCAGATTGCCAATGCTGTGAAGGAAAACCTGGATTCAATCCGGCAGGAGCTGCCGGAAGGCAGCGAGCTTGAGCTGGTTACAGATTCCTCTGAGTCGATTAACGATTCTATGTACCTGTTAGTAGAGCATACTCTGTTGGGAATTGCTATCGCAGCCATCATCTTGATATTGTTCCTGAACAGCGTACATTCAACCATCATCGCGACCATTGTGATTCCGATTTCATTCGTGGCTACATTCATCATGATGTATTTCACACATCAGACGATTAACATCATTTCTCTTGCCGGTTTGCTGCTCGGGTTGGGTTCCTTTGTAGACTTTGCGGTCGTGATCATTGAGAATATTTTCAGACAGCGGCATGAGGGGAAAAGCATGCTGCAGGCAGCTATCGAAGGTTCAAAGCAGGTCGGCAATGCCGTCATGGCGTCTGCTCTCGCACAGATTGTGGTTTTCCTACCGGTTCTGTTTGTAGAGGGTCTTGCAGGGCAATTGTTCATACCACTAGCCTTGACGGTCATCTTCTCCCACATCGCGGCATTGGTTGTTTCCTTAATGCTTGTTCCGATGCTGAGCTCCCGCTTCCTGCCCAAAGTTCCGGATGAGTCGCTATATACGTCAGGCACTTACCGCGGCGTGAATCCGATCGTTTGGTTTAATATTGGATTCGAGAAGTTCAAACAAGGCTACAGCAACACGCTGAATTGGAGCATTAACCATAGAAAAACCGTCATCATGGCTACCCTTCTTATGTTTATAGGTGCGGGAGCAATGGTAACTCTGGTCAAGATGGAATTTATCCCAAGTGGTGATCAAGGAGAGTTCGACATATCGGTTGAATTGCCGAATGGAACGAAGCTGGAGGAGACCCAGAGGATCGTGCAGCAAATCGAAAATGAAATATTGAATATCCCTGAATTGGATAAGATGACGGCAACCGTAGGATCTGCTGGCGGGTACAGTACCGTAAATCCGACGAATGCAGCAACACTCAATGTAACCCTGGTCGAAGGGCACACGCGTTCTACAGACCAGGTTGTGTCGGAACTGCGTGGCAAGATTACCAGCCTGCCGGATGCAGAGGTTACCATCAGCGCGTCCGAAAGCTTCTCTTCCGGTGCTGCTGTGCAAGTCAACTTAAAAGGCGACGATATGGATGTATTAAGGGAGCTTTCCGATCAGCTCGTCGCGCAAATCAAAAATATTGAAGGAACAGTTAACGTTGCCAGCACACTGGATTCTGTAAGGGAAGAGTATGAAGTGACCATTAACCGCCAGCTTGCAGCCCGGTACGGACTGTCGGCAGCGCAAATTTTATCGGCTGTGCGTACTTCCTTCGATGGCTTTGTCGCTACAACGTACCGTACCGGAGATGACCAGATTGATGTTCGGATTTCACTGCCTGAACAATACAAAAAGGACTTCTCTTACCTGGAAAGGCTGCGGATTACGACAGCCCAAGGTCTTGACGTTCCGCTGTCTGCGGTTGCAGCTTTAAGCCAAGTGCAAGTACCGGACACGATTACACGTGCAGACCAGGTACGTCAGGTTAAAATTACGGGTGATATTGATGGCAGAGACGTAACTGCTGTTAGTCGGGATGTGGCCAACCTGTTAAGCCATTTGCAGTTGCCTGAAGGCTACTCTACCGACACCAGCGGCGGCGAAGAGGAGCAGATGATGGAATCATTTATAAACCTCGGTATTGCGATGCTGCTGTCTATTGTACTGATTTATATGGTTATGGCCGGTCAGTTCGAATCTCTCTTTACACCGTTTGTGATTATGTTCTCCATCCCGCCAACCTTTATAGGTGTTGTACTGGGCTTGGTGTTGACAGGAACAACTCTGAGTGTATTGGCTATTATCGGATATATCATGCTCACAGGACTTGTTGTTAACAATGCAATTGTCATGATTGATTTTATTATTCAGCTCCGCAAGGAGGGAATGGACAGGGAAAAGGCGATCATACTGGCGGCAACCGAGCGGCTGCGGCCGATTCTGATGACGATGCTTGCGACGGTTCTTGCCTTGTTGCCAGTGGCATTTTCCCAGGACCCAAACAACCAGGAAATAGCGCCTATGGCCGTGATCGTTGTATTTGGTCTTTCTTTCTCATCGATCATTACATTAATACTGATTCCTGTCATCTATATTTTGCTGGATAACATGACGATTAGACACAATAGTCGCAAAATGAAACGCCAGCAGAAAAGAGATGCCAGAAAGCAAGGCAAGCTTGAGCAAAACAGTGTACAGCCCTAAAAGCAGAACATAGTGAGGTGGGAGAAAATGAATAAGAAAAACATGACCATGATATCGGCTTTTGCTTTAGCCGCAGCGTTGGCCGGATGCTCCGGGGGAGAATCCCCCGCAGCCGCACCAGCGGAACAAGCCGCCGTATCTGTCGAAACAGGTCAAGTAAAAAGAGGCAGCATTAAAGACGAAGCAGGAATTGTCGGCACCCTGACTCCTAACAAATCAGTTCAGATTGCCCCAAAGATTAATGGCACGATCGCAAGCATCAATTTGCGTATTGGCCAAAATATAAATAAGGGGGATATCCTGTTTACGCTGGATCAGAAGGAGATTCGGGATAACATTACCCAGGCTCAGGAATCCTATAATGTGGCACTGGCCAGTCTGAAAGAGGCACAGGACAGCGCAGAGCAATCGGTACAGCAGGCAGAATCCGGCGTGGATCAGGCTAAAAGCGCCCTCGTTCAGCAGCAAAGCTCTATTGAACAGGCGAAAAGTTCCGTCGCTGATGCCGAGAGTTCTCTGCGTGACGCACAAAATATGTTGAATCGCAGCCAGCAGCTATTTGCCGCCGGAGCCGTATCGCAAACGGAGCTCGAACAGGCGCAGACTACGGCCAGACAGGCGCAAAGCGCTCTGGATAATGCCAAGCTTACGCTTAGAAATGCGCAATCTTCCCTGGAAAGCGCACAGACAACGTACAACAATGCTGTGAAGTCCCTCCAGCTTGCCCGTAACGGATCTGGAGTTGGTGTATCTCGTGCGAGCGTCAATCAAGCCCGCTCCAACCTGCAGACAACACGCAGCCAACTGGTGGACGCGACCGTGAAAGCACCCATGTCAGGCACCATCTCGGCCGTGAACGGAACAGCAGGTCAGCTTGTCAGTTCACAGGCAGCCGTGGTCACGATTGCCAATACGAATCCAGTCCTGGTGAAAGTGAATTTAGCTGAATCTGAAATGATGAATGTGAAAGTGGGTTCTGCGGTGGCGGTAGAAATTCCTTCACTGGAGAAAAGAATCAATGCCAAGATCACAGCGATCGGCTCTGTCATGGATGAAGAACTTCGTGCTTATCCTGTTGAAATTTCCGTAGACAACCCGTCCAATACGCTTAAAGCAGGCATGGTAGCCAATGTATATACCCAATCCGGGGCAGCGGAAGGGCTGCTTATTCCTCAAGGAGCTGTAACGGAAAAGGCGGGAACCAAATACGTCTATATTGTAGAAGCGAATGTTGCCAAACAGGTGCAGATCACAACGGGAGAAGAGAGTGCCAATCAGGTGCAAGTGACGGAGGGTCTCTCGGAAGGGCAGCAAATCGTTGTAAAAGGTGCCACCATGCTTACTGACGGTGCTCCGGTATCCGTCGCGAATTATTGAACACGCCCGAATTCAGGAGATGAATGAACTACTGCCCGAATATTGCCCGAACGTGCACAAGCCCTGCCCTTGTGTACGTTTTTTTTGTTGATGTTTTCCCGTATTATATAATAATGTTTGTATAGAAATGGCCATTCTTTTTGGCATAGGTGTTTTTGGAAAAGATATATAGAGGTGAAGAATGAATAATAAAAGAGCTGCCACTCCTAATGAATCGGAGCGAATCACGACTTCCAGAATCCCGGTTCTGATTTGGGTGGCCATCATATATAGCGAGGTTATGATATTTCAGCTTCTCAGTGAACCGATGCTACTGAGGAGTATTCTGTTTACCGTGGCAATGGCAGTGCATTGCTGTTTATATTGGTTTGCGGACAGACTTGTAGGGTACGGGCCTTGGCTGTATTGGTCTGCGCACAAGCTTGTAAGGTACGGACCCTGGTTATATTTTGTTCTGCAAGGAGCTATCATCTTTTTGAGCTCATATCTTCTGCCCGTCGGCTTTCCGATCGTCCTGGTTTGCCTGATTCCCGTTCTGATCGGTCAAGGAGTCGGGGTTTATTATCAACCGTTGAAAGTAACAATGCTGTTTCTGGCTCTCTATCTTCTGTTTTGTGCTGTAGTGATCTGGTTTCACAATGGGGAAAAAATCGGTATTCTCATGCCTGTCCTTACCATGCTGATTGTCGTGGTTGTTGCATACGCGCTGCTTTTTTATCAGCAGGTTCATGCCAGAGTACGGACCCAGACCTTTCTCCGTGAGCTGGAGACTGCCCATCAGAAGGTGGAGGAGCTTACGCTGGCCAATGAGCGGCAACGTATGGCGCGTGACCTGCATGATACCCTTGCCCAGGGACTGGCCGGGCTTATTATGCAGTTGGAAGCCATCGATGCACACTTGACAAAAGGCGGGACCAAAAGAGCGCATGAAATCGTGCAGCAATCCATGTCTCAGGCCAGACGCTCTCTGTCCGAAGCGAGAAGAGCCATTGATAACCTCAGATCCCAATCCGCTGTTGAAGTTGATTTCACGGAGGCCGTTCGGGAAGAAGCGCAGCGGTTCACCCTGGCTACAGGCATTCCCGTTAACCTGGAACTTGAGGTGAAGGCATCACTATCTACGCTCGTTACTGAGCATGCGAAGCACATCGTAAGAGAATGCTTAACCAACGTAGCCAAGCATGCCCATGCCAAGATTGTATACATTCGTATGATGAATATTGAACAGATGTTGCGTATGCAAATAAGAGACAATGGAAAAGGATTTAACATCCAAACCATTGGAAGAAAAGCCGGGCATTACGGATTGATCGGGATCCAAGAGCGCGTGCGATTGCTTGGGGGAAGCATGAGCATTCAAAGCTCCGCACGGGAAGGGACATCTATCGAAATTGAGATGCCATTGGCAAAGGAGGCCCGTCATGAAATGTAAAGTGTTCATTGTTGATGATCATTGGGTCGTCAGGGAAGGGTTAAAGCTTATTCTTGAAACCAACAGCCAATACGAAGTAGCCGGAGAAGCGGAAGAGGGACGCACAGCTCTCAGCCTGATCGAGGAGCTGGCTCCGGATGTCATCCTGATGGATTTGAACATGCCCGGAATGAGCGGACTTGAAACGATGGAGGCGCTTAGAGAAAGAAATAACAAGACACCTGTCATTATTCTCACGACATATAACGAAGATGATTTAATGATTAAAGGCCTGTCACTGGGAGCAAAAGGATATTTACTCAAGGATACGAGCCGTGAAAATTTATTTCGGACACTTGAATCCGCCCTGCGCGGAGAAACGCTGCTTCAACCGGAAATTACGGCAAAAGTGTTTGCAGACAGGTTGAAAAAAGAGACGCCTCCAGTTCCAGTCCGTGAACAAACCTTAATTAGCGAGAAAGAAATGTTCATTCTGCAATCGATCGCCCGCGGCTGCAGAAGCAAAGAAATAGCCTTTGATCTGGGGATTTCCGAAAGGACCGTAAAGGCTCATCTCACGAATATCTACAATAAATTGGGTGTCGATTCCCGCTCGGAAGCAGTGGCTGTTTCCGTGGAACGGGGAATTCTCCATTTGTAATAAGCTGATATATATTGCCCGGTCGTACATAAGGGTCCTGCCCCTTTGTACGATTTTTTTATTTGCTCTTTAATATAACATCTGGATAAGGAGATGTTTGAGCTCTCAAAGGGGGAGAAGCATGAATTTAAATCAAAAGGAGAAACTAACGTATCCGCTTTTTAATGATCAATTCTTCGAAAAGTTT
Organism: Paenibacillus enshidis; assembly: GCF_042136365.1. Taxonomy (NCBI): domain Bacteria; kingdom Bacillati; phylum Bacillota; class Bacilli; order Caryophanales; family Paenibacillaceae; genus Paenibacillus; species Paenibacillus enshidis. The sequence continues at coordinate 13,597 of NZ_JBHHMI010000002.1, read as the reverse complement.
ATTCAGTATTTGCCCGAGCTGACTGAGATAGCGGCACAAAGACGGACGAACGGGCCGGTGAAATCCAAGGAAACTGCCGGAAGAAAGAAATAGCAACGTTAAAAGGAAGGGATTCAATGAATTCGATTCATAAGGAAGAACAAGAGTATCCAGGCCTTAATGAGCCGTTTTTTGATTTTTTTCTTTATTATTTACCTGAGTTTTCATACATGGAAGAAAACGGGGAAGAGGGCAAAAAATCCTCAAAAAAGAGGAAGAAGCAGGCTAACCACCTTCCCATTCCGGAGAAAATTCAATAAATCACAACCTTGGCTGGTCGCAGTCTGATACGGCCGCCAACACTTTAAACCGGTGCCTGTTTTTTGCTCCGGTTTTTTTGAATTTGCTCGTTATATGCCGGAAGTAAGGGAAAATAGGTTTACAAATCGTAATTTTTACTATAATATGTTTTATTGTTAATGTGTAATAATTACGAATAAAGAAAGGGTTTAAGAAAATGAAATTTTGGAATCATAGTTTAACTGCGTTATCTCTGTCTGTAATGCTGGTGGCAGCCGGATGCGGCTCAAGTACAAGTTCGGAGGGCAATAATAGCGCTGGTAACAGCAGTTCATCCTCAACAGGAGCATCCGCAAACACAGAGGCAACGGAAAAGCTGGAGATTAAAACGAGCTTTTATCCCATGTACGAATTTACGCGCCATGTTGCAGGTGATCTGGCCAATGTGGAAAATCTGGTTCCCGCAGGCATGGAGCCTCATGATTGGGAGCCGACGGCACAGGATATGGCCGCCATTACGGATGCCGATGTGCTCATATACAGCGGTGCGGGCATGGAAGGCTGGGCAGAACAGGTTCTCGATAGCGCGACTGGTTCCGGGCTTAAGGCCATTGAAGCCAGTCATGGGATCGAACTGTTGAAAGACGCAGAAGAAGGGCATGAAGCTCAGGGCCACGGAGAAAGCGGTCATCACCACGACCACGGGAGCTTGGACCCGCATGTATGGCTGTCTCCGGCACTGGCGGCTCAGGAGGTGCGCACCATCGAAAAGGGCCTGTCTGAAGCGGCTCCGGAATATAAAGACCAGTTCAAAGCCAATGCCGATGCTTATGTAGCCGAGCTTGAAGCGCTTGACAAGGATTTTACCGCAGCCTTGCAGGACAGCAAGCGCAAGGACTTCATCACACAGCATGCCGCCTTTGGTTATCTTGCCAAACAGTACGGACTGACTCAAGTTCCGATCGCCGGACTGTCGCCTGACCAGGAGCCGTCTCCTTCCCGGATGGCTGACATCGTCAAGTTCGCGAAGGAGCACAACGTGAAGACGATCTTTTTCGAGACACTGGTTTCTTCCAAGGTGGCTGATACGATAGCTAACGAGATCGGAGCCAAATCTGCGGTTCTGAATCCGATTGAAGGTTTGTCTGAAGAAGAGCTGGCTGACGGGCTTGATTATATTAAAGTCATGCGTCAGAATCTTGAAGCTTTACAGGCGGCGTTGAACGAATAACACATTGAATGATGATGGACCGGATACAGTATAATCATCTTGGCCTGACGACTCGCTACGATCAATTGGCGATTAAGTCAAGGCCTTTTTTTCGTACCTCCCATTTATGTTATGGGTGAGGGTTGAAGGCATCATTTGTCATGGTATACTATGGGCGTTGCCAAGGCATCCAAGTCAAGGTGTTCCTTTAAAGCCGACGAGGGAGTGACCCGTATGCTGTATTCGCTTAAAAGCCGCCTGATCACGGCATTCGTGCTGCTGTTCGTACTGTCTTTCTACGTCATGACACTGCTGTTGTTCAATGAATCACGCTCCATTATCCGCTCCTATCTTGAGTCTTCGGCACTGGAGAAGATGGACGAATACGGCTCATTCATCGATATGGCGCAGGCGCAAATGTATGATTTCTCCTCGCTCGTCTTCAACAGCGAGCTGACGCACCAGTGGGAGCTGGCCATGGCCGATCCGGCGCTGTCGGCAGGCGAGAAAAGTCTCGCGAACCTCAACTTCAGCCGCTTTCTGACCCAGACGACAAACAATTATTCGATCATCTCCTCCGTATTTCTTTACCGGGATGACGGACTGCGAATCGGCATGAACAACGAGGTGGTCAACGATCCTTCCTTCAAAGAGGAGGCGTGGTACCGGGATTTCAAGGAGCACAGCATTCGCTGGGTGCCTGCCCATCTCGATCGGTATTCGCAGCAGTACAATAACAAGCCTGTCATCAGCCTGCTGATGCCGATCGGGCACTTCGAGCCGTCTCTTGCCAAAACCATAATGAAGGTGAATATTAGCTCCTCCTATTTGCTGGACCCGCTGAACCGGATTCATCTGGGAGAGAACGGCACGATTTTTCTCGTGAATGAGCTTCTGCAGCCGATGCTGTCCCAGAAGCAATACAGCAAACATGCAGACATGCTGGACAAGGTGGGGGGGCTGCGCGCCGGAACGAACAAGCAGGGCGTTGAATATACCCCAGGCCAGGAGGAGGGAGACGAGATTCTGGTATACAAAAAGCTAGTCCGTACCGACTGGATGCTGGTAGGCTTCGTCTCGGAAGCGGATCTGTACGGCCAGCTCTTCAAGCTGCGGGACAGCATGATGACGTTCGCGGTTATTCTGCTGCTTGTGTCCGTCCTCATCGCTATCTGGCTGTCGCACGGGATTACGAGGCCGCTGTCGCGCCTTGTGTCGGCTATGCACCATGTCCAGCGTGGCGATTTCGCGGGCGCCGAAGCCAAGCTCCCCGCCGGCGGCAGCGTGCGCAATGAGGTGGGTTTCGTCACCTCAACGTTCCGTAACATGGTCAGCCAGCTTCGTACCCACATCAAAACCGAGTTTGAGCTGAAGCTGCTGCGCCAGCAGGCGGAATACAAGACACTGCTGATGCAGATCAATCCGCATTTCCTGTTTAATACGCTGGAGCTGATGAGTTCCCTTGCAATGCAGAAGCGGACGGATGATACGGTGCAGGTGATCGAAGCGCTTGGCAAAATGCTGCGCTTCTCACTCCGCATTAGCGACGATGTAATCCGGCTCACAGAGGAGCTGAAATATGTGAAGGATTATATGTCCATCCTCGAAGTACGCTTCGGGGACAAGCTGCACCTGACCATGGAGGTGGATGAAGGATTGGAAGATGCCATGATCATCAAATTTATTCTCCAACCTTTAATTGAAAACGCTGTCAAGTACAGCTTCCGGCAATCGCCTGAAGCCTGTGTGAATATCCGGGTGAGGAGAGAGAATGACTGCGTCCGGCTGTCGGTCACTGATCATGGACCGGGCATGCCTGCAGAGCTACTGCGCAAGCTGACGGACCAGGCTGCCTACGCCCAGCTTGACCAAATCCTTGCCAGCCGCAGCCGGGAGATCGGACTAGGCAACGTGCTAGCCCGCTGCAGATTGTATTATGGAAAGCTGTTCGGATTGCGGATTGAATCGGTTGCCGGAGAAGGGACCGTCATTGAACTTATTTTGCCATTCCGGGAGGAGATTGCGCATGTATCGAGTGTTGATCGTGGATGATGAGCGGGAAATCCGCCAGGGCCTAAGACTGAAAATAGATTGGGAGCAGCTTGGCCTGACGATTGCCGGAGAAGCGGGGAACGGTGCCGAAGCGATGGAAAAGCTTGCCGATGAAGGATTTGATATTGTCATCACGGACATGAATATGCCGCTCATGAACGGCGTTTCCCTGCTGAAGGCGTGCCATGAGCAGCACCCGGAGCTGCGGCTGCTCATCATTACAGGCTACGAGGATATTCATTATGCGAAGGCCGCCGTCCGGCACCAGGCCAGAGATTATTTGCTCAAGCCCGTAGCCAGAACCGAGCTGACCGAAGCGTTGACTCGGCTGCGCGAAGAGCTTGATGCCGAGCGGGCTGAGCAGGGCCAGGCATCCATCATGCAATGGAGACTGTCACAATATTACATGGAGATGAAGGAGCATTTCATCGTGCATCTCGTTAAGGAGAAGCTTGTCCAGGAGCGCGATATGCTGGAGCAGGCCAGGCTGTTCCAGTTGCATGACTGGGATGCTTGCGCCGTCCGTTTCATGACGGTCGGGCTGCGGGAGCGGTCATCCGATCTGGAAGGACAAGAATCCGTGCGCACGCCGGAAAAGCTCCGTTTACCGTTCGAGCTCGTCTGCCGCGAAAACGTGCATCCCTATGCCGAAACGGCGTGCATATTTCATGATCCGAACTATCCGGGATTGATGCACATCGTATCAACGCTGGACGATAAACGACTCGCTCACCTGAGCGATACGCTGAAAAGAAATGTGTTCGCTTACATCGGAATTGAGCCCTTTGTGGGCATCGGTCATTCCATCACCGGATTTAAGCAGTGGGGTGAAGGCTATCTGTCTGCACTGCTCACGTGGAAGGACAAACCATCGCTTATGGATGCGGTACAGCAATACATAGACGATAATTACATGTTCGACCTGAATTTAACGATGATCGCCGAACGGTTTAACTACAATCCGTCGTACTTTTCCGAGATGTTCAAAGCAAAGGTTGGCAAGACGTTCATTCAATACTTGACCGACATCCGTATGGTGCATGCCACCCGCCTGCTGGAAGAGACGAAGCTGGGTTTGTGGGAAATTGCGGAGCTTACAGGATTTTCCAATGCGAGCTATTTCAGCACCAAGTTCAAGCGCATGTACGGCATGAGCCCATCGGAGTACCGCCAGCAGCAACCCGAAAAATTTAAGAGCGAAGAGCCGAAGAAATAGAATTCCGGCGTATGCGTATCGCGGGTATGCTAAACCTATACCAACTATTATTCGCCCATAAGGAGGGTGTACACCGCATGCGCAAACTGCCAAGAGCACGGGACAATCTGACCGCGTATACGTTTTTGCTGCCATGGCTGCTCGGCTTTTTCTGCCTGACACTTGGTCCCATGCTCGCTTCCTTGTACCTGTCGCTGACCCGGTTCAATTTGTTCAGCCCGCCCGTCTGGATCGGGTTGGATAACTATGTCACGATATTTACCGAAGACAGCACATTCGCCGCCTCGCTTGCCGTCACCTTCAAATACGTATTCCTGTCGGTTCCGCTGCGGCTGATCTTTGCGCTGCTTGTAGCGATGGCGCTGAACAAAGGCATCAGGGCGCTCGGCTTTTACCGTACGGTTTATTATCTGCCATCCCTGCTCGGAGGAAGCGTAGCCATTGCGATCGTATGGCGGCAACTGTTTGAAGGAACCGGGGTCGTCAACCGGCTGTTGGCCGAACTGGGCATCGAAGGACCGTCCTGGATCTCCCATCCCGATTACGTCGTCTACACGATCGTGACACTGTCTGTCTGGCAGTTCGGCTCGGCGATGGTCATTTTCCTGGCTGGCTTAAAGCAAATCCCGGCCGATCTGTATGAGGCGTCACAGGTGGACGGGGCGGGCAAAATGCGGCAGTTTTTCCGGATTACGCTCCCGCTGCTGTCACCGGTCATTTTCTTCAATCTCATTATGAGCATCATCAACACGTTCCAGGCGTTTACGCCTGCTTTCATGATCGGGGACGGACGCGGCGGGCCGCTGGATGCAACGATGTTTTACACGCTTTACCTGTATTTGAAGGGCTTCTCCTTCTTCGACATGGGTTACGCTTCCGCACTGGCCTGGATTATGCTCATCATTATCGGAATATTCACCGCTATCGTGTTCAGCACCTCGAAATATTGGGTGTTCTACGGCGATGGCAGAGAAGGGAGGTAACATGCCATGACGAACAGGCAAAATCTGACCCGGTTGGGCAGGCATATCGTGATCATCCTGATCGGCATCGGCATGCTATATCCGGTCCTCTGGCTCATCGCCAGCTCCTTCAAGCCCAATACGATGATTTTCACCAATACGGGACTTTGGCCGGCACAGTTCACACTTGATAACTACATCAATGGCTGGCGGGGACTTAACGGTGTATCCTTCGGGCGCTTTTTCATGAACTCGGCGCTGATCTCAGTTATGAGTGTGCTCGGAAATGTCATCACCTGTTCATTCGCGGCTTTCGCCTTCGGACGGCTCGAATTCCGGTTCAAGAAGCTGTGGTTCACACTTATGCTGGTGACAATTATGTTGCCTTACCACGTTACACTTGTGCCGCAGTACATGATCTACAATGAGTTTCAATGGATCAACACCTATTATCCGCTGATCCTGCCCAAATGGCTGGCGCATGATTCTTTTTTCATCCTGCTGATGGTGCAGTTCATTCGTGGCATTCCGCGCGAGCTGGATGAGAGCGCGACGATCGACGGCTGCAGCCAGCGGCAAATATATTTGCGGATTATGCTGCCGCTGCTTGTACCCGCACTGATTACGACGGCGATTTTCACATTCATCTGGTCATGGGATGATTTCTTCAGTCAAATGATCTACCTGAGCGACATCCGGCTGTTCACTGTGCAGCTTGGCATCCGCTCCTTGTTCGATCCTTCCGGCCAGTCTGACTGGGGCGCTCTGCTGGCGATGTCCGCGCTGTCACTGCTGCCGATCACGGCGGTCTTCCTCCTGTTCCAAAAGTACTTCCTGGAAGGGATTGCGACGACAGGCTTGAAATAAGAAGTGACTTGAAATAAAAAGTTAGCAGCCTGGCAAAACGTAATTGTAAGCGCTTTATACCAATACAAAAAACAGGGGTGAGCAGTTGTATGAAAAAAACAATGCTGGCATGCACATTAGCTCTTCTGATGACCGTACTGGCGGCATGCTCGGGAGGAACGAGCGGTGGACCGCCCGGGGGAGCCGACGCTAACAGCGGAACGGCGAATACCGGATCAGCCCCCGGGCAGGTTGAGCTGCGCGTGATGTGGTGGGGGGATCAAGCCCGCGCTGACCGTACGAATGAGGCACTCAAGCTGTTTATGGAGAAAAATCCAGACATTAAGGTAATCGGCGAATTCGCGCCGAACTCCGGTTATTTCGATAAGCTGAATACGCAGCTTGCATCAGGCACCGCACCGGACGTTTTCTTTCTCGGCGGTAATGTTGTCGATTATGCGAAGAAGGGCGTGCTGCTGGATCTCGGCCCTTACGTCGGCAAGGAGCTCGACCTGAAGGATGTGGATAAAGCGATGGTGGAATACGGCACATTTGACGGCAAGCTGCAGCATATCTCGGCAGGCGCCAACGCCAGAGGCATCATCATCAACACGTCGATGTTCGAGAAAGCGGGCATTCCTGTTCCGCTGGACGGCTGGACATGGGAAGACTATGCGGCGGTCAGCAAGCAAATTTCCGATAAGCTCGGCAAAGGTTACTATGGCACATATAACTTCACCTTCGACGGCATGGATATTTACTTAAAGCAGCACGGAAAGCAGTTGTACGATATGCCGAACAACCAGCTTGGCTACACGGAAGCGGATATTCGTCCATGGTTTGATTTCTGGCAAAAGACTGCCGAAGCTGGCGGCGTTGCCACACCGGAGCTGCAGGTATCCAATCCGCCGACTGATACGGGCAAGTCGCTGATCATTACAGGCAAGGTCGCAATGACGCTGGCCGCCTCCAACCAGCTTACCGCGATGCAAGGTATGACACAGGATAAGCTGACACTCGTGCAGGTGCCACGGGGCCAGAAGGGAACCGGTGTTGTGTTCGAATCCAGTCAGGGCATGTCCGGTTATGCCAAAACCGGGCATCCGGCTGAGGTCGCCCGGCTGATGAGCTTCTGGGTCAACGATCCGGATGTGGCGAAGATTCTTGGCAACGACCGCGGCGTGCCGGTAACGGCCCCCAACCGCAAGCTGCTCGAAAGCGATGCGAACGAGGTAGACAGCATCATTTACGACTATACGAGCAGGGTTTCCAAGCAGGCTGAGAGCGAACCGTTTGCGGTCAGTTACAATCTGCCGGGATTCTCCGAATTTTCCAAGCTGGCGGAGACGACCGTTCAGGAAATCGGCTTTGGCAAGAAAACGGTCGAGCAGGCAGTTGCCGATTTTTATAGCGGGACGGTCAAAATTTTCGAAAGCAATAAATAACAGGGGTTCCTGCGCTGGTGAACCGGTAACAAACGAGGAGGAAATCGGATGAGAGAGCAGTTGTTGAAACGGCTGCGCAGTATAGACATGGTCCAAAAGGCCGGCCCGCTGAAGAAGGAGTCAGATGCCGCCGTTCTGGCTGAATGGGAGCGGTCCGGCGTTCGGTTTGTTTCGCCAGGCCCATTGGAGAACGTGTACTACCACGCGATTGGGAAGCTGCTGGACTGCATCGTTCCAACCGGCGGCTCGCAGCCGATCCTGCATGAAGGCGGCGTTTACCTCGGCTGCTGGCTGGAAAGCACGGGCACGATTAACGCAGAACTGCTGGCACGATTCATACCTTCGGTGTCGGAATCAACATACCGCGCTTTTGCGGCTCACCAGCGTGAGGATGGGCTGTTGCCCTACAAGGTGACGGCGGATGGCCCGGTGTTTCGCCAAATTCAGATGGTCACACCGCTGGCCCGCAGTGTCTGGAATTATGATGCGCTGCATGACCGGAACGACGATTTCCTGCGCACGATGTATTCCGCGATGAGCAGGCATGACCAGTGGCTGGCCGAAAACCGCAATACCCGCGGAACAGGTGGTGTTGAGGCGTTCTGCACGTTCGATACCGGCCATGATCTGTCGCCGCGCTTCTGGCATGTGCCGGATACGCCGCATCTCGGCGACCCGGCGCGCTGCTATCCGGATTCGCCGATCCTGCCGTTCATCGCGCCGGATTTAACGGCCAACGTTTACTGCCAGCGCACCTATTTGGCCCGGATCGCCGAAGCGCTTGGCGAGAACGGAGAAGAATGGCGTGTTAAAGCGGAGAAGAGCCTGCAAAGCTTGTTTACCCAGTGCTTCGACACCGAGGACTACTTCTTCTACGACCTGGATCGGCATGACCGGTTTGTCCGCGCACAGTCCGATGTGCTGCTGCGTGTAATGGCGTGCGAGGTCGGCGACCGTGCGTTTTTCGATACGATGCTGCAGCAGTATTTGCTGAACACACGTAAATTTTTTGCCAAATATCCGTTCACCTCCATGGCCATGGATGATCCGCGCTTCGATCCGTTCTCCAGCTATAACAGTTGGAGCGGTCCGTCTAACTTTTTGAGCCTGATCCGTGCCCCGCACGCCTTCGAGCATCATAGCAGGCATGTGGAGCTGACGTGGGTCATGTTCCCGATTCTGGCTGCGATGGCCAAGATGAAACGTTTTGCCCAGTGCTTAAGCCCATGGACCGGGGAGGAGGGGTTCACGGAAGTTTACTCACCGGCGATCCTCTGTGTACTAGACTACGTTGAACGGCTGTGCGGCATTATGCCAACGCCTGACGGTGAGCTGTGGTTTACCGGTCTGGTACCGTACGCTTTCGACCACGGCGAAGAGGTTGCGCCGTATACGGCATATGCCCGCAGCGTGGACGGAACGATGTATGAACTGATCAACCTGGCGGAGGGCAGCGAAATCGTGCGTGACGGGGAAAGTTATGTCCGGTTCCCGGCTGGAGTGCGGATCATTACCGACCACAGCGGCCGACTGAAGGGGGTTCTCGGCATGAGCACAAGAACGGTAAAGGGGAGCATTTGGTACCAGGGCGCAGAGCTTGAGTTCTCCGTCAATGGGAACGAATTGCTCGTGCTGCAGGGTAGAGCTTTTCAACGAAAACGTGATATCGGACTGATTTATCCAACATACTGATCGGCAGGCAGACCGAATCGCATACGACATTTGTAAAATTGATGCCTGCGGATAACGCGGGCTTTTCACTTGACGTTCAAATTGTATTTTCAAACTGCACTGATGACAGGTTCAATCACCGTAATGGAATTATTGATCGAATTGAGATTCACCATTGCGCCAATCGGCAAAGCAGCTTTGTACACACCGTGTCCTGTTGCCAGGTTCGTGATCAGCGGCTTGCCGAGGGGGACAATGAACTGGTTAATCAAATCCTTATAGGATGTGCCGTATGCCGCCTGACAACCCGTGCACTCCCCCATAATAATGCCAATACAATCATCAAATTTTCCGGCCAGCTTCAAATCATTTAGAAACCTGTAGACGGTATTGGTTGATTCATGGGTTTCTTCAATCACCAGAATTTTATCCCGTGTATCGATTTCGAAAGGTGTACCCAACGTATCGACAAAAGATGTCAGATTGCCTCCTACAAGTTGCCCCGTTGCGTTGCCCGGAACTCTGCTCATCAGTGGAATGCCGGGTGGATTCAGAATCCGTCGGTTCCATGAAAGCAAGGATGTCGCGGAAAAAAACTGCTCGAAATTATAAGCAGGCGTTTCGTTTTTAAAGTCTATAAGCAGCAGACTATGAAATGTGATTAAATCTGCAAATTGATACAGTACGTTTAACAGAACAGTTATGTCGCTGTAGCCTGTAACGATTTTAGGATTATTTCGGATCACATTATAATCAAGGTACGGCAGAATGCCGGCCACTCCTGTGCCGCCTCTTGTGGGCAGGATCATTTTCACCTGTGGATTTTGAAACATCATCATCAAATCGGATGCGCGTTGCTCGTCTGTGCCTGCCAGGAATCCGTTGTGTGCATATACGTGTTGTCCCAATACGACATTGAACTCCATGGCTCTCAACACTTCGATCCTTGCATTAATGGTGCTTGCATCCAAAGGGCTGCCCAAGGTCACAATTCCAATGGTATCGCCTCTTTGCAATATTGGCGGACGTATCGGCATTTCCTGATCCTCCTTCCCTGAATATAAGAAGAAGCTGTCGTGATTTCAAGTCATTAGATTATATTTATAAAGCCAGCTGCACAGTACAAAAACGAATCTCACTGGAGCTTAAAAAACATGGGAAAGTCGAGTTCCGTTCAATGACAGGAATAATAAAGAGGGGCCGCCCGAAGCCATCGTCGATGACTTTGGACAACCCCATAGTGAAATGGTTCTACAGTCAGCTGTTTTTATATACGCGCACGTAGTCGACCAGCATTTGTGACGGGAACGGCGTCGAGTTATTGGGAGGTCCCGGCCAGTTTCCACCGACCGCCATGTTCAGGAGAACAAAGAACGGCCGTTGAAATTCTTCGGTGTTCCCGGTTGCGTTCTCAATATAAAATTCATTAAACTGCTGTCCGTCGACAAACCAGCGGATATATTTGGAGTCCCACTCGATGCTGTACACATGGTATTGGGAAAAATCCAGATTGCCCGACACGCGCCCGTACTGAGCGTAACCTCCCGCATCCCAATGCACAGTGCCGTTTACATAAGGATTATTATTTACCCGTTCCATAATGTCGATTTCTCCGCAATACGGCCAACCGACCGAGCTGATGTTGCTGCCAAGCATCCAGAATGCCGGCCATAACCCTTGACCGGATGGCAGCTTGATCCGCGCTTCCACTTTTCCATAAGTAAAGGTTTGCAGGTTTTGGGTTTTGATTCGGGCCGAGGTGTAATTCATTCCGCCGTAAGCTTCTTTTTGTGCCGTAATCACCAGATTGCCGCCGGTTACCTGCAAATTTTGCGAACGGTCGGTATAGTACTGCAGCTCATTGTTTCCCCAGCCGCCGCTTCCGGTGCCGATTTCAGGGGTCCAATAGGACCGGTTTAACGAGTTTCCATTAAATTCGTCGCTCCAGATCAGAGTCCAGTTCGCTGCGCTTGCTTGTTTTGCGGGAAACAGAGCGACCAGGAGACTGAGCAGCACAACCGCACATATTCCTTTTCTTAACATATTATTCCCTCCCTCAAATAATATGAAACCTGGATCTTGGACACTTCCGGACGGCAACAGGCTTATTGGCCACTGAAAAGGGGATCACCTCTCTTTGTACTTTTCTCTTTCCGGACAGCACGTAAAGCAGAAAGTAGATAGGTTTATACCAATAAAGCGCTTACAATCATAGTATAATGGGAATATAATCCATATACAAGCTGTATTTTACAGAAAATCTGCAGGTAAGCATGCATCTTCTTTGTTCCTCACGATCATACATAAGCTCATAGTCTGCAAGGGCTTCTATTCTATTGATTATCGTTAAAGTTTTGAGGTAATGTATTCAGATTTTTATAGATACAACACCGGGGGGAAGGAGGAATTAATGCAATCTTCGAGGGGTACAGCAAACATATTAGGCATTATAGAATAGCAAATGCCGTTTCAAAGAGGAACACTATTTAATAGTATAGAGCAGGCTTTACGTTTTTGGTTTTAAGAACGCAAAGCTGAGTTTAAGATAAGAGAGTGGTGAAATATTCTTGGCAATCTTGAATCGTATTGTAAACGGTGGTTTTGAGACGGGGCTTTTAACTCCTTGGGTCTCATCCGGAACCGTTGCAGTAACAGGTGCGTTCAGTCATTCAGGAACTTTTAGTGCACAGTTAACCGGTGTTGCCTCCATCACACAGACTCAGTCGGCCACACCTGGGGAAAACTTTGAATTTTTTGTATCATTGGCTGCACCTACCGCAGGTGGAAGTCCGGCTGTCGACTTAGTTGTCGACTATTTGAACTCGGGTGTACTTGTGCTCAATGGTTTGACAGCAAATATACCTGCAACTCGGGTGCCATTAATTGATACGAATAATGCCTGGCTGGAAGTTTATTTGACAACTGCAGCAGCAGTACCGCTTGGAGCGAATGAAGTGCGGGTAACGATCTCTGTTCCTGTAGCCGGCGTTTCGGATCTGCTAGTTGATGATGTCGCTCTTCTGATAGACAGCGGCGTTACAGGCGCAACTGGAGCGACAGGAGCGACGGGAGATACTGGAGCGACAGGAGCAACGGGAGACACAGGAGCGACGGGAGATACCGGAGCAACAGGAGCAACGGGAGCGACAGGGGCAACTGGAGATACCGGGGCAACAGGAGCGACGGGAGATACTGGAGCGACAGGAGCAACGGGAGCGACAGGGGCAACTGGAGATACCGGGGCAACAGGAGCGACGGGTGATACTGGAGCAACCGGAGCAACGGGAGAGACCGGGGCCACAGGAGCGACGGGAGACACCGGAGCCACGGGTGCGACAGGAGCAACGGGAGACACCGGGGCCACAGGAGCAACGGGAGATACTGGAGCGACAGGAGCGACGGGAGCCACAGGTGCGACAGGAGAGACCGGAGCAACAGGAGCTACAGGTGCGACAGGAGAGACCGGAGCAACAGGAGCTACGGGTGCGACAGGAGAGACCGGAGCAACAGGAGCTACAGGTGCGACAGGAGAGACCGGAGCAACAGGAGAGACCGGGGCGACGGGAGCGACGGGAGATACTGGAGCGACAGGAGCAACGGGTGATACTGGAGCGACAGGAGCAACGGGTGATACTGGAGCAACCGGAGCGACGGGAGAGACCGGGGCAACAGGAGCAACGGGTGATACCGGAGCGACAGGAGCAACGGGTGATACTGGAGCAACGGGAGCGACGGGAGACACCGGAGCCACGGGTGCGACAGGAGCAACGGGAGACACCGGGGCCACAGGAGCGACGGGAGCAACAGGAGCCACAGGTGCGACAGGAGCAACGGGAGCCACAGGTGCGACAGGAGAGACCGGAGCAACAGGAGCTACGGGTGCGACAGGAGAGACCGGAGCAACAGGAGCTACAGG
>NZ_JBHHMI010000029.1:0-53728 GCF_042136365.1 Paenibacillus enshidis | reverse complement strand
TCGTTTTTGCTCACTTCCATGGGTAACATCTCCTTTATGGATATTGTTACCAATTACACGGAAGTTTAAACGCTCTCATTTATTGCAAAGGATGAAATCATTTGGGGATCATATCGGTTGTTGAAACGCTCATTGCTGTTCTTCTACTCCAAGCGCTTGTTATGTACCGGCGATGGGGGCATCCAGTTTACTTGCAACTTGCCGGTTCATACGCAGCTGCTTTCATTGTGCATCTGATTATCGGGCTCCTGCAGGCAAAGCATCAGGGGAACCCTGCCATTCTCTTAGGAGTGACGGCAGGGGCCTTTTTATGGGTTCAGATGTCCATCTATCGCTATTACCACACGAAGAAAGGAATACCGTTCAAAGAGTACCTGGCGCCGGCACTTATTGCCCTGGTTCTCCCTACGATATTTTCTTTCGTGAATGGATCCCTTAGCATCATTCTGACTACTCTTTTCATTCTGGCCCATGCGGTGTACTGCTTTTATTATGTCTATCCGGCCATGCAAAACAGGATCGTTTATGCTGCATCGATGTTTATCTTTGCTGGATATGCCGTAGCAGCTGCCATCGAAAGCTTTATGCCTCAGCAGACCTATATTGCTTCAATCCTTCTGCTGGCTGCTTACGCTTTTGTTTTTCTCCTGCAATTCAACCGGGTCCTGGATGTGCTGCAAGGAGTAACTCACCATTCGATGCATGATGATTTAACCGGTCTATTCAATCAGAAATCATTTATGAAAAAGGCGGTCGATGCGGCCGAATCCGGTCAGATCAAAGCAGTGGTGATGATTATTATCGTGGTTCCCAAGAGGATGAGGCTTTACGGCAAGTGGCTGAATACATCCAGAATGAATGCCACAGTAAGGGGTTTGCTGGCAGATACGGGCGGGAGGAGATCGCTGCGGTGTTTACGCAAGTTCATGGGGATCCCTTTTTATTGGCCGAACGGATACGCGGCGCTGTAGAGAAAAACACGGCCGTTACGGTCAGTATGGGTTATGCCAGGTATGAAGGAGGACTGAGCGCAGAAGAAATGCTCAATCGGGCAGGAAGGGCGCTGGATTCGGCCAAGAATACCGGCCAGAATAAAGTAGTGAAGTTTGTAGAGACTCCGGAAGTTGTAGAAAATCCGGAAATGAGTGTGCCGTCACATGTATAATTCAAGCCTGCTTTCAAGGGGATCAAACGCGCTGCATTCAGTTACTATTAATACGTTAGGAGAATCGAATGAAAACTACAGAATTTATCAAAAACCTCCCTTCTGATCTGCGATCTGTTCTGGAGACAGGAGACAGAAATCTTTTTTTTAATAAAATTTCTCTTGATCCAATGCCTATTCGGGCGAACAGAGCTTGGCTATTTGAAATTGCAGAGTATGACCTTGTTTTTAAGAGGTTTACCCCTAAAGGAAAAAGGGACTATGACATCGATGCTCTCAAAGATTTACAGGGAATTGCATACTTTCCTGTGTTGTATGCCTATGAAGAGCAAGAGTTTTTGATTATGCAAAAAGTACCTGGCCAAGACATTGAAAGCCTCATGGAAAATGGCATGCTGTCTGAAGAAGAGCTGGAGAAAATAAGAGAACAATATAAGAAGGCAATGAGGCTGGCCATTGAGCGTAAGCGGTATGATTGGGATATGAAATTGGAACATTTGTTTTGGGATAAAGAGACTCAGAGGTTAATGCTTATCGACTTTGGCGAGTATGACGTCTTCAGGGGCACGGATGTAAATCAAGCGCTTGAAGGGTTGCTTGAACATTTCGACGAAGAAATTGATATGGCTAAAGAATGGTAGAACCTTTGGTAGGGTTCTGGGGAGGGCTTAAATTGAAGGTTATTTTGGCAGAAAAGCCATCGATGGGCGGAGATATTGCTTCCGCCTTGGGCATTGCGAAACGTGAGAAGGGTTACATTACCCTGCAGTCGGGTGACGTGGTTACCTGGGCGATTGGCCACATTATTCAGCAAAAAACACCTGATACATATCCGGGCTACAAGGAATGGAATTTAGAGAATCTACCATTTGTACCCGATCCGATTCTTAAGATCGTTGGAATATCGTATATACCGTGGGAGTTTGTACGGAGCGAGAAACTGGAAAAAACGTATATCTGCAGAGTGGTTTCATTTCTCAAGCAGTAGGAGAAGAAGGGCAGCCTTGGAGGCTGCCATTTGTATGTGAGCGCAATATAATTATATTGCTAGAGTTTTTTAATTCTCAGTCTATCTTGTCCAATAATTACCTGATATACTAGACAGTAGAGACAAGGGACGAATGCAATACAAGTTATGGATTCACCATCGGTAGTTTGCTTTGAAAGGTGGTGGATAGATGAATGAGACCGTAGTGCTCCTATCACTGTTGTTTTCTGGTGGTACGTTTATGATCGAGCTGTTGAAATACATTCAGTCCATAAAAAAGTAACAGGATCTTCTATCTTTGGGAAGGAAGAGATCCTGTTACGTCTATAAGCATATGGCACCGGTGGGTTTTCTCACCGATATTGCTTTGAAACTTGACTCACAAATGACCGTGGCAGTTGTACCTGCTGCGGTTTTTTTGCTGTCAAGAAATTACCGATTATGCGATGTCAAACGGATTGATTGTCTTACAATTCGTCTTACAAACAGAGTATACCATGTATGACAGGATAATTCCACACGATTACAAACGATTCTACAAGATTACAAACGATTTCACCAGTTTTCTCCGCATTATGTCCGTTCCTATTGATTTCCCATGATGACGGCTGCTGACGGGCTTTGGGAGTGTAAATTTTTTAGATCATTCCTTGGTTTCAGTTCGTAGCATCTCAGGGGAAGACTGATGAAAAGAAGTGTGACCGGTATCCGCTACCGTTTGAACCTCTGAAATATGTGATAGTACCCGAGGAAGTGCATTAAACCGTTTTTGGCCGACTACTTTTAACTGTCCTGTAGCTCTGCATAACAAGTCATAGTCATCCTCGATGATCGCTCTCTCCAAGTCTTTTATTAAGCGTTCATGTTCGTTTTTCCAATTGGTAGCCCAATCAAGGGCGATTTTTTTCTTACTCTCAAGGCTTTTTGCTTTTTCCAAACGTTGCCCAATTGATCGAGGTTGCTTACTCGTTGGGGGGGATTGTCTCATACAAAGATTCCTTTCGTTTAGTAATAATAGAAAAAGGTCTAGGATATTGTAATCCAAGACCTTTTTCATGAGATTCTGATCCACGCCATAGGTTGGCGTTACAGTTAAACTAATGGTTAATTCAATCCACGCTCCTCAACGGGAGCGATAATGTTGAGCTTGTAAAAGTGAATTTCAATCCATGCTTCCGTATAGAAAGCAAATGTTTACAAAATCAATATAAATTATACGGTGTACTATGTCAAGCGTTTATTCCGGATATCACTTTCTACCAATGGAGGGTCCTTTTTTAGTCTATTTTCAAGATGTGTAGGGGCTGATGCTACCGGCACTAAGGCGGCCAAAGACGCCGCCTAAATGCCGGTACGCACCGCTGCGGGGTTACTTGGCCCGATAACCAGAGCGCCTAAGCCGTGCCAGATCGCCTCGGCCAAGGCGCTCTAGGTTCTTGTACCGCGCTTGACACCCCGCACGGAGCCAAGAGCCGACTAGAGAAGAAGAGAAGAAGACATGAAGAAATGCTTGATGGTACCGTCAAACAGGCTTGGGGTGGGATTTCGACAATTAAAGCTTCTATGCTTGGGAAGAAAAAACACAAGAGCTACCAGTGGAAAGGCTGGAGGCTACTTGAGTGGGGAGATTGAACTGTTTTTGCTTCTACCGTTCAGCTCCTCTTGGCCGTTCCCGGCTGGCGGCTGTTTTCCGATGCCCACGCTGGTGCCGTCTACCTTTTAACGATGGACGAAGTGAAAACAGCCAGCCACTTTGCCATGCTGGTCCTGTCCGGGGTGAGACACGGATCTACAACAAGATCCTGAAGCAGGATGTTTGGTTAATTCCGATTGCCCCGGAATTGGAGAGCTCGGTAGGATACACCGGGCTCTATTAGTGGTTAACCAAGTTTACTTGGTTAACCCTTGATGTTATAATGTTTTCAAGTAAACCAATAGGGGGAACAAGGATGAGCGAGGGTAGCGGTAAGAGGGGACCGAAAGCCTATAAAGTGTTCGACCACGTTAAGGAAAAGGTCGAGGACCTATTTAAACAGTCCGGAATCGAGTATGAAGGCGATTTTTTAGAGCACATGGCCTCAATTTACGAGATGCAGCAACTCAAGTCAGGGGTGGGTGCCGGATATCAGAAACAAATTTCAACGTTGGAATATCACACAAAGAGCGTAGTTGATATGTTTGTCTCGTTGATTCAGACGGAAGCTGCAGATCGCTTGCAGATCGCGGAGGATTACGAGGGGAAGCTTGGGGACCGTGCTGCTGAGATTATGGCACAGCAAGACGAAATCACAAGGCTAAATCAGGCCCTATTAGGAGCAACAGAAATAATCAACAAACAGGAGAAGGAAATCGCGGAGACGCGACAGCTCGTCGAGGCATTACAAAAATCGTCGTCGAAGGACGAGCAGATCCTCACTGAGAACAAGGAACGTATCGAGCGCCTATCAAAAATGCTTTCTGATACTACGAATCGGGTTAACCAAGCAGTAGCGTTAGAACAACGGTTTACCGAGTTAACTGAGCTAACCGAAAGACAAGCGAGGGAGATCGCAGAGGCAGAGGCCGTTTACGAGGAACGCTTGCAGAACGCCGCAGAACGCGCCGAAATTGCTCAGGAGAAGGCACTCGCGGCAGCCGAACGTAAACACACAGCAGAGATCCGGGCACTGCTAGATGAGGCGAGTGAACTCCGGAAGCAGCTGCATGCTCAGCATCTACTCACTGCTGAACAACGCCAGCAGATTGAAGCGCAGAAGCCGAAGGCGGAACGGGGTAAGCCCAAGGGAGAGGAGCAGGGAGACACCAAATAAGTACCCTTCAAAACTCAGGAAGAAATGATGTTGGAATCAGAGACATTTAAGCGCCTATACCTCAGTTTTTTCCAAGAAATATATTGGCTTGAAGAATCGACTCAAAAGGGTAATGGACGTGAGATTTCAGTATATGAGGCAGCCTTGCAGCTGAGTACGCGATCCATCAAATTGGGGAGATCGAATTTGATGGATTGTTTTCTAAAAGGGCCACCACTTCAATTAGAATAAGGAGTTGATTTAATGCATCCACTGCAAAAGGAAAATAAACATTCACGAGAACTGGGTCGACCTTATGCGGCTGTACAGGTAGAGCACATAAACAAGGTGCTCGTGGTGATTCCTGGATCAGTTTCTATTCTTAAGGAGGAAACGAAGATTACTAAATTACCTTCCGCTTACCCAGTTGTGGATTCTGAAGGATACCTGATTAAGCCTTCCGGCCAATTTTATATTACAACCGAAACTTTTGATCCCTACCATATGGTAATTGATCTGCAGCTCGAGCATAAATGAACCTCTCTGAATAGATACTTTAACAGAACTCGCCTGGATTGTTTTTCTCAGAATAAAATACTCATACTTTTACAAGATCAAGATGCTATAGGTATTGATGGTTCCGATATAGTAGACTTTAGTTATATTGAAGTCCCTGAACCTGCTTGTTTGACACAGCGCGGTGCGCTCTAAACATATGAACAAGTCGAGGAAAAAGCTTAGGTGGCTACACCTGACACACCGTTTGGAAAAATTTTATTGAAAGGACGTGCTTATTATGGATGCTGAATATTTGTTTCGTATCATGTTTCGATGTTCTATAGCTGTTATTATTCTCGGTTTC
Source organism: Paenibacillus enshidis (assembly GCF_042136365.1). NCBI lineage: Bacteria > Bacillati > Bacillota > Bacilli > Caryophanales > Paenibacillaceae > Paenibacillus > Paenibacillus enshidis. The sequence goes on along the minus strand of NZ_JBHHMI010000029.1, from coordinate 47,924 downwards.
CTTAGTGCTGTTTTTTACCTTGTCTATCATTATATTTTGTAAAGGTGAAACTAATAGTGCAGCAGAGAGCAGAGCGATGCTGTAAATGTGGGTACTCGTACAAATTGATTAGGGGGTCTTAAATTTGCAATCATTTTCGTTCTGGATTAAGTCATTATGGAAGAAAAACGAAGGATTTCAACCCTCAAAAACGTTCCAAATCCCTGAATCATCCGAAGCTAGGAATAGAATCGAGATTTCCCCCTTTACTCAAATATCAGATGTTTCTGGTAATACTCCACTTCTTAAATGGGTAAAGGAATATATGACTAATGTAGATACTCCATCAGACATTTATTTTTCCATCTCCAGGGATAAATTAAATCAAGAAGTCATTCTGGCTGTAGATCTCTATGCCTTCAAGAAACAAACTGATCGCAGCATGAAGCTCCGTCTATTTTACGAAATGGGTAAAGTTCCTTCCTTCATGAGCATTGGATACAAAAGTTCCGAGAATCATCTGATCATCTATGACTGCAGAGCGCAAATTTTGAGGCGGTGGCACGGGTCCATCATGATTCTCCAGCTAAAAGAGTTATGTGTCACTCTAAACCAAATAATTGATAATATTAATAAGAAGATAATCATTGATTGCAGGAAAAAACCTTATATACGCAGTTTGCAAGAGATTCCAAAACATTACTTTAAGGGTCATATAAAAGCCATTGTAGGCGAGGTATTTCCTGATTCAACTCGGATCTCATATGAGAACCTTATGAAGTTCTATATTGCTAACGATGCTCTCAAAGATGGACGTGTGCATATATATGTACTATGACGGCCATCTGTTGCAGCATAATCGTGGCCAAGATTGCCGAGCTGTACCGTTATCCGGGCGCATGAACGCCCGGGTACGCTGTGAGGGTATGCTGTCGGCGCAAGACGGAAATTGCCGATCTTGAAGCCGCCTGCGCTGCGGCCTGGCCGTCGATTCCCGAAGCGGTCAAGGCCGTCAAGAACCAGCTCAAGGATCCGCTGGCCGATCGCGCGCCGGTCGTACTGCTGAAGGCATCCCGTATTGTGCGGACGGAAGCCGGTGGTTTCGCACTGGTCGACTCTGCGGGCAACACGCTGAAGCTCAATGACGTATATCGGCTGCCTCAGAAATCGACGCGGCTGCTGTCACTGGTCGATCCTTTGCTACTGGAAGACAGCTGCTTGCTGGTGATGTTCGAGCATCAGATGGATAAGGGATGTCTCGCTGCTCAGCCGCTGACGCTGATTCAAGAAGAACGGGTCGTCCGGCTGCTGTACTGAGCGCCTCACATCACATCGCATCGCATCGCATCTGAAATCAAAACAGAGAATCGGGAGGAAAAGCGAATGAGCACGGCATTATTGCAGGAACTTCAAGGCGAGCTGCGCCGCCTTTAAATTGCGGGCAGTGACCTGGCGGCGGACGATTTCCGTCTGAAGCGGCTAGAGCCGCAGCTGGGCCAGCTAGGGGAACGGGCGCCGCAGAACGCCATGCGCCTTCCGGCGGAGCTGCTCTACCACGAAGAAATCGAGGCGCTGAAAAAGGAAGACAAGCCTCCTGGCTGGCAAATGCCGCCCTGGGCTGTGTTGACCTACATTACCGGAGGTAAAGCCAGCAAAATGGATATTACGCCCAAATGCATAGGCAATAACCGGCTAGTCGAGATGGCGATCACGACGCTCGTCACGGACCCGAGCTGCTGCTGATCGGCGAGCCGGGTACAGCCAAGTCCTGGCTATCGTAGAACCTGTCCGCTGCGGTCTGCGGCAATTCGGGTCTCGTCGTGCAGGGAACGGCGGGCACGAGCGAAGGGCAGGTCCGCTATTCATGGAACTACGCGATGCTGCTTGCAAATGGCCCCCTGCCGGAAGCGCTGGTGCGCAGCCCGATCATGCGCGCGATGGAAGCTGGCAGCGTCGCCCGGTTCGAGGAAATTTCGCGCTGCGCCTCCGAAGTGCAGGATGCGCTGATCTCCATTCTGTCGGAGAAAACCGTCTCGGTGACGGAGCTCGGCAGCGAGAAAGCGCGCAAGGGCTTCTCGATCATCGCAACGGCGAACACGCGCGACCGCGGTGTCAACGAGATGTCTGCGGCGCTCAAGCGGCGTTTTAACATCATCGTGCTGCCGGATCCTTCCGACCTCGAGACGGAGCTGGCTATCGTCAAGAAGCGGGTCAGCGAGATTGCCGCTTCGTACCAGCTTCAGGCGGCTCCGCCTGCCGACGAGGCATTATTGAAGGTCGTGACCATTTTTCGCGAGCTGCGAGCGGCATGACGCTCGACCGCAAAGAAAAGCTGAAGACTCAGGGCGGGGTCATCTCCACCGCCGAAGTGATCTCGCTGCTGACCAACAGCATGGCGCTGGCCGCGAGCTTTGGCAGCGAGAACTGCCAAGGCTGTATCTGTCGATGGCGGCCCGGCTGCTGCGGGCGTCCGGCACACCCCGCTCCACCGCCGAGGATATCGAGGCGGTGCGGCTGGCCGAAGGGCTGGCTTCGCTGCACGGCGGTAGTGCGCCGATGCTGCTGGAGCTGCGCGATGCGGCGCCGACGCTGCTCGGACGCGGTGAGCTGCCAGTGGTGGCCGAGGCCTCGGCCCGTGTTTACATCGGCACAGAGATCGGCAACCATGCCGAAGGCGTCAGGTAGACGCCGCTGCAGGATGACCTGAACCGCGAGCTGAAGCTGTTCAAGCTGACCAAATACAAGACCACGGTCGCAGTGGACCTGTCGCTTGACCTGCGGGAGAACCGCCGGGTTTCATCGCGGTAGGCCGCGTTCCTCGTCCTGAACCGTTCCTTCCTGTTTCACCGGCTGGAGGTGCTGGAGATTCCGTTCGTCCGCACTCGGCCGGAGGGCGGGGACTGTGCGGTCTGGGCCGAGGACTGGATCATCCAATGGACACCGGAGGCCGAGATTCGGGTGGCCGAGTCCACCCTGCTCGGCGAGACGATCGAGTTCGCTTGCGCGCACCGGCTGCGCGAGAAGCTGGAAGCGTGCACATCCATCGCGGAGGCATCCGCGCTGATCGGCGTCTCCGTCCGCTGCGGAGCTGTCGCGCATCATCGCCTACGGCGACATCCGCCGGGCAGACACAGCGCCGCTCGTGCCGCTGCTGCTGGAGCGGGGCGAGATGGACGCGGGGCAGTGCGCCCCGGAAGTATCCCGTCGGCTGTCTCCAGGCATTCCGTCCGACCTCGGGGCGGGCTGGTTCGAGGGGCTGTCCATGCGCAATCGCTACGCCCTGCTGTCGCGCATAAGCTTGTGGGAGCAGCTGAACGATTACATCAATTCACTGGACGACGACGAGTTCAAGCGGGCGCTCGTCTTTCTGCACCGGGCGTTTAGCTCCTTCTCGCCGCATGAGAAGACGATGATCGCCGAGACGCTGGGCGAGCTGTGGGGCGTCCACGCGGAGTAGGCGGCGGAAATTCTGACTGGGGATCTGAAGGAGGAAGAGTACAAGATGCTGGACGAATTGAACGAATTCGACTTTGAGGACTTTTGTAGAATGACATAAAGTTACCAACCATGAAATCCCTTATAGAATAAGGTTTTTTTATTTTTTGGTAGGGAACTTTGTATCAATTTTTAGTGACACAAAGTTCCCTACCAGGCTGGAAAATTGACATAAAGTTACCCACCAGACTGGAGAATGACACGTAAAGTTGCTTACCAAGTTCCAAATTTGCTCCGTTAATTAAAGACAAAGGGCATAAATGCATGAAAGTAGGGTACTTTGTGTCATTTTGGTAGGGAACTTTGTGTCAATGTACAATCATGGCTGAAGCTGATGTTCGATTGGTTATAGCAGCTAAAATAGCAAAAAATGGGAGATTTGTGATCCCGATACTTGTCAGGGAGGACATGAAATTAAACGCTGAAGGGGATGTAATGCTTAAATACATTGATGGTAAACTGACTATCGAACCCATACGCACATCGGATCAGGAAGTCGCTGACTGACCAATGAACCAATTTACGGTGTTTCATATTTTATTGATGTTGATATAGCGAAGCTGGAACTATAGCCCGTCTGCATAGGCGGGTTTACTATGGCGCTAAAAATCTAAAATCGGAACATATTTCTAGAAAAATCTAAAAAATTACAAGGAATATATTGCATTATATAGTATGTTAGTATATTATAGTTATCAGACCTTACATAATCTTAAAACATTCAAAAAATAAAAGAAGAGGTGTTTTAGTATGAATTTTGCAAAAAAAGCTGCACTATTGTCTGCTGCAAGTGTTTTGACTTTGGCGTTGGGAAGTTCGGCTGGTGTTGTAACGGCTGCTCCTGCTGGCGAAACTCAGAATAGCAATGATGAAGTCCGCATTATGGTAAGCTGGTCTGGTACAGCTTATCTGACAAAAAATGCTTTTAGTAATATTACATCGTCTAACAACTTGTTCAATGATTCTCCACAAGTTACAAACGGCGCAGATAGTCCAGGAAATGTTACTGTAAGGATTAAAAATGAATCTGGTCAAATAGTAGGGAGTGAAAAAACAATTGCACCGGGGAAAACTGTAAGACTTGATCAAATCCCTTGGGATAGTGGCACCTACACTCTACAAGGAAAAGGCAGTGTAACTGGAACATACTCTATTTCTATTTATTAAGGAGTTGAATGAGAGAAATGGTTAATAGTAAACTCAAGAAAATTGGTTTGAGTGGTGCGATTTTCGTTACATTAACCATGATTCTTGTTTGTTCCTATCTTGTGTATTTGGACGCTAAACCTGTTCACGATTACTTTTCCCCAAAAACAAGTGCGGGCGTTAATGTCGAAAATGAAGCTGGCGAATGGAGCAGCCTTAAATTCGAAGGTCAGGATTTCATTAAATTTGACAGTGCTTTTTGGGATAAAGAGATCGTAAATGATGCAAACAGTGATGGGAACGCCCAATTGCGAGTTAAGGATGATAAAGGTAATATTGTGATTGACGAGTTTCAGGTTTCCCCTGGAACAAGCAAACAATTAAGCAGCCTTAAAAACGATAAACAGTATTTCTTTGAAATCAAAACTGCTTCAAAAGGACAGTTCACGATTAATGCAATCTAAAAAATGGGACTCAGATGAAAAAATCTGGGTCCCTTTCTCATTGAAAATGAAGTATAATAGAATTATATAATAGGGAGTTGACGTGATGAACAACAAAATATGGAATAAAAAAAACAGGAAAAAACGAAGTTGTTCCAAAAGAAATGATTGACTTTCTAAGTGAAATTGAAAGTGTATGCAAAAAGTATGACTTGTCAATTTCACATGAAGACAAACATGGTGCATTTATTATTGAGAAGTATGATACGGCCAATTTGGATTGGTTGAAGGCAGCAATTAAAAATTATTAATAGATGTGTTAAGGGAAGGTGAGCATAGAAATGGGATACATGACGACACTTACAATCTTAAATGATGGCTTCAGTCAGATTCAGAAATATCCTAAAGAATTTATAAATAAAATTAGTGAAGGTATGGATGGATTTAACCGTTTTGGCCTAAGCGGTCGTAATAATATCAATGACTATGGTATTGGTAATCACGCTAACGTGTTGCAGGTTGCTCAATCCCATCACGCAGATGATCCAAGGATGTTTGTAGCCTATGGAAATTCACTTAATTTTATTGGATGGGGAAATGATTCGACCAACCTTGAACACAGGAAACAGATGCTTAAACTGGCGAAGCAAATGGTAAAAAGAGAAGAAGAGGAAATTAAACGGCTGGAAAATCAGCAAACGAAAAGTGATTCACAGTAATGTATAATGACATAAAGTCACCAAACAATATTCCCCTTATAAAACAAGGGGTTTTAATTTTTGGTAGGGAACTTTATGTCAATGTACAACAGTATGCCGCTCAAAAGGGCGGTTTTCTAGTGACATGTACATATGTACAAAATACAGCTTTTGTGAAGTAGATGAACATAATAAATGTTATGTAAACCTTGTGCATGTACATATCAATCATTAATGAATGATAATAAGAAAACCGCTTTTAGCGGTTATCAAAATGTGCTAAACTTATTTAGAGCTGATCCCGCCGAACATGTGCTGGTGTAACCATTCCCAGACCTATAGTGGTAAGCTCTTTTTATTTCAAAGGAACTGTAAACTGATGTAAAGAGGAGCAGCTTCAAAATGAACACTGCTCTCTTTCTGTGCTTATTTATATTGTCACATTTTATTTAGAGGTTTAAGCTCCCCAACCCAAGTTGAAATTATATCGTTTCATTCCCTTCACTCACTTTCAATGTATTTTACACCTGATACCAAGCATACGCATATAATATTGCCGACGGTTCTCCTGCTGCAATAACTATTACAATTATATCAAAGTTAGTAACAATGTTTTTGGTAATTTTTTTTGAGCATGTAATCCCCTCCTCCACATCCATGGTTATTTACTCAGGCGGATTAATTTGCAGCTTTTCCTTTAACCTTTCACTTACTCTGGTTCTTTATGAGTTGCTTCTATACATTTCTCATGTCCTTGGTATGTCTCAACAACCTGAAAGTGTTTATCAAGTATATCGAAACTGTACGCCTCATAAGCCGGCAGTTCAACACCGCAAATATCGCATTTCTTCAAGTCTCTATAATCGGTTTCCATATCTTCCTCCTTAATCGGACTCAAGTTCCGTTCGATGAGCCATTTTTCGGTTAACCATTGGAGTTAATAAAGCAATTATTTTCTCTTTTGGCACTTCTATATATTCAGCCAGTATTTCTATTCGTCGTTCATTCAAGGTTCGATTTAGCGCTTCAACCTCCCTATATTCTTTTAGCGTTAATTCCAACATGAATGCGACTTCTTTTTGGGTTTTTCCAGCATGGCGTCTAAGATCCATTAGGGCCTTGCGACGACGTTCTTTTTGATATTTCAATTCCATACGTTACAGATCCTTTCATTTCTAATGGATTTTATAGTAATTCTGAATGTTGAATTAATTAATCATATGTTTCCCTCACTTAATTTTAAAATAAAGGCGGTAAAACTTATGAAGAAAAAAATGAAGACGAATCAGATAGCTGAATATGCTGATCGTCTAATCGAGAAATTTGGAGCTGATGAAATGCTCCATCGTTACATGAGGGCCGCCGAGAGCAAGCGGTCCTATTTTTGTGCAGCCGCCACAGTCAGTCGAAGATTCTCACCGTTTCGGCTGGATGCGTAGAATTGCCTTAATGACTGAAACCTTGATCAATGGCCGATGGTATGAATGGCTACGAGTGAACAATCTTGGCCGACTTCCGGAAGATCTCGACTGGCCGGAAGTGTCAATGAGCATGTTTCCTTCCGGGTAGGAAGAAGTGCATAAAATGCTGGAAAACTGCATGAAGCATGTTTATCACTATGGGCTCCGTGTCGATTCATTCCTGGATTGGATCGCTATGGGCTCGGTATCGCCTGGTTTAGGAAACCGCAGACTGAGACCATAAACTTAGATACATTTAATGTTCATTATATTAGGGACTCTAAAGAGGCTGAAGATATTTTAAAAGCAATTATTTTTATGGAGTGTTTAAAAGAAATTAAGTATAGAATCCAAAAGGTCCAAAACGGAGACTATAGAGATTTTAATCGATAAATAGGCTTGTATATAATAAAAAAACCCAGCTCCACTAATGAAGCGGAGAAAGGTTGTTTTCGAAAGTGTATTCGGCCCTACTAACGAAGCGGAGAAGAATACATTTATTATTTTATTATACATAGAAATTGATGTCAAGTTTGTTTTGTAATATGTTTAAGATGGGGAGGAAAATATATGAATTTTCACTTATATTTTTTTGAAGCCAATAAAATCGATCAGCCTGGAAAGGTTTTCTCTTATTACGGCGCTTACGGGGGCATGGAGACAACAATCACTAACACAGTACACTCCATAAGAAGGCTTGGCGGAATTTCAGAGTCTGTCTTCCGGTGATCTCTGGAAACGTTGCTCCTACGGATATTACGGGCGATATGGACAGTGCCGCTGGATAAACTACAGTACGTCTGCTGCTGTAAGTCCGGGAAAGCACCAGACTTGCCTGAAAGCAGTAAATCCGTCAGGCAGTATTCTGGCTTCATATGCGGTGGCGGCGAAGCTGCAGACGGAAAGCGGGATGTCGGGGCTGCTGAGAAGTATCTGGAGGGGGCGGACCGGCTGCACGGAGATTCGGAAATCGTATGCTGCGGTTGCCGGTGGACGGCTAGTCATACTTTTGGCTTTATTGGATCTGCAGATCGGGTACACCCGCGGGGATCTCATCCGGAGACAGGCGGTAGGCTGCGTGGTTCTTTCCCCTCATCTCAGCAGCCGCTTGTATAACCGGGCTTCAGGCTGACATGAAGGTCTGGCATGGCGAAACTGCGGCTGGACAGCAGGATTATGAGAGCGAGTGAATGATCGTGCAATGGTGCGTGATAGACCGATGTCCTCGGAGTACGGCGACGCGGACGCTTCCAGATATCCCAATCAGGGCGATCCCGTCGACCGCTTGCGGCTTAGGTGGTAGGGCATCCTGGCACTGCTGGGATTCCTGAATCTTCGCAGAGAATATTCTCCGTATCCAGTGCCGTGGCCCCGCACAGTTCCACACTGCTGCCCGGCCAACACATTCGGACGGTGCTGGCGCTTCTTCTCCAGGTGCGCCGCTGGCGTGGCCACAGCCTGGAGCTGCAGGCGAGTGAAGCGGCAGCCTGCCCGCCCCCTCCGATTCATCCGCCAGCTCCACAACAACCGCCTGGTGCGGACAGCATCAAGCGGATGCAATGGATCGATCCCCCTCTTCTGGATCATTCGGACGCCAAGTGCAGGATCGTATGCCGAGGCGAATCCCGTAGTGTATATGAGGTGGAAGATACAATCGGACGGCAGGAGCCGCCGACACATCCCAGACGCGGGTGCTGAAGACACCAGTAATCCTGGTTGAACTCCGTTAAATGGCGCCGAGGAGCTACAGACAAGCACCAGAAGGACCGGTCGCGCCGACGTAGATCTCCGGAAGCAGGCGGACGGCGGAATGGCTGGTACGGTTCTTACGGAGGCTGTGAGTTGTGGAATCTGCAGATAACACGCGGATCTACCAGCGAGCGTCGAACGGATCTCGATGCATGCTGCATGGCCGGCATGACCGCCAGAGCTTGAAAGCTGGCGCTCCATATTGGCCATGGGCTGCAGTACCATCACGGGGACATGTCGTGCCTGTACGAATCTCCGAATGGTGTCCGCTGAACTGACGCTATCTGGACACAGACGATCCATCGCGAACTCCGGAAGAGTGCGCTGCAACGGAGGCTGCATAAGGTCGGCGGGATGCCCGGGTCCGCTGGTAAGTCCGCCGGAGGCGGCAGAGTTGCGGCTCGGCTGCTGCAAGCAACCACCAGGATGGCCAGACGCGCCGATGCGAATCTTCAGTAGTATACCCTGCGGTGGTGTGGCTGGGGCCAGCTGTTGAGGAATTTTCCGCGCATGCGCAGCAGCCCCCCGACCGTGACGGATCTTTCGCTCGTGACACAGATCCTGGCCTCCGTCCGGGGAGCGAGCCTGTGGCTATGACCCGCAGTCTCAGCAGCGAAATACACTTCCGGACTAAAGATACGAGCAACTGCGATCATCCGGAGTCGGAATTGTCAGGAGTATAGGGAGCCACCAGGATGATCGGATACGCCAATGTGATCGTTCTCTGCCGGGGAGCTGCTTGTGGGCATCTGCAACAGTGCGTAGCGAGAATATTCAAAGGCGAGCGCTGTAGAAGCTATGGTGGCGATCAGGTGGTTATCCTTATGTGTGTTCATCCAACCTGCGCATACAAGGGGTTTGATATAAAGCCATAAGAACAGGTGATTCAATGGGCGAATATATCCATTAAGTCACCTGTTCTTGTTCTATGGGCTACGCAAGATGAGCTGATTATTTTATCAGCCTTTTTATACCGAACCTGGCTTGCATGTGTTGCAAAGAATTTCAGTACGAATGTGATCACGCTCAATACGAGGAACCTTTTCGTGGGATGCGGTCCTATAGTGTTCAATTTTTTGGCCACGCCCACAACTACACTTTGATTCGATTTTTTCATCATAAACGTCCCAATTTTTGTCGCCTTCACGACTTTCAACACCCATCAAAGTCACCATCCTTTACTAATGTCTCATTATATAGAGTATCATAATTAGATAATAGTTGGTAGACATACCCAGGGGTACTACGAACAACACCACACCAGCGGCCCAAGTCTTCCCGCCGTGCTTGCAGTTTCCACCGCGGCGCAGATTCGTAGATTTGCTAGGGATGTCTTGGTCTCCGAATGGCCGTCTTCAGTTCCTGGGGTAATACCAGCGAAGCTGACACTACCCGCATTGTAATTGGTTAAGTATTGCAATGATTAAAAAGGTAAACGTTCAGAAATAAGGAGGTCTACCTTTTTGGTGTCTATGGATTGAAGGGTGGAGATGCTCCAAGTCTACGTAATTGTGATTCTACTTCAAGGCGCTGGGAGGTCCAATACAGTCTACGATCCATACCGATATCTTTGTTCTCTAATTGAATCATGCGCTGCCAGTTTTTCTTCAAGCTTTGAATTTCAAGAACCGTTACTTCTTCACCATGCTCTTTTTGAAAATTTAGATATCGTTCATAACACTTACTGCAAAGATCAATTTGCTCACCGTCAGTCCTCTGGACTTTTCCACCTTCAAGGTTATCATCATACTCATTGTAACAACTATCACACACCTGATTTACTAGATCACTCATTGTTCTACTACCTCCAGCTCGGGATCTATACCCAAATCTCAACAATTACTGGGTCATCATTAACATTTCGCTCGAGCATTGAAAATTGCGGTGGGATTCCCTGGCGAAGCTCATCCAGACCATCCTTGATGACAAGATAAGGAGTTGGTTGGTTCAAATCAAATAATCGCCCTACATACTTATAAGGAAAATCAGATGTATTGTATGTAACCGAAATGATAGGCACTTCAAATCTGCTAAAATATTGGAAATCAACAAAGGTATGTAAAGGAACATTGATCATTGCATCCAGCTCCAGATTAATTACATCGTCTCCATTCATTTTAGAATAACAATTGCTACACAAATCGTGCTCTTCATTCACCCAAAAACAGGGGCCGGCCTCTGTTACACAAGCATTCGTATCCGTACATCTGCAAATTTGACAGATGCCTCGGGGGAAAATCAACAATCCGATCACTTCCTTTCCCAGACTTCACATATGAAACTTGTTTTTTCTTAAAGCTATTCATTTATGGTGTTCCAAAATGCCTCAATATCACCAAGTTTTTTAATTGGTAATATGCGGATATTGCTATTTAGTATTTCTTTCATTTGTATCGCTTCTACGTAATTGTCGCCAGAAGGCACGAACATGATCGGTATAGATTTTTTGATGGCCAGAAACGTCTTGGCTTTTACACCTCCAACGCTTCTTATATTCCCATCAACATCAATTGCTCCAGTTATTACAAGGTTTCCGTGTTTATTGAAGGTTCCCTTCTTATTTAAATAGACTTCGTAGGCTGTTGCTGCACCTCCGGATTCACCTCCTATATTCGCAAGATCAAAACGCATCATGTCACTGAATTTCCAAAGTTCATTAAGGGTATAATGTGCGTTTACTTTTACTCCATATAGTGAGACGGTCATCGTCACAATATCTCCCTCATAGGTTCTTAACTTAAATTCATGAGTGGACTTTTCACGGACCAGTTCATTCATCATTTTCATTGTGGGAGGTAAGCTGTTTATTGTGATAACGGTAGTGCCAAGTATATCATCAAGTCCGACCCCGTTAGGAACACTAACAATTTCAAAGGCATATCCAAAGTCAACTGGTTGCCCTGCTTCATGGCTCCCTGCTATATATGCCGGTAGTGCAACATAAAGCAAACTATTACTAAGTAGTTCGTTATCAGTGATTTCTACACGCCCTGGAGAATCATTCATTGTAGGTAACTGAAGAACGGATACCTGATTTTCTGGCTTTTCAAATTGGTGAAGTAATTCATCCCCATATATTGCATTTAGAATTAGATGTTCGAACAAACGGTCTACTTTTTCTTCTTTCAGGCTCGGAATGTAGATCCCGCTTTCATTTTTATAACGAAATAGCTCTTGTGCAGGCTCAAGACTAGAAGGAAGTAAATATTTCTTCTCTTCTACTGGGATCAAAATAAGGATTAATAATGTAAAAAGAAAAATGCCAACCGGTATGATAATACGCCAGTATAATGATACTCGTTTACTGGGTGGGTATGGATTTGCGGTTGTTGGTTCACTAGACATGTTACTTCTCTCCCCATTCTAATTCGGACATCGCGATACGTTCAACTAATATTCAATCACGACGTCTCTTATGAGGGAGATCTTCCGTTAATCGATACTCTACCCATTCCTGAAGAGACATGTTATGAACATTTGCTTGAGCGATTAAATCCTGCTTCTCTTCCTCAGTAAGAAATGCTTGTATTGGTAGCAGTCCCGTATCAATAACGGTTCCATCATACTTAGGAATTACTTTACCAGACTGCATGAATACTCCCAGTTCTTTGATAAGGTCTGGGTGTGTAGCCGGCATAATACCTTTAAGGACACACTTTCTGACTTCGACAATAATCTTCTCTTCACTTCTCACAATTCTCATGTTAGACGGCCCTGCATGCTCAAAGAGGGTCTCGATGACCGAATAGACTATCGAATCAATTCTCTTAGTAGGAGGAAATTCAAAAAGAGCATATCCATAGCCATTTATCGGCTTTTTCTCAGCAATGGTTTTTTGTGGTTTCCAGCCCTGCTCAATTGCAGCTTCATAACTGAGCTGCTCTCCATCTTCCGTTATTATAACGGCTTCAACCTTGCGATTATTCACTCTTTTTAGTTCGAATACTCGGGCTAATTTATCATCATTAATGAAGGGCTGGAACAGAAATAGCCTGAGTCGTTTGTCATATATAGTCGGAACCTTACCTGTGTCAGGGTTGTCATCTATGTATTGCTCCAAATCTTTGGGTTTGATGAAATAGGTTCTCTTACCACGGTATTCATCCTCATAACTCGGAAGCCTGCCGTCACGGATAAGCTTGTGTACAAAAGTAACGGAGCGACCGATCCGTTGAGCAGTTTCTGCAGAAGTCAGATCCTTCTTCACATATTTTTCTATGTAACGTTGGACATCACTGAGGCGAAAGCGAAAGCCCCCATCACCGCGATGGGTTGTTCGGTTGATCGGCTCCAGTCGCTTTTCCAAATCGTCATGATTAACGATTTTATAAAGGGAAGCGGGCGTCACCCCAATTAACTTGGCAGTATCCACCAAGTTAATATACTCCTTCATTGTCTTTATAATTTGTTCACAGCTTCTACATTTATAAAAGCCCGTCCAGTCATAACTAGGATCAGTATAGTTACCGTTACGATCACAAGGGAAGAAACCTTCACCAATTGATGTATTACCACATGTACAAGTGAAATTTTCGTTAATATCAATAATACAGATTGCATTTTTCATATATAGTATTCACTCCTAAATCGAGTTTGAAGTTATCAAATAGGTTTTATTTTGTTCTATAATGTCACTTCAATATTATTGATACAATCAAAAATAGAATATATAGTATTATAACATTCATTGCTGATATTATTGAATACTATTTTTTGAAATCTAAATTCATGTTAATAGTGATTTATATAAATAAATTCGATCTAAAAGAATAAACAGTTATTTTAGGTTTAAGTCAAAATAAGCATAAAATCAATATGAACAAAGTTTTTGAAAAGTTATTTTGGTATAATATATTTTGTTAGTATTCTGTCAGGTGGTGATAACATTTGAATGAAGATATTACTTCAGCTGATTTATCAATGTTTATATTAAAGAATGAATTAATTAATATTAATGATAATCAGCTTGTACAATTATTGATGAATAGAGATCACTATTCTTTTGTTCGTGGAAAGCTATCAGCAATCGAGGACGAAAAAGGTAATTACGATTTCTCACAAGTTTCAAATATAGGTATGGTTTATCTCTATGTACACAACCCGGAGAAAAAGAGGAAAGATAAAACGAAGGAGGACTACGTAAGGACGCTGTTAGTATTTCTTGAGTATGTAACTGCGATCGCCAAGAACGACATTAGGGAATTGTCCCGGTACGATATGGAGGTCCTTCAAACTCGCCTTGAACAGAAATACGCCAAATCAAACACCCTAGCCAAAAAAGTCATCGTTATCCACTCTTTCTTGACATGGTGCTTTGAGGAAGATTACCTAAAAAAGAATATAGCGCGCGGACTGCGGCAGGTGAAGAAAAACAAAGAGGAGATCCCGGAACGGGATATCGAGGAATCTGATCTTAAGATGGCCATAGAATTTTATAACGATAATCCGAAGGTACAGTCCCTTCTATTGCTCTTAGCGTCCAGTGGAATGCGGCTGAACGAGGTAAGGACTCCCGGTTGGAGCGATTTGTATTATGACCGGCGCCGTAAGCGATATTATCTCGTCACCAGGACCAAGCGGGATAAGATCCGGCATGTACATATTAAGGATTACGTTTTAGAAGTATTAATTGAATATCGGAAGCGGGTCGGAGTCTGCACAGAGATGAATGAAGAGGACAACTCCCCCTTCTATCCCAACCGTTTTGGCAGGTATTACAGCTTATCGAGCCTATCCACTTTTTTATCGGAGCATATGGCAGCAGCCGGGCTTACCACCATTCATGGTAATAGGGTCACGCCCCACTTTATGAGGCATTACTTTGCGCAGATGGCTTACTCAAACGGTGCTCCTATCGATTGGATCTCAGAAACGTATGATCACTCTTCGCCCAAAATCACGAAGGATAATTACCTTAGCCGTCAAATAAAGAAAGATCACGATGTAAGCGATTTTGTAGATTTGGCCTTCGAACCCAACAAAACAAAGTAACTATCTCAAACCTAGATTAATTTTTTGTGAACAAAGAGTCATCCACCTATTTTATGGATGACTCTAGAATTGTTTGATGATTTGCCCATCTATCTTTGTAATTGTAAAATCATTGATTTTATTGATAAGATATTTATTGCACTTAATAATAATTGGTGCAAATGATTACTCATGGGGATCTCTGTCGCCATTTGCACAAGCATCGGGGCGATCGGCTGCTGAATGACAATGCTCATAAAGAATCACCAGTATAAATCTACCACTTGCCATTTTGGGGTTACATGATGAATTGAATGGTTGGTCTGACCTTTATATCGTGCATGATTACTCCTACAAATTATAAAAATCATCAGCATGTCTTATTTCAATGCGTTCAGGTTGTATTCCGCACTCAATCAAGCTGTCATTCATGAGTTGCTTTTCCCAGTCTCTGAAATAGTGTACTTTCCATTTGGCCTTATGCATGGTTAATGTATCGATATGCTCAAAATAGGGAAGGTCCACACCGGCGACAGAGTGTCCGATGACTATAATTTCATCAATTGGTTTACCCTTCAAACGCTGAAGCTTAGGCTTATATAGATTGATATCTTTGAAAGTCCGATTGTAGTAATCCCCTAAGACTCGGTAAATGCTCATTCCCTTTTCATCGAAATCGCGCTCAGCTTCCTGGCGCATCTCATGGATATCATCAATCTTTGGTTGATTGCCATGTCCCAGCACAGGAAGACCGTCAGCATCTCGTAAAGATCCATGGATATGTGTTATTTTTCCCGGATTAATCCCGTAAACTGTTTCGAGTACGGCCGTATAGTTAAAGGTTATATATATGGCGTCATCGGATTTATTAATGAAAGTTGTTTTAGGCGGCACACCTTTGATTTTGATGGTTCTTACCCATTGCTTTAGATACCTAGCGAGCTCGTTAATGTACTTATATTCGTCTCTGAAGTATGTATGCAATGTATCATAGATGCCGATATCACCACTTTCCAAACCTAAATCCATGTGGAGAGCATTTTCGATTATGGAAACGTCATCTATATTAGCTAGATTTGTTTCTAACTGATTCCATAGCAACTCCCGTTTTGCCTGCTCGCCGGTCCTCGGATAGATTGAATAATGCTCCTCAAATGAATATAAAAACTGCGGATACAAATATTCTAGGTAGCTTCTAAAATCCCAATAAGAAGTCGGTAACCCATGCTTCATATCAAATCCATTCCCGATGATAAAATTCTTCACTATTCTACACCCTCAATTCCTTAGATATTAGCGGTAGACTTGAAATCTACCGCTAACTAAATCATTTTTCATCTTCGTTCTTTTTGTAGGTAACTTCTCCATCGTCTTTAAACGTCCACTGGTCTAGATCCTGGTCAAAAATAATTTTGTCTAGCTCACCATCAAGCACCTTAAATACTAAGGTAGCAACTTTATTCCCTTGGCCTACGACGGTTTCGATAACCGTTTGACTAGACGTATATTCATAGTCAAAACCTCTGGCTCCCACCAAGACACCGGCCATATAAACATATTTAATTACACCAATATAGGTAAACAATGATTCCGAAACCAATCAACGAGCCGATTAAAAGGTAAATTGATAATGCACGATAAACCCACCTCTTCTTCTAAGATCATCTTCTCATAATAACACAATATCCCTAAAAAGAAGTGCCAGTTACGTTGTGTAATGCGCATTTGTGTGTTTAGAGATAAATCAGAAGAATTCCTTCTCGTTAAAGTCGATTTATCCTTTTTTTAATACTTTGATTCGAGTCAAAAATTCTATATCTAACCTCTTAATTATGATTTTTTAGCCTTTGGTCCCTTACAAAATTGGGAAATATAAGCCCTTGAATAAAATAGCAATCTTCGTACTATAATATAAGAACTAGCGTTCTGTTTGATGAGATTAATTACCATGGGGATTCACCAAAGCCCCCTCATCACAAGAAAAGGGGGACGGTGCATGGAGAAGCCGGGCGGCATTTTGCCAACACCGGAAGAGTTGCAACTAATCAAAGAATTTTTGATCCTCCCCATAATCCTGTCTGTTTTCGTGCGAGATCAAAAGATCATTTCTGCTGCCGTCAAGACACCTGAACCCTATAACCAGAACATTCAACAAGCGATGGATCGGATCGTAAAAGACCTTGCGGGTATTAAATCTGAGTTTCGCCGGCGGGGTATTCGTGTCTTTGATGAGAAGTGTGACCAGAACGGGGCCAGATGTAAGTATTTGTGCAGAGGGTATCAATCCGAGTTCCCTTTGCTGCACAGTTTCCTCCGCGCCGAGGTTGCACAAAGAATGAGCCGCTATCTCGGAGGCCAGAATGGGTGACATATACAGCCGGGTTGCTTTTCTGGCCGATATTCAAAGTTTTTACGATCAGTGGAAGAGGCTGAACAGCCAGAATTGAGGGACAAACCGCTTGTCATAGCCGGAGACCCAGAGCGCAATGGAATCATTTTTGTAGAGTGTCCGTTGCGAAGTAATTTGGAGTTAAAAGCAGATAGTCGGCTGAGAATCGGTATTTTGGAAAACAAGGTATCGTCCGAGTCAGCATGCGACTTGTTTGCCAAAAAGAGCGATTTCGGCATGTATACGCTTTGGAAAGAGGAGCTTACCGAAACGTTCTGCCCCGATCAGCGACAGTTCATGGTCGGGAGCCTACGCATGAGCGTGGCAGTCCTAATGACGGCGGGCCTACGCAAGAACATTAACAGTTTTGTCACCTAGGTACTTTCCGATGGGCTGCTGCGTTTAAAGGTTCGGTCAGGTCGATGTCATCCCTTTTCTGTATCAGCGCACTCTACTGAAGCTTCACGCCCTATACATCGCTGAAATTCCCTTGACAGAACATCACTTGCAACCTGGCAAGGACTGCCCAAAACTACTGCGGGAGACGGAGTGCTGACGGACTGCAGGATGATCGTCCACACAGCAGCCTACAAAATACAATAATATCCTCTTGAATAAATACCGCATCTACGTGGTATATTAACAAGAACATATGTTCTATTTTTGGAGGTTGGTAGCATGGTGGACTATTCGAGGCTTCCCCGGCATCAAGTTTTGTGCATCGATATGAAGAGTTTCTATGCTTCGGTAGAGGCTGTTAATCGTAAATTGGACCCACTCACAGCGCTGATCGCGGTCGTGGGGGCAAAGGATCGACCAGGCAGCGTCGTTCTCGCGGCCTCACCAGCCTTAAAAAAAGAATTCGGCATCCGTACCGGGAACCGGCTATATGAGATCCCTCCGGATCCACGAATTCATATCATCAATGCCCGTATGGGACTCTATCTGGACACATCGATGGCTATCACTCAGCTGCTCAACGAGTTTGCTCCTGTGGAAGCCATCCATACGTATTCGGTCGATGAAGCTTGGATTGTCACAGATGGCCTGGAAAAACTGTATGGCAATGCTCATCAGGTAGCTTTAAAAATCCAGGAACGTATCCGAATTCAACTGGGATTACCGAGTGCGATCGGGATTGGTCCAAATAAACTATTGGCCAAACTCGTTTTGGACAACTATGCCAAAAAGTCAGGCATAGCTGAATGCAGATACGAAGATGTCGCCCGGATGCTCTGGCCACTACCGGTTGAGGATATATGGGGGATCGGTTATCGCATGAAACGCAATTTGAACATGCTGGGGATTTATGTTCTTGGTGATTTGGCCAATTACTCCTTGCCAAGACTAAAAATGAAATTCGGAGTCATGGGTGAGCAGATCTATTATCACGCCTGGGGAGTAGACCTTTCCCCTGTTTTTGTTGACCCGGCTGAAGAGATCCGGAAGGGGTTTAGCAACGGCATTACTCTGATGCGTGATTATTCCGCACATGAAATACCCACGGTGATTTATGAACTAACCGACCATATAGCCTCCCGCATGCGCGAGATCCACGCGGCCGGCCGCACAGTGTCGTTATCCCTTGGATATAGCAAACATGAGGGCCTGCGTGGCTTCAGTCGCTCGCGAACACTTCCGGAGGCAACCAACATCTCCAAGCGACTATATGACGCCTGTATGGCCCTCGTTGGCCAGGCAAACATTATGGGAAAGATCAGGACAATTCATGTTGGGGTCTCCAACCTGGTCAATGATGACGCCATTCAGCTCGATCTGTTTTCCGGACCTGCAGATGAAAAGCTTCGGCAGCTCGGTTCAGCTATTGACTCTATACAAGCTCGGTTTGGAGGAGCAGCTGTCTTCCGGGCATGCTCCTTAACGGATGCCGGCACGTTCCTCAATCGTACTCAGAAGATTGGGGGGCACTACCAATGAATGACCGCGGGCATAAAAAATGGACCGCTCTCATGCTTCCGGAGCATAAGGAGCGCATCCAACGGTGGGTACAATCCCAAAATGACATCAGCATGCCAATATTGGAAGAAGATCAGCTGCAGGAAATCAATGAGCTTGTCATGTTCAGTATGGCAGAGCAAAGAATTATCGAGGTGGTTTATTTTCAAAACAAACGTCTGATGAGTGCTACTGGCATAATTAAACACTGTGACCCTTTAACGGGTATCCTGGTTCTAAACCAGGATGAGTATACGGAAAAGATTGCTTTTAGTAGCATTAAGCAGGTTAGACTGTAGTATCAATTATTTATACTTTTTCTTCATCCGAACATAAATAGGCCACCAGTTACATGGTGGCCTATTTATTAAAGGTGTCCGTTTAAATAAGCTGCCTCGAGAACGTCTAACAAATCGTTATCATCCAGCTTGCCTATGTAATCACCGAATCGCTGTTCTTTGTTAAGAACTCTGATTTTAGAGACAATTGCAAAAGATGGTTCACGCAATCCGGCTTTTAACCATTCTTTGATGGCTACTATGGTTTCTCGTTCATGTTGGGATCGACTTACCTTAACGGTCAAAACTTCAATACCGTCCAGAGAAATATCCAATACTATCCCCGGACGAATTTTAGAGTCTTCAACTTCTTCGTAAGGGAAAAGGACTCAATAAACATCTCCCCGATTATGATACAGATTAAACCCTTCTCTCCTGCCCGAATAATTCCCGTTCTTTTTTCAAAGCTTCTTCTGTTTCTTTGCGAGCTTTTTCCCAGATGCTTGGTTTAGCTTTTTCGAAATTACGGATAACTTCTTCAGCTCGTTTTGTGTTTTTCATGATAAAACCTCCGTTTGTTCGGAAGATTTTTAAAATTTCCTGCTTATATTATACCCCAAAGCCCCGCTTTACTCAATGATATGTTGCCTAAACCGCATTTCTTTGGGTCATCCGCCATCACACATTTTCCTGCAACTTCAATATATGTTTTTCTAACCACGAGGACCACCAGTTACCAGTACACCTTTAAAATCTGATGTGATATGGTACAGTGGGGGGATTAGAATGTATATTGACCCGATGCGACTTGTAGACTGCAGTACCCCTTTTGAGTCCGACCAGCATATCGCTGAGCTAAAAATGGATGGGATCCGCGGCATCCTGGATGTTGATGTCTCCACCCGATTATATACAAGGCACCGAAATGAAATCACTTCACGGTTTCAGGAAATCACAGCAGCTGCTACTGAAGCTGCTCCGAAAAACACGGTTTTAGATGGTGAATTATTTATCGGTAATACCGAAACCGGTGCTCCGGATTTCGCAGCGACCATGAGCCGCTTCTTATCCAAACGCTTTATTGCCGCTACGCCAGGGCTAACCTTTGTCGCTTTTGATATCTTAGTGTATAAGGGCAAGAACCTGAAGCATCTCCCGGGTTACTCGAAGAAAAGTGCCGCCTGGCTCATTGGAGTGCAGCGCGGAGATAAAATTATTCATGCCGGCACACTAACACACGGCATCACCGGTCAGGCCGGAAAGAGCATTTTTCCCCTTTTGAAGAAGCTTACGGTACGGGAGACGCGAGATTATGCTTACGTGGAGCCAATCATCCGGATTGGTGTCAGGTTCCGTCATTGGACCGACAAGGGGCTGATGCGGCTTCCGGTTCTCGAAAGAATAATTATATGAAAATCATGAGAGCCACCCACGTTCGGTGGCTCTTGTCTTGATCCGTCTCCATGTTATTACTTGCTGCCAATCCGCAGTCAGATCCTGATCTTCAGCTGCTGGCGTTCGGCTGCGACCGGCTGCTTATGTGCCGGTCGGTCCAGTGTATATCAGGAGCGATTTCTTGGTTGTTTGCCTTCTCTCATGAAGTAAAGTAACTGACTTACCCTTCCCTGTGTAATTCCAAGCCTCTTTGCCCACATAGATTGCGTTTCTGTCGGAAAGGCAGCCATCACTTCGATTAGCAAACGGATGGATTCGCTTCGCTTCAGCCGGGGCCGTGGTTCCTTGGCTACCTCAACTTCTGTGTAATCTTCAAACGTCACCGCAATTTCCCGGCTCACCATATGACTAACGGTCTGGCGTGCATCTTCCACTGGCAGCTCAACCAAACAGTCAGAACAAACGAAGAGACCCTTATAGTAAAAAAGCTTCATCATCGACTGGCAAAAAAGACACTCTTGTGCCCGGTAAAGACGTATCATGATCCTCTGAGATTGTTCATCTACAAAAAACTCAACCGAATCCCCTCTGCCTATTCCTATAGATTGGCGAAACTCGGAAGGTACGACGATCCGGCCAATATCATCAACCAGCCTAACAATGCCTATACTATTTCTCATCTTCAATCTCCCGACCACCGAATCTTTCATCTCTATGGTAACAACCTGCCTGATGACCTCCCTCCAGCAGCTGCTCTCACGTTCCCATACTCCGGGCAAACCTACGCAACAGTCTCAATCAGCGCAAATCATATAGTTGGTGGGGCATTTTCACATATTTAAAAGCCGATCCTCCACTGATCGGCGCCACAACGTTCGAATAATGCAATTAATGTAAGGGCGATCATAAAACGCCAGCTACTATGATGGTGACAGTCCGGCTCCTCGGCGGCCAGCATTCCCCTTTGAGCTTTATCGATGTCTCCGGACTGTCGGCTGCCAATTAAAAGTTGATGTTGTTTAGGGTTAAGACCGGATGATATTCTCCATCAGCCGTATGGACGACCGGTACTCCGTCCCGATTCTCTAAATAGAGAACGTTTTTTGAGTCAATAATTATGAACTCGCGTGTTTTCAAACTCACTGCCGGTATTTCACAAGAACGTAATTCCAGATCTTCAGTCATTACCAAATGCACTCCCTATCTATTCTATGATTCTGTTTTATCTTATCACAAAAATAGCACACGCGAGCGCACTCTACTGCGGGTTGCAGCGGAATCAGCAGCCATCAGGATAGCAGATGTGCCATCACGGTCCTCACTGAAGCAGCAGACGGGTACACTAAGCCGAATCTCCCGGTGTGCGCGGATGCTGCAGAGTAGTCGCCAGCGGCGACATTCCGGATGTGCATTTGATCACAAGGGTGTCATCACCAGCATGCCTGCCAGTCACAGTTTCGGCAGTGGCCGTCATCTCTGATGCTGGAATGCCTCGCGTCCACTAAGCTATCTACAAGACCCATCCGGATTGGCCAGGGTCTGCATCAACCTCCGATCAGATCTGCCCTACACCTCAACCGAGCCCCGATCACACATGTGTTTCCTCCTCGACACGAAGCGGCCGTGTGTTCAAGACAGTCGTTTACTCCTGCCCGCTGGGCCATGTCCTCCATAACGTCTCTGGACATCTGAGCATCTTGGCTGCCACTGCTGGCTGATTCGGACGACATACCCCCTTCCGACTCGGACGAGATCCCCAGCTGCGTACAGAACACGATAGCCGCCTGGGTAGAGTTCTCCCTGATGCCCGTATGGTTAGATCGAGACCGGGATCTGTCCGTCTTCAGTTCACAGCGCCGAGGGACGCCGCGAGGTATCCAGTTCATGCAATGCCGTAAGATTGCCAGCAGATACAAGGGGGTGTTGTGGCCGTTAAATTTAATGCTCCATTTGCGCGAATCCTCAGTTGGGCAATGCGACAAGCATATAATGTCATGGGGTGGAGTCAACCATTTAAAAGTCCGTCGGTGCTGTTGGCTCTTTCGTCTGGCGTCGAGGGACTTCATGATGAATATCTTCGGGATTTATGCTATAATAGTCATCAGAGATACACCTTTTGGGTAAAATAAAAATAGCCGCGATGCGCTAACATCGCAGCTACTTCAGACAAAGTGCCAGTGGGTGACCACGGCGAGATCAGACAAACGCGAAAAACCACCGGATCAGGGTCCCAACCTATTCCCGGTGGTTTTTCTTGTCTCGCACAGCTTTCCAGGCATCCCACAAGGTCAATACACCTACTGAAATGCTTACCAGCTTATCGCTGATATCCAGGGAAATCTGTACTACTTCAAGAACTGACACGGCGTCACCCCCTCTCGGGCTAGCTTCGCCGCGTCTCCCCCCACCGGATACTTTGTCTCTATCATTATACCATTTTTTAGGCTTCCTTACGAACTGAACCTTTCACTTTTCTGCTCAGCCCCCGGTACCTGACTGACGTATGCCGGTGTGGCCCATCCCACGCCTGTGGAAGCCATATAGGGTTGATCAAAGAAGTCGTTTTTCAAATCTTTACCGATGTCCCGGCAAGGGCAACTTTATTAGATTGGTGATAATCTTCTTGTACTCTTCTATACTAATTCCCCCGTCTTCTAGCCTCTCCTGAGTTCCCAAGAATGTGGTCATGAACTCAACTGCATTGAGCTCCGCTACCGTAGATGTGCATTCAGCCACATCTTCCCAGTCGGCACCCATGCCCGGAAGTTTTTCGCCTTTAAATATAGTTACCTGAAGCCCTTCATAATCACCAGGAGTTCTTCGACTGTTATTTTCCATCCAGTGGTCACAAAGGTTTTCTATCGCTTCAGCTTCTTGGCCTGGCCATATTTTATAACAGCTTATCCCAGCCTCCATTCTTTCACCATCACCTTGAAAACTACTGCGGTGACCTGCTCCTCTCCAATGACCAACTTCATCAAATCTTATAAATTTGTCCATTTAAATGCTCCTTATATTCTATTTTTTTATTAAAATATAAGTTAAGCACTAAATTTCCGCTTGATTCTTTTAATATCAGGGTGGATATAAATCTCCTCAATAAACGGCACGTCATCGTAAGTCACGATAAGATCCGCACAAGGAAATTCTTTATATAGGCTGTCTAGTAGCCACTGTAAATCAATATGATCACCTTCCTCGTAGTAGTGAAGGTATAGGTTCTTACCTTGCTCTACGTAAGGCGGATCGATGAACAGCGTGGATTTATCATCCCAATACTGTTCCTCAATGAATTCCAATGCATCTTGATTATGGACGGTATATCTATCACTCATGGCATGAATCGTCCGAACCCGTTTACATAAATCCTCTGGATTCCAGCGTGCCAACAGCTTGCTGTGGGTCCCTTTAATGCCTCCAAGCGGGTTAGCTTTATAAATTCCGGAAAAGGCCAACCGGTTAACCAGGAGGATACTCCAGGCTGCCTCAAACATATCACAGGCTGCATACTTCTTTTTGACGATATCCCGGGCCTTGAGAAAGTCATCATGTGTCGGTTTACGGCTCTTAATCTCAAGGGTCAGGGCATCCGGAAACGTCTTTATGATCTCGAATAAAGAGTAGATACCAAAATCGTAATCGTTGATGGCCAATTTCTTAAACACACCGGCATGCAAAAGCGCGAGCTCCACGCTTCCTCCACCGAAAAAGGGACTGCTGAGCATATTCGTCTTTTCCGGATTGATATAGCTGTGGATCAGGTCAGCAATCTTACTTTTACCACCGGGGTAGCGGAGCGGGGATAGCCGTTTATTGA
Organism: Paenibacillus enshidis; assembly: GCF_042136365.1. NCBI lineage: Bacteria > Bacillati > Bacillota > Bacilli > Caryophanales > Paenibacillaceae > Paenibacillus > Paenibacillus enshidis. Next base: position 23,149 of record NZ_JBHHMI010000029.1, on the reverse strand, counting down.
GCTTGACTTTAGGGAGTCCAATGCTGCTTTCATTGCTACCGCTCTTCTCTTCCAGGAGCAAGGTGTACTTCCTATTGTCGTTTTCCGCATCAAAGTATGTAAACCCTTCGCAGCAACTGCACCAGAAACCCAATCTGCCTGGATCCACATCATCAGAGCCCTCTACAAATTCCTCACAACAAAATCGGCAGATCGTTTTTCCGACTACAGCGGCGTCCATAGAATCACTCAAACCTACTATTCCCATGATTTTGAAAAATCGTGATCCTTGAACATAGCTGCGAGCCCGGTAATCTGCTTCAACCTCAATACCTCATCCGCATCCATACCCAAATGCTTAGCAATCCAGCTATCACTACGGCCAAGGGTGTGCAACTCCGCTACGATGCCGCTCATAAGATCAACGTCGTGACTGCCCCGCGCACGATTGTGGCGGATGGTTGCCGCCATTCGCTCTTCAAGCGGCATATTCTCATCCCCTGCAACAGCCAGAGGAAGGTATCCTTTGGTCCTTTTCATAACCTTGCTGGACTTGTTACCGACAAGGTGTCTGTGGAACCCGTCGATGACCTCATGTTTTCCGGGAGCTGGAATACCCTCCACGGTCACAACGGGTTGTGTATACCCGCTCTCAACAATACTTGTTTCAAGTAGCTTCATCTCGGGCGGGGCCACAGCATTCGGGTTGTAGGTGTTAGCATACACATCATTTGCCGGCACCCAGACTACACAATCCACAGGTTCTTCTTTAAACGGACTGTGTTTCTTCAGGTCACGCTTGATCTGATTGATTGTATCTACTTGTTCTTCGAATGGTAACAGGTCGAGCTGCTGGAACAGCTCCGCTGCTTGTTGCACGATGGCCTCATTCATGGCGCCTACCTCTCTCTCATATGTTTTTATATTTTTGACGCAACAACTCGATTTTCTGCTTCTGCTCCTTGTTCGGGCCGAATCCCATATGCCGGCACATATGATCGTTTTTAAGGATGCAGATGCACATGCGCTTCCAGCTTGGGATGTCGATCGTACCTTTCACGTCATCCGTATGGTCCGGTGCCTCCCCATCAAACACAATGCGCGTCTTCTGGTCCTTGGTGTAATTGGAGACCCCGTTGCGCCGGATCCGGTACCCGCATTCCTCAATTTCTTTAATGACCTCCTCGGCAAACCCGCCCCCTGTCTTTGCCCAAAACTCCAGAGATGTTTTGAACTTGGCCAGATAGTTGTCGCGGATCTCCGGAGGAAGCGTGCTTAGCAGAAATTCTGTATAGCTTTTCCACGTATGCCCTGGCGGCAGCGTAATCTCCCGGTACGCCATCGCCTTGGTCCCGCCATAGATGGCCGTGAAATTCGCTCCTTGGACACGGCCCACCAGCTTGGCCCAGGTCTGCGGCTCAATCACCCGATAAATGTTAAGACTGGTCTTAGCCCACTCGTTAAAGGGGCTGGCCACCCGCATATCCTCCAGCGATAAGCCAGCCTTGTAGTACAGGTCATATAGCCGGTTGTAGTCATACCCGTGTTTGCCGTTCCCGGCCCAAATATCACGGACCGTCCAGTCATATATCGGAGACGCGCTCCATACACCGGAAAACTGCTTTGTAATCCATTTGCGGCCGTCATAGCCGTCACGCTTGTTGACGATGGCACTGTAGCGGTGCAGCGATTCATCGGCCCGCAGTCCGACCAGGCCGATCGTTTTGCCGCCTCCGCATTGTTGATGGTACCAGCGGCCAAATTGCCGATATAAGTCCTCCTGATCCATATTGCGAGTGTAGAAATCGAATGGATTATTATCCAGGTTGATCACGTAACTGCCCTTGGGCATTTCCCGGACCCAGATATCCTGCTTGTCCGGATCCCAGGGATGCCAGTAAATCTCGTAGTTACTCAGCGGGGTTTTGCAGGCTATCGGCAAACAGACCCAGTAAGCGTCCATATCGGCCGCATAGGTATCGAACGTGCGCTGCACATACTCGGTTGTAAGCTGATACTGGGCCTCGAAATCCTGGTGAAACAGCCCGATCCGCTTGTCGATCCCGTGCCTGTGCTTATAATCCATCACAGCGTTAAGCAACAGACCACTGTCTTTGCCGCCGGAAAAACTCATATAAATATTGTCAAACTCCTCGAAAATAAAAGCCAGGCGCTCCTGCAGCGCGTCGTACACATGGATATCCCGGTACACTTTACTCAAAAATCAGTCCCCCCAATCGATCACGGTCCAACCCTTCCAAACCCGGTTATTTCGTTTGCTAGCGCCGCTCATGGAGCGTTTGATCGCACAAAGCCCTGTAAAGGCATTTTTAACTGTACCGTCGAGTAAATCTTCATGTTCCCGGAGCCAATTCATCAGGTTTCGGCACCGGAACACTTCCCCGTCCGGAGATTTGATCACCCATTCTTTCGCATTCACATGGGTTTCAAATCTGCCCATGATCGGATTATGAGGGTTCAATTCGGCTGCCCGATCTGAGGCAAGACGAGCCACTCCCTGGAGTGCAATGTTGCGTCTATTCACACTGTTGCAGCTCCGCGAACAAGTCACTTTTTTGCTGGACTTGATGGCAGGAAACGGCTTACCACAGACTTTGCAAATTTTGAAATGTTCCTGCCGCTTGCCTTTGCTGTAACAAGCAAGACTGCAGTATAACTTGTTTTTTGAGCTAAGTGGGGCATCGCATACCGCACAGAATCTATTCATAGCGCTTGAATCAACTCCTTCCTCCTTTCTTTCTCGGCCGATCGCAGCTCGGTCTGAAGCGTCCTCGCAAAGTGCCCCTTGCGAGCCAGGCTCTGCTCGATGTGCTTATCAATGGTGTTCGGCGCGTACAGGTCAATGATGGTGACCGGGTTGGATTGTCCAATACGATGCAGCCGATCCTCTGCCTGAAGCTGCTCGGTATATTTGTATTGCTTGTTGTAGTCAATACAATAACTGGCATTCACCAGTGTTAAACCGTGCCCGCCGGTGCTGCGAGTCCCCAAGAAAAAGCGGGCCGGCCCATAAAAGCTGCTCACGGACGCATCCTTTTGCGTTTCGTTCAGCCCGCCGTGATAATAGGCCACAGACCCGGCACCATAGCGCGCTTCCAGCCGCGCCCCGATCTGCTCGATGTCGTAGTGGAATTTCACCCAAATGACCACTTTCTCGTCATCCGGAATACGCTCTATGACATCCAGCAGCGCGTCCACACGATTGTTTTTAAGATGAACGATTTGGCCAGAGCGGCGCTTATAGTATCCACTTACGACCTTTTGCAGCGAGAGCAGCAAATTAAAGATGGCATACGACGGGATCTGCTCGTACCTATCCAGCATCCGCTCGAACCGGTCTTTATAATACTGATACTGCTCTTTTTGCTCCTCGGTAATCTCGACGTAGTGCGTCTCGTATATCTTTTTAGGCAGATCGAGACACTCCGCCTTGGTTACCTGGTAGACATACGGGGCCATTTTGGCCGCCAGATACTCCTCATTATGCGCCCGCACCACCTGGCCTGGGAAGCGGTCCGAATACTCCAGATGGTTGGCCGCAAAGGAATAGAAGGAGTTGTACCCCAGGATTTTGGGTGACAAGAATCGCATCTGGGCATAGAGGTCTTCTGCGCCCTGGGAAACCGGTGTGCCTGTCATAGCTAACCGGTACCGAGAGTCCTTAGCATACTCCGTTATCCGCTCCGTCCGTTTAGCATGAGGAGACTTACAATAGGCCGACTCATCCAGGATAACAAACGAATCCGGAGTAATGAGTTGGTGCAAGGCCAGCGCAACCCGATCGCTGCCGCTGACCGACTCGATGCCGACCAGATACCACTGCGCTGCCGGAATAGATCCAGAGTGTATCTTGTCATCAAAGACACATATATCTTGATCTGTGCATGTCGTATGCTTGCGAATTTCCCCCCGGACGGTCGCTTTTAGCGATACCGGCGAAAGCCACACCACCTTATCAATTTTGTGCGCACGTCGCTTGGCAAGCTCGATCGCCAAACGGCTCTTCCCTGTTCCCATGTCCATAAATGCTCCCCCTACTTTCAGGGGGAGCAGCCAGTCCACTCCCTTGACTTGATGGAGCATCAGGTCAGTCGTGGTCCCGAAGGCTCTCATCGACATCGACCTCCATCGGTACATCAAGTGTCGGCGGCATGGTGTCTGCCTGAACAGCCCCGTTATCCTGAATGGCAGGCACATGGACCAGAAGCTCTTCAGCCTGCACTTGCCTGGCACGATCAATCACTTGAGCTGCCGAAGCCGTGAACTTAAAATCATACATTTGGGCGAAGTCCTTCACTTCCGCAAAATGACGCGGCGGTACGACTACACCAGGTCTTAAATACTTGCTGCCTTTAATCCGTCGCGCAGCCTTGTAGAAGTCATCCCGAGGTGCCCAAAGGATGTACAGCCATCCTGGGTATTGCTCATGGTGCTCAACAACACTGGTAACCCACGAGGTATGCTCTGGCTTGTAATCCGCTGTGGCAGCCTTACGACCGATTTCCTCATCGCAAGAAATGACGAACCCCGCTGCAAGCAGCCGGTGGGCCAGCTCCGCCGCGCGGTCTTCTGGAGATCCATTGAGTGTAATCAATATACGCGCCCACCGACCCTCATTCCACCGGTAACCCATTCCCTTGACGAGTTCTTTAAAATCGTCTCGTTTTTCGGGAAAATGAGCTTCAATGGTCTTGCTGACGCGCCGGATCATAACCACTGTCTCCGTAACCGGCGATTCCGGACGGATAATTTGACCCGAGGGCTTTGCAGGTTCCAGCCGCGGTGGAGTAGATGAAGATCGAGACGCCTCCAGGCACATCCGCTGAACGAAGTCACGCAGGGAGCTCGTGTCCCTCACTTCCTTGTTGGCATCAATCCACCATCCGGCAGCGCTTTTGCTGCGAATAATGTAATTATAGACCGTATTCAAATCGTTAAGAGCAGTAACTACCATGGCAAGCTTGCTATCGTCCAGTTTGCCGGCAGCGATCCCCTTTTTCATGTTATTAATAGTGACCGTGATCCGGTCCAAGAGCGTTTGGCGGCACGTCTCCCCAAAGGACACCTGCTTAAGACTACCGGTCAAAGCGGGTAGACCCTGTTCCATGGCCCGCGCAGCAGCAGCTGCATTCTCGCTTTGGCGTTCGGCCTCCTTGTCTTTATCCAAGCATTCCTGGCATTTTCGCTCAGCCATCCAATCGGCTTTACGTTGCCGATCCTTTTCTTTCCCACCAATATCCACTCGGCCAGGATGGCCGCAAAGATAAGTAATATTATATTTTGCCATATACAACAACCTTTCCACGATATAACTCGGCTGATCCACACAACGCATGAATCGGCATCATTTCCTGACCTACTGCTATACCCGGCTCCCTGTAGAGCCTACAGTCCATTACATATACACGATCTAGTTAAAATATACACGATCGTGATTATTAAATCAACGCGATCTTGTAAATATGTTCTCGATCGTGTATTTTTGACATAAAGGAGTGATGGGATGAGTGATGGGATGCTAACGTTTGAACCGTTCCGCATTTGGTATGATCGCCAGAAAAAAAAGAGAACAGATATGCGATTGGAATGCGGATTTGCCCCCGGTACTATTACAAAAATCTTTTCAGACGGGTTCCCCGTCCGTTCAGATATAATCGAGACGATCTGTAAGGTGTACAACCTGCGGATTGAGCAAGTCATAGCCTATAGAGAGGTGGAAGAAGATGGACGACAATAAGCTTTCCGGAGGTTTCGAACACATTACACTGAACTCCGGACATTCAGTGATTACAACACCGGATGAGGTGGACAAGGAATTATACTTCTTCCTGCAGCGCATCTATCGCGATTCGCAAAGGCCCGAAGGCGTAATGATGCCGGATGGTTATCACTTCAAAACGACGGTTTTTTCAGAGGGCGCGGTAGCGACTGTTTCCGGTCCCAGCGGTGTCCCCATTCTGACGACATGTGGCTTACGCCAGGATCCTGACGGGGCATTATGGCGTATGCTGCATAATCATTATGACGGTCCGCTCATGACCGATCCAAACAACCCGCCGAAAGCGCCGTACATAGCAGATCGACTAGAAATCGGCTCTTCGATGCATATGGACGCGATGGAGTGGACAGGCGGTTTTGCGCGATGTTTTGGCTGGATTGTGATTTCGCCGGAAAGTGTAAGGTAGACTTAGCCACTGCTGACGAGTGGCAGATCGCCGGGGCAGAACAGGTCCGGGTTATGGCCAACTACATGCCGGCGGAATCTGGATCCATTTAAAAGGGGACAAAAGAATGGCAGAGTTGACAGCAAAGGAAAAAGTAATGATTGGAGAATTCTTGTATCACTATGATTTTGTAGAAAATGAAATCGTAGAACAGGTGTTGAAAGGGCCGCGTGCGGGGGAGGAGCAGCGGATCCCCTGGGTGATTATGATCAACGAAAATGGCTAAAATAGTAGAATGAGGCCGCTCAGAAAGAGGAGGACAAGTTATATGATGTACGAAGTAGGAGCACTATTTCCGCAGCTCAATCCAGAACCAGGAGTAGCTGTCCCTCGAACCCAGATTGTCGGATCGAGTTTTGATGTGACGTATTACATCAACAAACCCACAAACAAGGAAATAAATACATTTAAAAATTCCTTACTGCGTCTGCACATTTTTGTCTATAAGCACATCCCTTTTATGGCTATTTCTTATCTAGGCAGCAGCTGGACCTACGACTTTACCCTAACGGTTGTAGGCAGGGACAAGGAAGTCTTGGACACATTTTTTCACGATGGTAATGCAGTAAATCTATTTCTCATCGACGATAAAACTAACATATTGCGAGCTGGCCGGCTGATCGGCTTGTATCCGGAAGCAGAACATCAAATCAAATCTGCTTGTCGCGATCAGCTGACAGCATATAAAGAAATAGCGGAAGTCAATGCTGTGATCAACGAAGGTTACAGTTCAATGCAGACCGACGATATTATTCATTCCAGCACGACCTACGAATTCCAAAAAAACTATTAAACTTCTAATCATTTTGTGGTAATATTCACTCAAGCAAGAGTAGTGGGCATTCGCGCTCATGAAGCTACTCGCGTCGTATGATTCCTTTTATTCGCCTGCGGGACGCCGCCGGGCGTGGGTTGGGATATTGTGCGGCGCTCTTTATTTTACCCTCTTCCAGGCCAAACCGAATATATTTGATGATTTTAGAATATACTAATACCAACCGTATTGGTTTAAAGCTGCTCGGGAGAGGTCCTTTATAAGGACCTCTTTTTGTATGTCTGCTGGATGCCCCTTGGCAGAACGGCTGGAAACAGAGCATGTTATTCTCCTGCAGCGCATTATTAAGAAAACGCGCCGGTGGACATCCATAATTCCAGGCAGGTGTCAGGAAACCAGACCGCTCCCCAGTAGGCTGTTCGAGTAAATTGGGTTGGTTAAGCAACCACCATGATGTCCAGACGCGTCGATGCGGATGTTCAGAAGTATACCCTGCGGCGGGATGGCTGGGGCCAGCTGTTGAGTAATTTTCATGGCGGATCCCACTAATGTAATTGACCCTGTGAGAACTGCCATCGGGCAGCCGCACGCGCACGCGTGGATCTCCGGACGACCCGAGGGGGAATTCGGCGGCCAGAATATCCCTCTAAAGCCCGTACCACAGTAGGTCACTGGGGCAGAACTCAGGTGACGATCCACTTCCACTTGTTAAAAGAGGAGAATAAAATAGATTATAAATGAGTAAACTATTATCAACCGTCATAGGTTGATAAAACTGCTCCTCGGGAAGGGGTCCTTATTGTAAGGGCCTCTTTTTAAATTCAAGCAGCCTAACTGCTAGAAATAATGGTATAATTGGAAGGACAGAGTAACCGGTGGGAAAGACATGGCGAAGCTAACCCGAGAGGGGGTGGCGCTATGTCACTTCTTACATTTGTGCAGAATTTCCTTGAGATCAGCGACAAGCTGGTGAGTATTGCTGTAGGTGTAGTTACCTTGTGCATTACGTGGAAAGAAGCGCAAGATAAGAAAAACCACCGGGAATAGGTTGGCCGCCTCAATCCGGTGGTTTTTCGTCAAGCATTATGAAAAATCTCGCCGTGGTTGCCCACCGGCCTTTGTCACAGCCACAATGTTCACGCATTGTGGCTATTCTTATTTTACCCTGAGGAACGTTTCTTAATGACATTATATCACTTTTTCCATTAAAGCGGCAATTTGTTTTCCTTATTACAAACCATCAGGGTGGCCGTGGCCACCAGACGATCCTGGCACGCTGGTGCCCCCGCAACGCTCCTGTAAACAATCCATATTGATGTACCGTCTCTTGGCGGCAGAACTGATACTACGGAATGCTCCGTATACGTGCGGCGATTCGATGCTGATCTGCAGCTTGGATTGAAACTGTGTGAGGGCTCTCAAAGCGTCGGGTGATGTTAGGGTAGCATGTGCGCTGATGTGAAAGCTACAGGAAGTCCTCGGAAGGACCGAAGCGGTTCACACGGGGGCTAGATGCCGCGGCGGCTGCAGATAACTCACGGAGCTACCAAGCTTTTCGCTCTTTATCCCCACCGACTCTTTCCAATCCACCCCTAGCCGTCATGTGGCCGATGAGCTCCAGCTGTGCATCGAGCACCGAACGGATCCGGATGCATGCTTCTGTGCCGGCACGGCAGAGCTTGAAAGCTGGCGCTCCGTGTTGACCAGGGGCTGCAGGGCTTGCGGGTGCCGAGGTTATGCCGGTATAAATCTACGAATGGCGGCCGCTGAACTAAAGGCGGCTATCTGGACACCTGGGCACAGACGTTCCATCGCAAACTCCGGAAGCGTGCGCTGCGACGGAGTCTGCATGCGGTCGGCAGGATGACCGGGCCGCTGGTGAGTTCGCCGGAGGCGGCAGAGTTGCGGCTCGGCTGCTGCAAGCAACCACCATGATGTCCAGACGCGCCGACGCGGATGTTCAGAAGTATACCCTGCGGCGGGATGGCCGGGGCCAGCTGTTGAGGAATTTTCCGCACATGCTCGGCAGCCTCCCGGCCGTGACCAAAGTGTCCTATGGTCATCCTGATCGAGGCAGCGACTGTTACGTTGAGGTTCGCGAGTAGCTGGACGTGCTGCCTGACGAGCTCCTCCAACGATTCCCCGGCCCACCGAACGGTTGAGCCGTCATGTGGGAGGAAGTGGATCTTCCGCTCGTGACGCTAAATCCTGGCCGCCGTCCTATATGCGGACGGGGAGCGATCTGGCGGTGAAGATCCGCAGTCTCAGCAGCGGGTACACTTCCGGACTAAAAATACGAGCAGCTGCGATCGTCCGGAGTCGGAGCCACCAGGATGATCGGGGGCGCCAATGTGATCATTCACTGTAGCGGGAGCTGCTGGCAGGCATTCTGCAACAGGGCGTCGGTGTGAATCTTCTTCGGAGGCGTGCGTTGCAGAAACTATGGTGGCGACCAGGGGCTCATCCTTACGTGTGCTCAGCTGCAGGCTGCTGCGTTCAACTGGGCAGAGCGTGGCGGTTGCGAATCTCCGAAATGTGCATTGCGGCGCCGTCATGTCCAAGCACTGTAATCCGGCTGTCAGTATTCGTTGGTTTGTTCTCCCGAGACGTCTTAGTGCAGGCAGCCGCAAAACTGCAGGTGACCATACAGCACATGATCGCCGGCGTGGACTACCCTGAACCGGTGCTACTGCCGAAACTGCAGAAAGGATGCGGAGCCAGCACCACCATCGCGTGGCCCCGTCGTCCGAAAACTTCGGCGCTGACCAGACTCTTCAGAGCGGACATGTTCAGGGCGCGTAACAGCTCCGGCGCGGCAGCGACCAACACGTGCCGTAAGTGTCCTTTGGCCCGCCCGGAGGTGTGAGCAACTGACAGACGTGACATGTGTGCTGCTGTGGAAGCTACAGGCAGCCCGCGGGAAGACCGAAGCTGTTCGTACGGCGGCTGCGACGCTACGAACGCTGCAGGCCACTCTCGAAGCAACCAGCGACCGCCGAGCGGTCGGATGCATCCCATGCTGCTCGCCGGGGTGAGGGAGTCGGCTCCTCCAGATCTCTCACCAACGCACAAATAAAGCGACCAATTTCCCATTCAGGAAGTTGGTCGCTTTATTGACTACTATAAACTTGTAAAGTTACCCACCACCATGGATGGTGGTAGTCGTAATAATGGAATTTGCAGTCACCAATAAAACTAAACTACTTACATACAACCAAGACATTGTTCGCTTCATGTTTCTCCCCCATTTCTATTAAATTATGGTACTCTATCTCAGTTTCGTCTGATGCAAACCTACGGAACCTTTCCATTAGACGAATTAACCTAAGCATAGAGCCCTCATCATTTAATATAGTTGATTTTTCTAACCCTTCCAACAAATATCGAAATCCCATATCAAACTTGTCTCTATTTAAATAATATTGAGCCAACTCACAAAGTAGACCAACCTGTTGGTCGGATGTATTCTGATCGTTATATACCTCATTTCCTTTTTGTTCAAGGAAGTTCGATATTGCTGTGTCAAATCTAACCAGAATATGATCTACATCAACCCCGTAACGGTTCGCTACAATCATAATATTCCACAAGCCGCGAGTAATTTCAATTTTTTTCGGTCCAATGAATTCAACATAATCTGTAAGCAAATGCGTATGGCCCGACATTAGCTTAGCTAAAAATATATTCGCTTTGGCCCACTCCATAAACAGAGCTTTCCAGTGCAGTGATTCTTCATCCGTCTCCTTTACCCAATCCAAATCTGCATATTCATTAGCTTTTTCCGCTGCGAGCTCATAATTGCCTTCATCTTGATGAAAGCCACCGATGAGCAAGTTGCTATAAGCCACATAAAAAAACAACGGCCGAGTTGGTTTCTTATTGGTTGCTTTCACTTCTCTTGAATGCACCAGCGAGTATTGAACTTTGGCAAGATGATGCAATTTTGTTGCCGTGGTATATACTTTGTCCCATCTGTGCAAAGATCGATATGTATTGGCCAAATCCTTTAACGCGTCCAATACTTCTATTTCGTCGAGTCGATCAACAAAAGGTTCGAATTGTAAAGCTGACTGATAATTTTGCTCGTGATTGCTACCTTGTCTGATTAAAAACAATCTATAATGGCAAAAAGCCAACCTTTCAGAATGCTGATTTCTCTCCCCTATCGCTATACTTTCAAACAGAATTTCTGCCGCCATAGGTTTTTCCTGCTGAAACAAGTCTTCTGCCACCTCAAGCAATAAAGGCGAATAGATTAAGTTATCCATTAGCAATTCGACTGCCGATTTAATACAATGCAGCTTGTCCAGCTCTGCGCATCGATACAAGAAAGGTCTGATCCGGCGCCAATTCGGTGCAACCTCATTCAAATACTCTTCTATATATTGCTCATAAAAATACCCTTCAGGTAGATTCATGGCGACTGTAATACGATCCAGTTGATCTACGCCAAGAACTCTTTTATTGTTCAGAATCGCGCTAACGGTTCCTGGATTGAGCCCGCTCCGTTTAGCCAACTGATTCGTATTTAAATGATTCTTTCCCCTAAACTCGTCTAGCTCTGCGAGAATCGTGGTTGTAGTATTCAAATTAACCACCCCTGATAATTTTTGGTACATACTATAAAGATAACCATCAATTGAACGGAGGTCAATAGAAACCTAAATGCGGCCGATCGGAGTTCCAGCGCGGGTCTCCAGAGTAATTGCAGCCACGAAACTGAAGGCGGTTATTTGGCAGGCGGCGTTCCGGAGCGAATCTCGCTGAAGTGTTCGCTACATCGGAAGCTGCAAGGGACGGGGCTATCGTAGCTTGAGGAGATGAGGCGACCAGCCGACAGATGTAAGTTCCAGCGCTAATCTCCGTAAGCACGCCCATTTGCGGAGACTGTAGGTGGCGAGCGGGATAGCTGGCGCCCTCTGGTGTGATCGCGAAGTCGTCGGAGTTGCGGGTGCTGCAGGCAACGCACCGGGAAGCGTATGTTGCGGTAGCCGGTGAGTGGGCAGTCATGCATTTGTTGTCATTGGAGCAGGCAAACATCAGGAGTCCGGACGACGGGCGTGGATCTCCGGAAGTGTATCCTGCGCCGGAAGGAACCCGCGGAGCTGCCAGCGTCCCCAAGCAGATACGGATGAGCTGCAGGCCGCACGGAGGTATGCGTAAGCCTACTTTTTCGGCTCCCGACAACCAGACTACCGGTGAGCCCCATGCTCCATTAAGCAGACGAGATGAATAAGATGCACTTCAGCGTTGCAGACGGCGGCAGGCAGTGTGTGTAGCTGCAAGGACACAGCCACCTGCAGTGCATCGAAAATACGAGCAGATGCGATCGTCGTCCGGAGTCGGAACTGTCATGAGCTGTAGGCAGCCACCAGGATGTTCGGATGCGTTAATGTGATCGTTCTCTGCCGCGGAGCTGCTAGCGGGTATTCTGCAACGGCAGTGCTCAGCGCCCAGATCGCTCCCCGTCCGCATATTAGACGGCGGCCAGGATATAGCTTCACGAGCGGAAGATTCGCTTCCTCCCACATGGCGACTCAACCGTCCGGTGAAAGTCGCCGCTTCGATCATGACGGCCATCGGACACATTGGCCACGGCCGGGCGACTGCATATCATGCGCGGAAAATAACTCGCGGGATCAACCAGCGAGCGCAGCGCAGTCCGGTACAGGCTGCTCTGCAGGATGGGTAAGTCGGCTCTGCCCTGCTGCAGGCATCCGAGTCGATCCAGCGCTCGCTCAAATAAATCTGAAACTACCAATATCCAGGTGGCCGCGATCAATGCGACCGGTTTACTCTACCCCGGCCGCCAACTGGCCGATGTGCTCCAGCCGTGCAACGAGCGCCGAACGAATCCGGATGCATGCTGCGGTGCCGACACGACAGAGCTTGAAAGCTGGCGCTACGTGTTGGCCATGGGCTGCAGGGCTTGCGGCGCCGGGACAGGTTATTCTGGTACGAATCTCCGAATGGCGGCCGCTGAACTGAAGGCGACTATCTGGCAGACACAGACGTTCTATCGCGAACTCCGGAAGCGAGCTTCGACGGAGGCTGCAGGCGGTCGGTCGGTGGCCATTCATGCTGGTGTCGTCATCGGAGCAGGCAAACATCGGGAGTCCGGACGACGGACTCGGATCTCCGGAAGCGTATCCTGCGGCGGAAGCTGAAAGCGGACGGCAGGATGGCCAGAGCCGCCGACACGTCCATGAGCTTCGGGTGCTGCAAACATCAGTAAACCTGGTGCAGTAGTCCAGTGCATCGTTAAATGGCGGTCGCGGAGCTGCAGGCAAACACGGGGGGATCGGACCGACTGGCACGGATCTCCAGAAATGCCTCACTCTATCCCACCTGCTCTCCGGACGGAGGTATGTTCAGATGCAAGGCTGCAGGCTAGGGCGATCCAGTACGGAGCCTAAGGGGCATACACGGTTGCGGAAGCGGAAGCTGCAAGCAGCCAGGGGAACGGCCAGGACGGGCCGCCGTGGATCTCAGGAAGTCAGCGTAATAGTCAGGGCCGCGGCCTGGGCGATCGTCCAAAGCCTTCGGAACTGCGGGAACAAGCAGATATCAGGAAAGCCTGTTGTCGCCTCGGTCCTTCGGGTGTATGGCCTCCGTAGAGCTGAAGACGGACATTTCGGCAGCGGGGACGCCGGCGCGGATCTCTGGCTGCGGCCTGTTGGGTCTGAAAGTGCGCTGGGTAACCCTCTGAGTGGCTGCGATAGCTGTAGGCAGACACCAGGAGGGCCGGATGGAAAGTCCGAATTACACATCCCGCCGAGCGACCGGCATCCTTTGCACCAGCGCACGCTTTTGGAGATTCGGCCTTCAGATACCTCCGTACAACCTAAAATTTATATATTCCTTTATCCGCTAATTGCTTAATGACATCCTCTTTATATGGGATCTCCGCATCAATTCTATAAAACACCGATTTTTCTATTGCGACTGATCCTTTTCTGATTTTAGAAATTCGCTCCATCACCATTTCCGCATTTTTCTGCATAATAGATCGGTAATATTCCTTATAATCAGATTTCGAGCAGTTATTAACTTTCATAAAGTGCAATATTAGTTTGTTTATCTGCTCTTCACTTAAAACACCTAGCGTCCTCCCGATATGCTGAAACGCATGACAATCCCAGCACAATAAATCAAGTCCCTTTAAAACACATAATCTTATTTCGTCATTAATATGCTCTTCTATCTCGTGCACATTAAGTGTTTTATATTGTTCTTCAGGTGGAGAATTTCCGCATACAGAACAGGTATAATTGTACTCTTCGAGGATCGCAAGTCTAATTTTATTCCAAAGTGATCTTGGTATATTTTTGCGCACAGTATGGCCATGAAAATCTGTTTTAATATCAATTTTCAACTTATAATCACTTAATTTGTCCATCATTAACATCCCCCAGTAGAAAAGTCTGTCTTCAATATTATCTACGATTGAAAGGAGAGTTGCTAGTTTGTCTCGGTCATTGTGCATCCTGGTCACACCGCTCCACCCGCGACCGTCGCTGCTCCGGCGCCCACCGCGCTCATACGCTGCTGCAGTCTCATCGAGCAGCTCCCATAGTAATCGCTAATGATCATCAGATGGCCATAACGAGTCGTGTACCCTGGTGCTGCCGGAACGAGAACAAACTACGCTGACGTACCAGGCGTCCTCGTTTTTCGGATTGCCGTCTTCAGCTCCGTGACCGCCATACACTGAAAGAGTGGGGACTACACTCAGGATCTTCGTACCGGCACTTCCATCTCCCAGGCAACCCCCTTCAGCTCGGAAGCAGCTTATACCAGCATGATGACGAATGGTTGGTCCAGCTGGAAAACAACGGACAACTGCAGTAGGATCTTATGACAGACCTAGCGGCAGCCAGGAGGTAAGAGCGCGAAGAAAGCTCCAGGATCATGCTCTAGAAATACTTGTGTGCCGGGCCACCAGCTACGCTCCTGGGTGCCTGTACGTTTTGGAAGGATGGGGGCATCGGCGGCGGCGACCGGATGAGCTGACGGCGGTGACCCTGCGAACAGACCGGATCTCGTCCCGTCCGCTACGACCAGACGATTCGTACAAGCCGTCAAAAGTGCCCGGCACCGGGTCATCCAGGTGTACCGCTGGAAGCCTGACTACTCCGCTCGGTTATCACCGCAGCCAGCTCATCCGGACGGAACGGCTGATTCCCCTAGCCATCCGGCAGATGGTCCGCAGAGGCGTTTCTTTGGAGGAGGGTCGAAGAGCCGACGTGGAGTTCCGAGAAGCGTATGCTGCGGCAACCGGGTGGATGGCCAGTCATGCTAGTGTCATCATTGGAGCCGCAGGCAAACACCAGGAGACCGGACTGATCGATTCCACCCAGAGCGCTGACCATTCTGCCGCCGCCGATTACGGCGGAAGCTGCAGGCGGTCGGTAGTATGGTTTAGTCGTTCTGCTGTAATCCTAAGCAAATAAAAAAAGGATAAAGTCCGCCCTCAGGGTACTATTATCCTTTACAATGCTTTAATAGACACGCCGCTTTCGCGTAGCAAACTTAGAATCTCTTCAGCCTTTATATACATATCCATGCTTAGCCCTATTTCATCTGACAGGATCTCAAAAGCCTTCAATTCCCCATTTTCATCCAGAACATCTTTTATAGTTATTTGATGATCTGCCGATATCTCGAAAGGATTAAACTTTGTACTTTTGCTTGGGTCAATTTCGAATATTCTACCTCCGAGCTTTTCTACCAAATCATTCATCTTATCATTCATTTGAATACACTCTCCTATTCAATATATATCTTTTAGTGTAGATCTTGTCCGGATCGGAGGAAGCGCAGCGTGTCGGTTGCTCACCTTCAACTCATGGCCGCGGCAGCGGTGCTCCTGGATACCGCGAACGTTCCGGAAGAGAAAGTAACGGCTGCACCGCCCAGATGTGCTGGTCGGGGAGGTTATGAACTTTACTTATGTAGCATAAGAACGCTCCTTTTCATAGAGTTTCTTCATCGATCCTGTTTGGCGACGCATCATTGATGTTGTATTTTACAATTTTTCCTGGTGCTGCCGACGTCCTCCAACCCGGCCAGACGCGTTTTTGGTAACGTTCATATCGCTTATGTTTCCACTTCGCGTTTTCGCTTTTGCGAGTCCGTTCCTTCTGTGCGGATTCCTTCTTGGTTGTAGTCGCGGAGTTTGGCGCCACTATGTTATTTATAGCATTTAATTCCTGCCGTGCTTTGGCCTTCTTACGTTCCTCTTTGGCTTTTTGCTGTCGTCGCATATTAGCAGTTGTTCGTTCAGTGTTTACCTTTTTCCTTTGCTCGTCCGTCATACTGTTCCAACCTCCAAATAAATATACATTCCTATTCAAAGTGTTTCATAGATATTACACCACTCTATTCATTATAATACTTTCTTTTTCTCGTGATGATTCAAATTTGTCAAATACCTCGGGAGAAAATCTACATTACAATCACCCGTAGCGGCGGCGTTTTAGCCGATCTATCACATAAAAAAAGACGAAAACCACTAACGCTAGAGTCATAAATTACATTGATGTTCCTTTATGGGGTCCCGCCAACATTTTAACGAAAAGCCGGTTTTTCCTACTATAAGGATTAACCGACTTTTTATTAGATGAGACTTATACGTAACTTGGTGTCATATTTTTTTCGGTCATACAGATAAATCTCATTCAGTCTATTCAATAAATCATCATCTAAATCATGGTTTTTAAACTTCTGGATTGTTTCGTCTAGGAATCTTAGAGCGTCCATCAAGTCACGATATTCACTCGCGTAGCGGCTACCGTTGATTAAATGGCTTTCAACTGCTTCTTTAAGGTTCCGTTCCTTTCTATCTAGATCAGAGCGAATCCACTTAATATCATCCTTTGTTGGAGCTTGCTCCAGTGGAAATAAAGATTGAATTTTATTGTGACGTTTTATGCTGCTCCATGCCAACCATACAAAAGAACCTATAATAAATATTGCAAAGGAGTTTGCGTAAGCATCAGACCATGCTACGTTTAATCTGAACAACCCTCCACCATATTTGATGATTGCAGCCAGTGGCAATAGAATAATTCCAAAGATTCCGATCACAATGCCGATCCCCAAGATTTTACCTACAATTGAGGAAATAGCTGCCGCCGCCCCACTTAATACCATTGCAATTTCCTTTATGTAGAGAATGAACGCCCCTGCTAAAAGAGTAAGCTTTAACCAACCACTATCAGTTAATTGGACATTAAGTAGAAGGAGTAGAAAAACAATTAGCCGAATCATATCATCTTCTCCTCTCGTGAAAATAACGGTTTTATCAATACCCGAAAAAATTCACTTATTACGAAGAACTGAATTTTAATCAGAAATAATAATAACACACACATTCTCCATGCTATGCCACAAAATATTATCAGAAATATAATGCCAAAAGCAATATCCCACCAAGACGCTTGGTAAGTAAATGGATTAAATGCAAGCCAATTCATTAACTATTTCTCTCCCTTCACATCATTTGTAAGTACCGTCGCGTGAATCGATATCGCGTATGTAAACCACTTTCTCGTCGTGATTGATTTCGAAGTGAATTTGTAACGAACCGATCCGAAGCCGTTACATGCCGAACATTTCTCCACTCGGATGGGAGCACATCAATTTCTTTGGCGAATACAATTTCAATTTCAAGCAGAATACTTCCCTCAATTCATTCCGACCGTTGAAACAACAGAAGTTGAATTCCCAGTTGGTCCGGGCTATGCCGCCCGGCATCCAATGTAAAAGCGGCGCTTAAGCCGATTTATCACATGAAAAAGGCGAAAACCACTAATGCTAGAGTCATAAGTATGCATACACCCTCTATTATTGATCCGCTACGAGTACCAGTGCTCATCAACCTGAACCGGAGCCTGTACTTAAGCGGAGGCAGTGGCCGGATTCCATGGTCTGTAACTGCATCGGCTAATAGGTGCAGAAGGTAAGCAGTTCCGCCGGCAATCCAAATCATGTGACCCAATGTTTGATATGTAGCGTAATACAAAAGAGCGCTCCAAACAACCAGTCCATATACGGTGTGAGTGAGTCCTCGATGCGGAACCACTGCACAGATCAATAAGCATGCTCCAATAATTGTTGCCCAGGAATTTGAAAGCTGTCCGGTTACAAGCAACCCCACTCCTATGAGGATCATTGATATGTTCCGCAGTGATCTGGCGGGAATAAAAGCTATTGCACCGACCGCTAAGGGTAATAGTGTAGCCAAAGGAGCTGGAATCGAATTACTGAAATAGATTATAGCTGCAAGAGCGACTAATAGGAGCCTTATGCTATTTAAGAGTGGCTTAGGTAAGGATCTTGAGACGATTAGTGAGTTGGGCTCGTCTATGTCTGGGAGCAGTGAACCGATCACTGTAGCAACAATTAAGGGGAGCGTGATGGGGGTATCTGTGCTCGCAGCTATTGAAAGTACTACCCCTGTTCCAATGCAAAGATGAGTTCTGCCCATCATAGGCAATTTACCTCCTATAATTTAGTGTTAATAGGCCAATTGAATATATAACTAGTTAGAATATTAGCAGAAGGGCAAGTTAACGAACAGTACTAGAATACCGCCATACCCGGTAGAAGCAAAAAGAGGACGGCTATGACGATAGTCCTCAATTAATGTTAGCTTTTCAAACAAATACAAGCCAGCTGCAGGAGCTGGCCATAGATCAAAATCACTTTAAAAGCCAATGTCAGGTTTCTCAATATGCTCTTTCTGATCCCCTATTCGATTCTTACTCCCTCCCTTAATTCAATGAGGAAGTCAAACAAACTACCAGTTAAAAAAAGATAGAAGGTTACTCCTAACAAACAGCAGCAAAAGCAGCTCGTGAATAGATGCTCAGTAACCTCTTATCATGACTCCCAGATATTTTTTCATAAGCGACCATACCCAGCGGAAACACCACAACTATCAATGCAGTAGAAACCATAAGCAATACATTCAAGATTCCTGAGATTTCAGTAAGGCCAAAGAATACCACTTTGAGTAACATCCAGACTGAAAATAGAAAGTGGATCGCAAACGATCCTATAAATTTCACTTGTAAAAGCTTCAATCAGTATCCCCCTGATCTCCCTGGTCTATTAAAACGTGGCTGCACCCCTATTCCAATACAAAGATGGGTTCTGCCCATCATAGGAAACTTGCCTCCTATAATTTAGTATTAATACGCCAATAAATTAAATAACTAATTAGAATATTAGCAGAATAACACGTTAACGAACAGACCCTAGTTCTGAAGAATTCGCTCTTTATAGCGATTATATTCATCCGGATCTAACCGACGGCTTAGATGATTGGGTAAATGAGTAAAGCAGTATATCATTACCTCTCTGTTGAGTGATGGAATATGGCCAAGCAGCTCCCACTCGATTGCAGTAAGGTATTGGTTACATACCAGACACTTACGATCTATTTTCTTGTTACCTTCGAAGGATGCATCGCTTTGTTCTGGTGGAACGTGATTCAGCAGGTGGGCTAGTGCAGGGTTCCCTCCCCAATCTTCTTTTTTGTGTGGAGCAAGGTCTTTCCATCCCATCTCCCAGGTATCAAGCGCGTTGATGTAAGCTGCGTTGATAACCTGGTCTGCTTTGGTTGAAACCTTCTCCGGAATTCCTTCGCTATTGATTTTTAGACCTTCGACTCCATATCCATCTCTGTAGATGCTACCGATCTGGACACGGACGATTGCTTTAATGTAGCCGGCAGCTGGATTAATATCAAGTTCACGAATTTCAAAACTCCAGGAGCTGTCAGTAACCGTCTCCATTCGATTCGTGTAAACCTGATTCGGAATATAGGGCCTTGCAGCGTGATTGAATTGTACAGTACCGTGTGGGAAATTTGCCTTGAGTTGTTTCACGATATCTGAGTAGTCCAAGGTTCGTCCTCCTTTCTATCGAAGATGATCAAACGTACCAAGATATTTCTTGAACCCGGTATAAATGCTGAGGACCAAGTCAATACGTTCTGGCAGCTCACGGATCAGTTGCTCGAAATAAAGGAGACCTTGGTCAGTGATCTTATAGTAACGGTTATACCGGTTATCCCCCTCCCAGGCTCGAAAAACATGACCAGCTTCAGCCAGTTTGGTGAGGCGAGTGGAGAGGTAGCCGTTGTTGACTCCGACGGTTCGAGTAGTGAACCCACCAAGTCGCTGGATGATGATCTGTTCAAGCTCATTTCCATAGCGCTGGGCCTGCTGCAGCTCGGCCAGTACAATAACATCAATGATTTGTTGAACCTTAACCAAATTTCCTAGTGATTCCTCTTTAGCAATGGGATACTCATTCCTGGCCAACCAGACCAACTCCTCCAGTGAAAATTAACGCTGCGTTACGTTGCGTAGAGAGCAACAACGTCACCTAGCGCCTCTTGCTACTCTAAGTATAGCACACACTTGCAAGCAATACACTTGTTAACAAGCATAAGATATACGATACTGCCGCTACGATCCTCTATCCCTCCCTTTTTCCAATTAAGCTGCAGCACTGTAAACACGTTCCTAGTAACATGTATAATATTCTTCTACCTAAACACGTATCTATTCTTATGCTGAGTACGGACCCAGTAGAAAAACTGTACTCTGCAACTTAACACGGATCAAGTAGCAGAATTAGATTGGGTGGGAGAGAGTGAGATCGCGAAAAACCCCTCGGAAAAATGGGAAGTCCCTCTCGATAGGTTCAGGATGAGCTGCAGGTGATCGTCGTATGGAGTAAAAACGCAAGAAACCAGTGGCAGAACTGCAGATAATATCGTGAATGAGCCGATAAGCTGCAGCAGTGGCACCAAGGCAGGTAGATATGCTTGCTAACAAGTATATTACTAGCAAGTTTTCGGGGCGCTGCGGGCACCACCAAGCTACATCTTACCTGCAGTTTGCCATCGCGAATGGCTGTATTTCTTTCAGTCGTTTCCAGTCAAACTGCATAGGTTCCCGTTACGTCTGCTTGACTTGATCCAATATATGTTATAATCTGGAGGTGTAAGGGTTGAGAAAGCATCCCCCTTACCCCCCTTCAGTTTAAATTATTTAGGGTTTCGATTTAGAGGCTATAACCGTTGCGAGCGGTTATAGCCTCTTTTCATAACTGCACGGAGATACGCGATTTTATGCTTGTGAGTCATTGCGTTCGGCAAGGGCTACACATCGGTAGCTCGAAAGTCGAATGCTGGCTTGAGTCCCCAAAGGGAAAAATGCTTTGCATCAAGAGAACCGGCTTTTGGCCGGTTCTCTCCTTCCTTTTTCGATTCTATCCCCTGGCACGATGATGCGCGCCAATGGATTCCTGAAAGGCCGCTTAAGCGCAGTAACGCACAGCGGACATGATGTGGCGAGGCCTCCCCGATTCCGCCCAGCACGCTCCTAGCTCCGTACGGGGGGTGAGACTCGTCACAGGAACCTAGGAGTCTGTCCGACGGATTGAAATTAGACATTCCTATCGGCTACGTGCCGAACAGCCGATTGTAGGGCAAAACTATCTGTTATTTTCAACCAAGGATGTACTTGCTTAGATCTGGAAACTGTGTGGCACAAGCATGGTACGACAAGCCCTTGTCCATGGCGGCAAACGTTTCTTTCCATTGTCCAGATCGTAGCGTGATGGACCGAATACCGTAGGAAGGGCTTTCCCCGAACGGGATACGTGCCACATCGAACGCTTGTGGAGATCCAGTCAAACCTTTCCTACAGAAAGGCAGCGATCGTCGAAACAAGAATCCCCCGTCTCTTCAGGCGGTGGGAGCATTCACTTCGACTATGCCATAAGGAGTTACCTCGAAACACTTATATTTTGGATTATCAGCATATACTCTCATGAATAACTGCAGCTCTTTCAACCCAAAAAAACTTTTCACCCCAACAGAAGGTGGGACAACGGCATGACTGGCCGCCACCAGATGGTCCAGAACTTCAAATAGATTATCGCTTGGCGTTAGGAGCACGTTAGGCGCGTATTCTCTCTTGACATAATAAATCATGGTTTCTTCCTCCCCATGGGTCATAATCGTCATCATGGTCATCAAATTCACGAACAAGCGGATAATCACAATCTACTAATATATAAATGCATTTTCCATCAATGTACCAACCTTACTTTGATTTCTTTGGTTAATAAAACCACGAGTTTTTTCTTCCTCGTCCTCTGCATCTTCTTCCTCATTTACTAGTAGATTAGATATAGAACACCTATACCAATCAAAGTCATGAATCCGATTATCACTGGTATTTTATAATACCAACTTTATCACTCCTTGTTAGATTGCTGCTGGCTAAAAGTTTGTTGTATCCATTCCTCAATCGTTATGCCGTGTTCAGTTCTGAATTTTTGCGCCTCATCTTCAATGTTGAATACAAGTAGACTCTCCTCTTCTTTTGCTCCAGTCTGATAATTAAACTCATTCGGCGTAGCATGCAGCCTGCGAATATAGTCTCCTTGTTCACTGCAACTTTTCCCTATCGAAGTATCATTTATTTGCCCCGGTGACAAAAGGCCGTAGATTGCACAAGAGGTCATGGTAGAATCCAGCTTGTCACAAATTAAGCATGTTGGGTAAACTCTCATTTTGGTCATATGATTCCCTTCTTTCAATTAGCACTGGAAATTATTAATTATTATAAGGCATTATATAAGGAAAGCATAACTTTCGGGTATTCTGCACTTCGCTATTGATGGCGTTTGATTATTGGAGTACACATGACAATAGTATGGAAATTATGTATGGGACGGATCCCTTTGTGAAGCCGGTCTTATTTCGTGATTCCATCTAATCATGCAGCCTTCAGTTAAGTAACAGCAACTCGGACATATCAAGCGCATCGATGGCGTAGGCCTGCCTCAAGAGGCTGGGTGCGACGAATTCATCGTACTTCCCCACCGTAAGAATCTCATGCTCTCCAATTAGGGACAGCGGGTCCTGCAGTTGCTCACAGGATGAGCGGATCTGCCCCAAGAGTTCTTCTGGTTCAAATCTACCCGACACCTTGATCCAGTATGGCGATAACATAGCTATTTTTCCAAGGTTCATTTGGTTGGCTAATCGCATTCGCAATATTCGTTCAAGTGTTCTCATCCCCTTGCTGCCGATCCAAGGTAGTATATAGAATGTATCTGC